>JBGPIX010000277.1:0-7204 GCA_041485085.1 Candidatus Acidiferrum sp.
CTGCTGCGCGAAGCTGTACAGCCCCATCCGCGCATTATTGCGTCCCTTGATCCAGGAGACATTCGCCTGCCCTCCGCCATATTTCGAGGAGCGGTCTTGCGTCGCAGCGCTGGGGACGTCGTTCAAATCGCTGCGGTAGTTTGCGCTGTTGTAGTGAATGAAGGGCGACACAGTTAGCACCAGTCCAGGGCCGAAAGTGCGAACCCAGGAGAATGCCGCGAAGGAATCGTTCTCGCGATTGACGTCGCGAAGAATCGTGGATGGATCGCTCGGATCGATCGGCACCTGGTAAAAATCGCGCCGCGCCTGAACGATCAGTCGGAGTTGATTCTGCGGATCGATGTTGAAGATGAGCGAAGTGAAGCCGCTGAAACTGTTGGCCGCATCGTGCAGAATCGAGGAAGTGGGAGTTTGCAATCCCAGGTTGGTGCGGCTTCCGCTCACACTCGCGTAATAGGCGAAGCGATTGCCGTGGCCGCCGAAATTGAGCTGGTCATCGGTTTGATAAAAATTGCCGGCGGAGAGCACCAGCTCAGCCTCGTTGTTACGTTCAAATCCCGTGCGCGGCGATACGTTGAAAATGCCGTAGGTGCGGTCGCCATAATCGGCGGAGTAGCTGCCGCGCTGCATCTCCAGGGTGTCAATGTCCTTGGGATCGATCTGCGGGCCGAGGTTGCTGGCGATATTCGTATTGGGGATCGAAACTCCGTCGATCAGCCAGCTCGTTTGATGGCCGCCACGAACGTGCAACTGATCATGGACGACGTAAGCGCCGGGCACATAGTTGGTGATCATGGCCAGGCTGTTGGAACGCGACGCGCCGGGCGTTTCCTGAATTTGCACGCGGTCGACGAGGGTTGTCGGCGTCACGGTTTCGGTCTGCGACGCATCGGCGGAGACAACCACCGTTTCATTCTGCGTGGGAAGTCGCAGCTCGAAATGCAGAATTGGTGCAGTACCAGAGAGCACCACGACGCTCTGTGCGTCCGAGACGAAGTTTGCATCAGAGATCGCGACCGTGTATTCGCCGAGGGGGACTGCATCAAAGTGAAACTGCCCCGCGTCGTCCGTGCTAGTGCTTAGTGTGAACTCCGATGCGCGCGCCTTCAAAACAACCTGAACACCGGAAACCGGCCGGTGCTGAGGATCGTGAACAATACCGCGCACCGTGCCAAAAACTGTGGCCAGGCCCGCGCCAGCTAGAGCCAAAACAAGAAGCACAGCCCAACAAAATCTGCGCATGACAATCTTTCTCCCAAATAGGATTTACCGTGCGGCACCCAAGCCGCGGTTTCAGGTTGGTCAGCAAATGTGGGAGCAGGGCAGCGCTAGACTGCCGCGGAGAGGGACCGAGGAGGGGGAGAGAGAGGTTCGATGGTACGCGGAAGATCCATGGGCTTCACCAAGGCGATCGGTGACTTGATAGCCGCCACCGCTGCTGCCGCTACGGGTGGAGGCAGCACAAAAGCGATCGAAGTAAACACCGAGCGGTCCGCATCGTGGCAGCAGGACATCGCGCAGGCCATCATTCCCGACATCTCATGCCCGCAATCCATGTGATTCATAGGTGCCGCGGGAGTTTTCTGGTGGTGATGCGCGGCAATCGGGCACTGGCCGGTCGTGCAGCAGGCAGATTGATACGACGCCCACGCAGCTCCTGCGAGTGGTGCGTAGAGCAGAACGGCCATTAGCAAACAAATGCTTGCGGAAATGGAACGCCGGCGATTGTGACGTGCAGGTTGCATTTCGTGCGCGGCTAAACTCTATCGTCAGACACTATAGCGTTGCACGCCATAGTTTGCAAGGCAAATTTAAAATGGCTGCCTCCCGGCCATTCATTCTACTCTAGGGACTTCTCTTTTCGCCGCATCTCCGCCAATTCGGCCGTAGCCGATGCGCACTTTTGTATCTGGAGCCATCTTGACTTAGGGTGCGGCGCGTCGCAGACTCGATTCATGGCTCACAGCTACATCCGATTCGATTTTGGCACCGACGAGGAAAAAGCGCAGCAGGCCCGCCATAAACTGGAGGGCTGGAGGCAGGCTTTCCGCCTCGACAAAAAACTCCAGTACAAAGTGGACCGCCCCGAGAGCGCGGCTGCCGAAACTCTTCCCAAGTCCGAAACAGACGCGACTGCGGCGCCACCGGAGAAATACAAAGGAAAGGCCGCAGAGAAAGCCAAGGGCAAGGCCGCTTCCGCTAAATCGAGCGCGCCACCTGTGGAGAAAAAGTCCGCGGCTGCCAACGGGAAAGTCAGCCTTCTCGTCCGGCTGTATTTTTCTTCTCACGAAAAGCTTTCCGAGCAACGCTGGCTGGACCGCATTCCGTCCGAGGAACCATTCAAAAGCGCCTCGCCGAAGGTCGTCCACCACAACGACCCGGAGTTCGAATCGACCGACAAGCAGTTCGAGACTCTGGAGTAATTCGCCGATGCTAAGGACGATCTGGATTTCCGGTTTCGAGGCCAATTTGGCCTCAAACTGAGGGGCACGGTCCTCAGCCCCAGGCACCAATTTGGACTGAACACAGCGAAAATCCGCTATAATTGACTTCCGCAAAGGCGCAATTCCGGATTCCAACTCGAGGGCAGAACGAATGGCGCTACAAACGCGCGTCAAACTGGCAAAGCTTGACGCCCCCAAGGTTCACGGCCTCGATCACGAAACGCTGATTCGCATCTACCGTACGATGTTCCTTTCGCGGCGGCTCGACGACCGCGAGATTCAGCTCAAACGCCAGAACAAAATCTATTTCCAAATCTCCAGTGCCGGGCACGAAGGCGTTTGCGCCGCTATGGGGCTGTTCCTCCGGCCGGGAGTCGACTGGATTTATCCCTATTACCGCGACCGCGCGCTCTGCCTGATGCTCGGCGTAACGCCGCTGGAAACCCTTCTCGCCGCGGTCGGAGCGAAGGACGACCCCAGCTCCGGCGGCCGGCAGATGCCGTCCCACTGGGGCCAACCGAAACTCAACATCGTGAGCAAGTCCTCCTGCACCGGCACGCAATTCGTACAAGCCGTGGGCGCCGCCGAAGCCACGCTCTACTACGAGGGCCGCCCCAAGGCGCTAGCGCAAGCCAAAAAGGCGCCGCTCGGCGAGCACGTCCATCACGAGCGCGACGAAATCGTCTATGTTTCAAGCGGAGACGGAGCCACCAGCGAAGGCGAATTCTGGGAATCCCTGAACGTCGCATGCTCCAAGAAGCTTCCTCTGCTGTACCTGGTGGAGGACAACGGCTACGCCATTTCCGTGCCCATTGAAGTACAGACCGCCGGCGGCAGCATCTCGAAACTCGTGCGAGGTTTTCCCGGATTGCACGTAGCCGAATGCGATGGCACCGATCCCATCGAAAGTTATTCCGTCTGCAAGGAAGCTGTCCACTATTGCCGCGAGCGCCGCGGCCCCGCGTTGATCCACGCGCACGTAACGCGTCCCTATTCGCATTCGCTCTCCGACGACGAAAAACTGTACAAGTCCGCCGAAGAGCGCGAAGACGAAGCGCGCCGCGATCCAATCTCAAAATTTTCGCTTTTTCTGGTGCGCGAAGGCATCCTCGATCAGAAGCAGATCGAACACTTGGAAGCGGAAATCGACAACGAAGTCCGCGACGCCGCCGACCAGGCGCTGGCCGCCGAAGAACCCTCCGTCGATTCGGTTCGACTCAACGTGTATTCGCCGGACATTGATCCGACGTCAGCGGCTTTCGAAGCAGAACCCAAATTGCACGGCGCGCCAAAAACCATGGTCGAGATGGTCGCCGCTACGCTCTCCGATGAAATGGCCCGCGACGAGCGCATCACCATTTTCGGCGAAGACGTTGCCGACGCCAGCCGCGAAGATCACCTCAAGCACGTCAAGGGTAAGGGCGGCGTCTTCAAAGCCACCGCGGGATTGCAGCGCAAGTACGGCAGCGACCGCGTTTTCAATAGCCCGCTTGCGGAAGCCAGCATCGTCGGCCGCGCCATCGGTATGGCTACCCGCGGTCTAAAGCCCGTCGCGGAAATCCAGTTCTTCGATTACATCTGGCCGGCCATGATGCAGATTCGCGATGAGCTGTGCGTGATGCGCTGGCGTTCGAATGGCGCTTTCAAAGCGCCAGTCGTTCTGCGCGTGCCCATCGGTGGCTATCTCACCGGCGGCGGCGTCTATCACAGCCAGAGCGGCGAATCGATTTTCACTCATTGCCCGGGCCTGCGCGTGGTGATGCCTTCCACCGCGCTCGACGTCGCCGGTCTTTTGCGCACCGCCATCCGTTGCGACGACCCGGTCATGTTCCTCGAGCACAAGCATCTCTACCGCCAGCCGTACAACCGCTCGGAGAATCCCGGCCCCGATTTTACGATTCCCTTCGGCAAGGCCCGCACGGTGAAAGAGGGCAGCGACCTCAGCATCATCACCTATGGTGCTTTGGTGCACCGCGCGGAAGTCGCCGCAGCCCAGTTCGAACGCGAAGGTATTTCCGTGGAGATCATCGATTTGCGTTCGCTCTCGCCCTACGACTGGGAAGCCATCGCCGCCACCGTTCGAAAGACCCACCGCGTCATCGTCGCCTACGAAGACACCTTGAGCTGGGGCTATGGCGCCGAAATCGCCGCCCGCATCGCCGACGAACTCTTCGAGGAACTGGACGCCCCAGTCCGGCGCGTGGCCGCCATGGACACCTTCTGCGCTTACCAGCCCAAGCTGGAAGATGTCATCCTCCCACAGACCAGCCACATCACGGCGGCGGTGAAACAGCTTCTGGAGTATTGAGCCCATTGGCTTTAGATTGCTCCGGTGAAGGAAACTTTCTCGGCCCCATCTTCGTACTTAGAGGTAGGAACGCCACGTACCATCGCTCTGTGGGGGTGATCCAATGACTTGCGTAAGCTGCCAAAAAGACATCGCGGCCGGTTCGAGGTTTTGCTATAGCTGCGGAGCAAAGCAGCCGGAGACTCCTGCATCGGCACCTCCTCCGGCCTACTACGCCGCGCGGAAAAGATTTGTGCGCTCGACGAACGACAGAAAAGTTGCCGGGGTCTGCGCCGGCGTAGCCGACTATTTCGACATGGATCCGACTCTCGTTCGAATCCTCTGGGCTCTCGCGACCCTGATTCCCGGTCCCAACGTTATCGCCTACATCGTCATCTGGATCGCCGCCGACGAAGGCCCAACAGGAATGGCCAGGACCTCGGCCACCGCCGTTTCTTAAGCTTTCAGCAAGAACCAGGCTCAGGGATCATTCGCCACGCAGAGATTTACTTGGCGAGCTTCGAATATTTTGGAGGCCGCGGCCTCCCGCCGCCTTCGAACAAAGGATGGTCGAGAGAAATTAGTCCTGCGCCGACCGTGGCTAGCGCAAAGCTTCCCGCCAGCACCGCGAGGGGGAACTCGTAATCGCGCACCACGTAGATTCCCGCGGCGCTGTGCACCTTCCAGATTGCTACGCCCATTTCAATAGTTAACAGCAGCGCCGCCCCTCGCGTGAAGAGCCCCAGAACTAGCAAAATACCGCCAAAAACCTCCAGCACTCCCGCGACATATACAAAGTATCCTGGCAGCCCGTGTTGTACGAAGAAGCTCTGCATGCCCGTCGCTGAGTGCGCCAGCTTCGGATAACCGTGGGAA
This sequence comes from Candidatus Acidiferrum sp., assembly GCA_041485085.1. GTDB lineage: Bacteria > Acidobacteriota > Terriglobia > Acidiferrales > UBA7541 > Acidiferrum. The sequence continues at coordinate 5,608 of JBGPIX010000277.1, forward strand.
AAGAAAATAATCCCCAGTGACACGCGGAGAACCAGCAACCCCAGCGGCTGAAGAGCATTGAGCGACTTCATGAAAAATCCTCCGCGATTCGTTGTATGAGCCTGAGTCGTTGCAATAGTTTGATTCGAACGCTTGGGGATTTTAGCAGAAAACCAAACGCCTCACCGCCAGCCGCGTCGCCAGCGGCGTTTCAGGTACAATCTTTAGCGAACCACGAAGAACAGCATGGAACCATGAAGAAGCCGGAAACGATGGGTGTTGTTGGCGCCGGAGGCCGCGCGAAGGCATGAAGAGAAAACTCCTCATCGCCGTGCCGCTGCTGGCCCTGGTGGCCTTGGCCGCCTGGATGCTTCGGCCGAGGCGCGAGACGCTGGGCGAAGCTTTCGTCAGCGAAAAAGCTGCACCGCTCCTAAGCAGCATCGCGCAAGTCCGCGAGCAAATCGGCATGCTGCATTACGGTGAGCGTGTGGGCGTGGTCGGCAAGCGCAATGACTACGTAAAAGTGCGGACCAACGCGGGCATTGTTGGCTGGGTCGAAAGTCGGCAGTTGATGGAACCGGCTCTGTGGCAGCGCAGCATCAAATTGCTGGACCAAACGCGAGGCATGCTCGTGCAGGCGCGCGGGCGTACCAAGGTCTCCACAAATTTGCGCGTGCAGCCCGGGCGAACCGAGCCGCGCCTCTATCAATTCGGGCGAAACGTGTCCGTGGAGATTGTGGGCCGTGCGGTGGCCGATTGGGTGCAAGCCACGGACGAGAAAGACAGTTCGAATGAGCCGCAGGAAACGAAAAAAGAAGACTGGTTCCTGATTCGCGGCGTCGCCACTCGTCCGCCCGGTGAAGCGGCGGCGCGCGCCGCCGAATCCACAAACACCACGCAACCCGGCGATCAGACTGCGCCGATCGCGGGCTGGGTGATCGCACGTTTCGTGGAGTTGGACTTGCCGGATCCGGTGCGCGAAGGAGCAGCTTCCGCAAATATCCGCCCGCTGGCATGGTTCGAACTGAATCGCGTGAGCGATCCGTCGGGCGACAAGTCCCAATACCTTGTGGCCGCATCGCGCGGGCCCGAAGGCCAGGTCTGCGACTTTACGGCGTTGCGCGTTTACACCTGGTATGTCAAGAAAAGCCGCTACGAAACCGCGTTCATCGAGAATGATCTGTGCGGCCAGTTGCCCGTTCGAATGGGCAAAGGACCCAAGGGCGAGCCCGAATTTCGTTTCCACGTGATGGACGGAAACAAAGACGAACGCGTCTATCGTCTGAACCAGACGGTTGTTCGCCGTATCCGGGAACCGGGTGAGGCTTACGGGAAACACGGTTCCGCGAAGCCTACAAAGCCAGCGGCAAAATAAATCGTTTGAAGCAACATGACGTGGATTTGAATTTTGAAGTCGGACGGTTCCAGAGTTGCTGAGATGTCGCTCGCACGTTGAGATCAAGGAACTAACGCGGAGAGTGAAACGATGACGCTGCATATCAGCGAGGCGGAAGTGCGAGCGGTGTTGACGATGTCTCTGGCCGTGGAGGCCGTGGAAGAGATTTCGCGCAAGCAGGCGACGGGAGAAGTGGTCGTTCACCCGCGCCGGCGATTCGAA
>JBGPIX010000278.1:0-7175 GCA_041485085.1 Candidatus Acidiferrum sp.
CTTTATCTCGACCTGCCCACGAAGGATGGAACGCCACAGCTCGACGTTTTTGCAAAATGGGCTGCAAATGCTCCACTCGCTTTCGTTGATCAGTGCATCGTAAGTCTCCGGCGGTATCGTGCGATCTCCATCGATGTAGGTGACCAGGACGGTCTGCGAGCCGATACCGTAAAGCTCCACGAAGTTCTTGATAAGTATGCGATCGCGAATACTTTCGAAGTATATTCTGGCACTCACACGAGCAAGGTGGCTGACCGTTTTCAAAATCATGTGCTCCCGTTTTTTGGCCAAACACTCTGCTTTCAGGCGAGCTGCCAATGACTTCAATCATGAACAAATGTCTTTCCGTCCGATGCACGCAACAAACATCTGTCGTCGAGCGTCCAAAAGCAGGCGCCATGTACTGTTGCTATGTACAAGATCCGACTGGCTACATCCTCGCGGCCTTTTACCACTTCCGATCTGTGTACTCTCAGTTGCAGCGGTTTGCCAATTCACTCTAACCCGTTCGCACTGATCACTCTTCGTTTGCCTTGTTAGCGTTACAAACTGCTCACTTTCGCTGAAGCCTTCTTGTCCGGTTTTGGGCCAACGATGAAAGACGCAGTCGTGACAAATTTGCATTTGAACTGTTGTCCGGCGCGCCCCGCCGCATGGGGAGCGTAGCGGTTCTTGCAAACGAACCCTTCGGCGTTCGCCTCGTGCATGCGTTTCACAAAGATTTTTTTGTCCATCACCGTCATGGCGGTTTCGCAAACTTGCAAAGGGCCGCGCAAGCCGCGAAAGTTTTGCGTCAAATGGACGTAACGAATTTCGTACGGCTGGATGCGAGGGTTGCGGGAAGGGGCAGCGGTTCCTTAGATACGGGATTTGCTGAACACTTGCTGAACATTAGACCGCAAATGGGGTGTCTTGGTGCAAATGAGAAGTTCGTAACGCAAACAAAACAAACGAAAATCGGTCCGTGCGAACAGGTTAGGGTGAATTAGCAAACCGCCGCATTCAGCCGCTCTGCCACCTCTCCGCGGACGGATCGGCCGAAGCAAATCAGCCGAATGGCCTGAGTATATCACTAAACGATAGTCGCGGGAGGGGGCAGATTTGGCAAAAATGTCTGTTTTCGGCTGTCCATTTGCCCCTTTTTTGCGTCAAAGAGAGTGGGTCGGTTGTAAGCGAGGGTCCCGCCTAAGTGGGACGGGAATTCTTTCCTTTCGCGTGTTTTGAACATAGAATGGTGTCCGGGGCTGGCCGCACCTTGATTAGTGGGTCGGCCGATGCCGGCAGGAGTCGCCGGTTCCGGTAAGTCCCCTGCTTTGAAGCCCGAGCCGCGAAAGTGGAGCAAACCTCCCGCGAAACATTTCGACCCGACTGGGCGTATGTAGGGTAGGAGCAGTTGGACGGACATCTGTGTCCCCGCAGGATCAATCGTTCTTGGGAACTAGTGGAACAAGGTCCGCGGCGGAAGTTTGGAAGAACGACGGCAGCGTAGTGTAACGAAGGGGAATCGAATGAAGACGTGGCATAAAGTGGCGATTGGCGCGGGCGCTGTGGTGGTGCTCGGCGGGATCGTACTGTTCAGCGTGAACCAGGCCAACAAAGGCGTGGTGACGGTTCAGACGGCTAAGGTGGCTAATCAGGACAACCTGGTATCGCTGGTTACTGCCTCGGGCGAGGTCAAGCCGACGACGTATACCAACGTAACCGCCCAGGGATTCGGCAGAATCACGGCGATCCTTGTCAAAGAAGGCGACAAAGTCAAGAAGGGCGACAAGTTGCTGCTGCAGGAGAATGTGCAAGCGAATGCGGACGTGCAAGCGCAGTCAGCGGCAGTCAATTCGGCAGAGTCCGGCGTGCAGGCTGCGGAAGCCAGCTACAAGGCGGCGCAATCGGATCTGACTTCGCAACAAGCCAATCTAGAGAGGGCCAAGCTGGACTTCGAACGCGGACAGGGTCTCTTCAAGGATGGCTTGATTCCCAAACAGGATTTCGATCAACGGAAAACAACCTATGATGGGGCTGTGGCGGCGGTGGAATCGGCGCGGTCGCGCGTGCAATCTCTGAAAGCCCAATTGGATCAAACGCGTTCGCAGGTGAATCAAGGCCGCGCGGTGCTGGTGCACACGCAGGATATTCTGACCAAGACAACGTACACGTCTCCGATCAATGGGATCGTGAGCTACTTGCCGGAGCGCGTAGGGGATTACGTCGTACCCGGCATCCAGAATTCGAACGGCAGCTTCTTGATGACCCTTTCGGATATGTCGGTGGTGACGGCGGAAGTGAAAGTCGACGAGACGGACATCGTGAACGTGAAGATGGGCCAGGACGCAGACGTCACGATTGACGCGGTGCCTGGAAAGATTTTCAAGGGCAAGGTGACGGAGATTGGCTCGCAGGCGGTGCTGCGGAGTTCGGGACTCACCACCACGCAGACTACGACGAGCACGCAGGAAGCGAAGGATTTCAAAGTCGTTGTAACGTTGACGAATCCGCCGGAAAATCTGCGGCCCGGGCTCTCCACGACAGCCAAAATCAAAACAGCAGAACGGAAAAATGTTGTGGCGATCCCGATTCAGGCGCTGGCCGTGCGGACGCGCAAGGATTTGGAAGAAGCGGCCAAGAATGCGAAGAAACAGGGCAGCTCCAATGTGACGCTGGCAGCGCCACCGGTTCCCGCTCCGGGCGATCCCAAGAAGGATGAAGTGCAAGGCGTGTTTGTAGTCAACGGAAACAAGGCCGTGTTCCTGCCCGTCGAGACCGGCATTGCCGGCGTGACGGATATCGAAATCACCAAAGGATTGAAAGCCGGCGACGAAATCGTGGTCGGCAGTTACAAAGCACTGCGCACCCTGAAGCCGGAGTCCCAGGTCAAGGTCGACAATAGCGCACCGAAGAAACAGGACGATCAGCAGAGCTGACGCGCAGCCGAGGACGAGGGAGATTCGAATGCCTGTCGAGACAGCAGCCACAGATTCCTACCGGGAAGATCTGGTCAGCTCCGGCATAGTGATCAAGACCGAAGCGCTGACCAAGGTCTACGAAATGGGCGCGGAGAAAGTGCACGCGCTGAGTGGCGTGGACGTGGAAATCCGCAAGGGCGAATACGTGGCCATCATGGGGCCCTCTGGATCGGGAAAGTCCACGTTGATGAATTTAATCGGCTGCCTGGATTCGCCAAGCGCCGGAAAATACTGGCTGGCGGGGCGGTTGGTGAGCGATCTGGACGATGATGAGCTTGCCTACATTCGAAACAAAGAGATTGGTTTCGTGTTTCAAACGTTCAACCTGTTGCCGCGCGCAACGGCGCTCCACAACGTCGAATTGCCGCTGATCTACAACGGAACGCCGTCAGAAGAGCGCATCGAGAAAGCGAAGAAGGCGCTGGAACGCGTGGACCTGATGGACCGGATGCACCACAAGCCGAACGAGCTTTCCGGCGGCCAGAGGCAGCGCGTGGCCATTGCACGAGCGCTGGTGAACTCACCCTCGATCGTGCTGGCGGACGAGCCCACTGGCAACCTCGATTCAAAAACCGGCGAAGAAATCATGGCACTCTTCGCAAACCTGCACGAGCAGGGAAACACGATCATTCTCGTAACGCACGAGCACGACATTGCGCAGCACGCGCACCGCATCATTTTCATCCGCGACGGCAAGATCGCTTCCGATGAAGCAGTCGTGAAGAAGTAAGCGGACAATTCGGCTCTTTCACTCCCTCGAAAACTGAGTAAGGTATCCGCGTGGGCGAAAAGTAAGCCCATTGCGAACTGGTGTGTTCGCGCGCGGTGAATCGCGATCAGAACAGAGAGGAAGAGCTGAATGCCAAACGACACGCGACAGGAAGAGCCATCGCCGAACGACGATATTCTAAAGCTTGCTGCTGAGAGGGCGCGAAGATATGTCCGCGACATCCGTGAACGCAGCGTCGCTCCTTCCGAAGCAGCGTTGGCAGTGCTTGCCGAACTTCACGAACCCTTTCCTGCGTCGTCGACTCCCCCGAGCGAGGTAATCAAGAGGCTCGACCAGATTGGCTCGGGAGCCACGGTGGCGACGACCGGGGGGCGCTACTTCGGGTTCGTGAATGGCGGGATGGTTCCGGCAGCGATGGCAGCGAATTGGCTAGCGGCGGCGTGGAATCAAAATGCGGCATTGCGGGTGATGTCTCCCTTCGCGGCAGAATTGGAAGAGATAGTCCTTCGCTGGGTTTGTGAGGCACTCGGATTGCCTCCGGAATGTGCGGGGGGGCTGGTTACTTGTGCCACTATGGCGAATTTCACGGCGCTCGTCACGGCGCGGCAGGCGCTCTTGGCGCGTGTGGGATGGGATGTCACGGCTAACGGGATGTTCGGAGCGCCACCCATTGAAATAGTCGTGGGCGCTGAAGTTCATGCATCGATCCTGAAGGCCCTGAGTCTGGCTGGATTCGGGAGGAAGCGCGTAACCATCGTGGACGCAGATGGCCAGGGACGAATGCGTGCCGAAAAATTGCCTCGCCTATCGGAACGAACCATCGTCTGCATCCAGGCGGGAAACGTGAACACGGGAGCGTTCGATCCTGCGTGGGAAATCTGTCAAATGGCGAGAGACCAGGGTGCGTGGGTGCATGTGGATGGTGCGTTCGGATTGTGGGCCCGGATTTCGCATAAGTACGACCACTTGACGCGCGGATTCGATCAGGCCGATTCGTGGGCCACGGACGCGCATAAGTGGCCCAACGTCGGATATGACAGTGGCTTGGTGTTGGTCAGAAATGGCGAAGCGCTGCGGGCATCAATGGGTATTACGGCGGCGTATCTCGAACCCGGATCGCGCCGCGAGCCCATGCACCATGCTCCCGAATCGTCCAGGCGCGCGAGGGGCATCGAATTGTGGGCGGCGCTGAAATCGCTGGGGAGGTCAGGTTTGTGCGCGCTGATCGAGAGAACCTGTGCTCACGCGCAGCGATTTGCCCAGGCGCTACGAGCTGGTGGATACGACGTGCTGAACGACGTGGTGATCAATCAGGTGCTGGTGTCCTTTGGCCGGCCCGAAGTGACGCGAGAAGTGATCCGGCGCGTCCAGGAGGACGGAACCTGCTGGTGTGGCGGAACGGTTTGGCAAGGAAAGACAGCGATGAGGATCAGCGTGTCTTCCTGGGCGACTATGGAGACGGACGTGGAGCGGAGTCTCGAGGCGATACTTCGCATCGCTGGTGAATGCCGCGCACTGTGACTCTCCGCAGGACAATGTGGCCGCGCGGAATATTCAGAAAAGACTACTGGCTGTGAGCGACGCTTGAATTTTCAAGATCCGCAAAAGTCTGCGCCGTACTCAGATGCGTGCGAGAGAGCCGGTCGTGCCAGGTGAGTTCATCTTCGTCCCACATCGCCCATAGGAAGCCGAGGAAGAATGTTCCCGCGGAAAGAATATAGCCCGCGCTGCGGAGAAGCATTTGTCTGGGTGTGGGAGGCTCGCCGGAAAAGCTGACCACCTGCAAGCCTCGCATCATCATGCCCGGAGTTGTTCCGCCGAAAATAGTGAAAAGCGCGAAGTACTGTAGATAAACAATGGCGAAAGTCGTGGTGTAAACGGCGGCGTTCAGCTTACTAAGCGTAAATTGCCCGCCGAGTGAGCCGAAGAGCATCAGGAAGCCGCCATAGGCGAATAGCAAGCAGCAGAAATCGATCAGCGCCGCGAGGCGCCGATCGTCAATGGAGGCCACGGGATGAAGTCCGGGCTGAGACTTCCTTTCGTCTTCAATAACCTGTGTTTCCGGATTCGATTCCGAATCCGGCGGGAGAGAGACATCAATCACCATTCGTGATTCTTCAAGAACGCGCTTCTTTGAAGGGCGGCCGATAGCGATGGTAAAGGAAAAATCATCCTCAATGGGTGCTGGAGTGTCAGCAACGGCTACGGGCGCAGGCGGCCTACCTGTCTGGTCCTCGAAAGAAAACCGAGATTGAGCCGCGTTGGGCGCAAGCTTTCGCCGCCGGCTGCGATAGGCATCCAGACGTTGTGCGAGTTCGCCGCGCCAGGCAGCGTCTTGCTCCGCTTGATGGGAGACGACGGGGTGTCGATTGGAAAGGTCACTTCCGGCCGAGGCACGATCCGCGTGAGCGGATAGACTCTCCCGGGCGGAAATATCCGAGGAATCTTCCCAAGCGGAAGGGCCGACCGAAAAAGATAAATCACAAAAATTACAGGCGCGTACGCTTGACGGCAATACAGCGCCACACTGCGAGCATGTTTTTGTCACCGATGAGTTTTGCGCTGCGGACGCATCCACTCCGGTGAGGAGGGAACATTTGGAGAATAGCATGCGCCTGAAATATCAAGCAGACAAAGGAGAAGGATTGTGGCGAAAGAGACAGTAGGTCAACGGAAAGGCCTGGGACGAAGCTTCAGGAATCCATTTGCTGGGCGAGCATGTCCCGGCTGAAGGAGATGCGACGCTCCAGGGCGACGGCCGCGAAATAGGCGCAATGCCCGCGTTCCGATTCCGTCCAATCCTGCATGGAAGGAACGAATCGGGCAACCGTGGCGCGCAGGAAATTCAAGAGGCTGAAATAGGCTCCAATCGCCTGGACACTATTGCGGTCTTCCGGGCGCTCCGGGCAGAGTTGCAAGAGCTGCATCACACGTTTGAAATCATCACCAGAAGCGAGCCTCTGGATGCCGGTAACGTCCTTCACTTCGGCAGAGAGAGCCTGCTTCGAGGAAGCAGCAATAAGCGAGCGGCAGTAGGAGATGAAAAACTGCAGCAAAGCCGCTGCGGAGAAGACGAAAATGACGCCGGCCATCATCGGGGCACCACGGCGAGCCGAGAGGGCGCGATGCGTGCCTCTTCCGGGATGCGCCAAAAGGCATAAGCCCAAGCCAGCGGCAACAGGCAGCCCGAAATCGGGATGAGATAGGGCCAGATGTTTGTCAGGCCAGTAGAGAGATTCCGCAAGGCGTAACAGGCTGCAAAGACGCTGAAATAGAGGCCCAGGGCGAGAACCAACTGAATCAGGCGCGTGCGCGTTTCACGCAGTTTGAGCATGGCGCCCCATAGAACGTAGGTCAGGACAAGACCGACGAAATAAAGATTTTGCGAGGCCTCCACGACCAAGTGGCCCATGACGCGGCTGTCCAAAACGAAATGGCCCATGAACTTGCTGGAAGATTGCTGGACGATCGCAAAAGAAAATCCC
>JBGPIX010000279.1:0-7165 GCA_041485085.1 Candidatus Acidiferrum sp.
CAAACTAAGAAGCTCGCAACCGGCGACTGTAGACCTGTTCGTTTGCGGGGAGACCTAGCCACAAGCCAGTTGCTCGATCAAGCTGCAGGCAATGTGGCCGATAGTGATGTGACATTCCTGGATGCGCTGCGCGTCACTCGAAGGGACATTCAATAGAAGATCTACCTTGTTGGCAATGCTCCCACCAGTCTCCCCCGTGAAACCCACAAGATAGGCCCCGCGAGCGCGCCCGGCTTCCAGGCCGCGAATGACATTTTGGCTATTGCCGCTCGTTGAGAGCGCTACAAGGATGTCGTTTTTTGCGACGAGTGATTCAACCTGCCGGGAAAAGATTCGCTCGAATCCATAATCGTTTCCTGCGGCAGTCAGCACTGACGGATTGGTAGTGAGAGCCAGAGCCGCCAGGCCCGGCCGTTCCGTTCGCAGCCGAACCACTAGTTCCGCGGCGAGGTGGAGCGCATCCGCGGCGCTGCCGCCGTTTCCAAAAAAAACGATCTTGCCGCCCGCACGAAGCGCAGTTGCAGATTTTTCCGCGAATTGTGCGATTCTGCCTACCAGTTCATTGGAAAAACGTTGTTTGACGCGAGCGCTTTCCTCAAGCTGGCGGCGAATTTCTTCGGCAGACGAGGTCATTGCTGCCTAGCAGAGCACGATTTTTTCGCGGTGACGCACCACGCGTCGCGTCGCGTTGCGCGTATCGATCACCAGCTTAGCGGCATCGGCGATGGCCGCATAGTCGTAGCTCGAATGGTCGGTGGCGATAATCACGGCGTCGTAGCTTCCCAGCGTCTGCGGATTCAGCGGCACCGACTTCATGCCTTCGTAGTTGAAGTGCCGCATCTTGTGTAGTTGAGGGAAATACGGGTCGTTGTAGTCGAGATGCACGCCACGTTGCTGCAAAAGTTGCATGATTTTCAGCGTTGGCGATTCGCGCAGATCATCCACATCTTTCTTGTAAGCAACGCCGAGCACCAGAATCTTCGAACCCTTCATGCTCTTCTTATGATCGTTCAGCGCGTTTGCGACCGCGTTGACCACGTGGTAAGGCATTTCCGTATTGACTTCGCCTGCTAGTTCAATGAAGCGGGTCGCGAAATCATATTCGCGGGCTTTCCAGGAAAGATAGTAGGGGTCCACCGGGATGCAGTGTCCGCCAAGGCCGGGGCCCGGATAAAATGGCATGTAACCAAAAGGTTTCGTCGCCGCAGCGTCGATGACTTCCCAAATGTCGATGTTCATCCGCAGGCTGAGCTGTTTGAGCTCGTTGACCAGCGCGATATTCACGCAGCGGAAGATATTTTCAAGCAGCTTGGCCATCTCTGCCGCGCGGGTCGAGCTCACCGGAACCACGCGCGCAACCACCTGCGTGTACAGCGCCTGCGCCGCGCGCCCGCTCGGAGGATTCAATCCGCCAACAACCTTCGGAATCTGCGCCAGCCCAAACTGTTTATTTCCAGGATCTTCACGCTCCGGCGAGAACGCCAGGTAGAAATCGCACGCCATGTTTTCATTTTCCGGGCCGGACGCGATGGCGCAACGCAAGCCACTTTTTTCCAAAATCGGCAGAACTAATTCTTCCGTTGTCCCCGGGTACGTCGTCGACTCGAGAACCACCAGCTGTCCTTTTTGCAAATGCGGATAAATCGAAATGGCCGTCTGCTCGACGTAGCTTAGATCCGGTTCACGCCGCTCATCCAGAGGCGTGGGCACGCAGATCAGAATCGCGTCAACATCTTTCAGTTTCGAGAAATCGTTCGTTGCGCTGAAGTGCCTGCTGTTCACGAACTGTTGAATCTTGTTCTGAGGAATGTGCTCGATGTAAGACTTGCCGGCGTTCAGCATCGACACTTTGTGGGGATCAACATCAAACCCCGTGACTTTGTGCCCCGCTTCGGCGAAGCGCAGCGCCAGCGGCAGTCCGACGTAACCGCAGCCGATGATTCCCACTTTTAGCTGGGCGCCTTTGAAAAACTCGGGTTTCCGGTCGATGGGCATGTGTTCCGTCGCACTCCTCTTATGTTTGACCCCGACCTGGTCGAAGTCAAAAGATTCACGATTTCGGGGATTCCGCGTTCCGGACGGCCGCACAGCCGTCAACAGGCCACAGGGCCGACGTGACAAAGACAAGTAAATATAGCAGGTTCCGCGCAAACAAAAAAAGCCGCGCATTTTTCAGTGTTACAGCTTGTTCAACGCGGGTTGCCGACAGCGCCCGGAGGGTGGAAGATAGAAGAGCTTAATCAGAATCGTTGAGGCGATACGTTTAGAGCCGCCCTGTCACCATGACATTAATCGTTCTTCTGCTTGGACTTGGCGTTGGTGTGCTGGTGGGCCTCTTGGGCATCGGCGGTGGAGTCGTCCTCGTGCCGGCCCTGGTCTATCTTTTGCACATGGACCAGCACATGGCGCAAGGCACGTCGCTTTTCATATTGCTGCCACCCATAGGGCTCGGCGCTTTGCGCGAATACTGGAAGCAAGGCCAGGTGGACTTGAATGCAGGAATTTTGTGCGTGATGGGAATGCTGTTCGGTGGCTATGCAGGAAGCTTGATCGCGCTCCCTATGCCTTCGAGACAACTAAAAGGAGCATTCGGTTGTTTCCTCATGGTGGCGGCATTTCTGCTCTGGAGAAAGACGCACGGAGATACGAACGCGACTGGCATCGCGCAGGAGAAGCCGCGTGTCTAACGCCATGGGCCGCGGCGCAGGAATCTTCGCCATCGCCTGCGTTTGCGGAGTTGCCTCCGGAATGTTTGGTATTGGCGGCGGCGTACTTTTGGTGCCGCTCCTCGGGCTGCTCTTTGCATTCGAACAGCACCGCGCACAGGGAACTTCGCTGATCGCGCTCATCCCGCCCACGGGAGTGCTGGCACTGATGGCCTATTCGAAAGAAGGATTCGTCTCCTGGAAAACAGGATTGCTGCTGATCCCTGGCGTGTTTCTAGGCGGCATCGCCGGGGGAAAAGTGGCCAAATGGATCAAGCCGCGGCTGATGCGCCAGATCTTTGCAGGAATATTGTTCGGGCTCGGCGCATTACAAGCTTTCAGTGCCTGGTGGCACTAAGGACGGTTCATTCGAATGGTCGATCTGCACTGCCACATTTTGCCGGGCCTCGATGATGGTTCCGCCAACATGGAAGAATCCATCGCCATGGCGGAATCCGCGATCGCCGATGGCATTACGCATGTCGTCGCGACGCCGCATTCCAGCAGCCAATTCCATTTTGATTTCGCGCACGTGCGTGAGCTTCGCGATGAACTTCAATACAAAATCGGCGACAAACTGCAAATCGCGACGGGCTGTGACTTCCATCTGAATCCGGAAAATCTTTCGTCACTGCGCAAGGATGCGCGGCAATTTTGCATCAATCAACGCGATTTTCTGCTGCTGGAGTTCAACGAGTTTTCAATTCCACCTTCGATGGACCAAACTTTGCACGCGATTCAGCTGACCGGCGTGCGGCCGATAATTACGCATCCGGAGCGCAACGGCATTTTGCGCGCGCATCCGGAGCGTTTGAAAAAATGGGTGCGCCAAGGTTGTTTCGCGCAGGTGACCGGAGGCGCACTGACCGGAGGCTTCGGCGCCAGTGCGCAGCAGGATGCGCAGCGGTGGATCGGTGAAGGCCTTATCCATTTCGTGTCCAGCGATGCGCACAACACGCGAACACGGCCGCTACGTCTGCAATCCGCTTACAACGTGGTTGTCGACCGGTTTGGCCAAGAGAAGGCGCGCGCACTTTTTCAAGACAATCCGCTCGCCGCGTTCGAGGGGCGAGAGTTGCCGCACGTCCCGGAATTAGAAGATGAACTGCCCCCGCCACGGCGTAAGCGTTTTTTCTTTTTCTAAAGAGTCCTCCGTTTTTGACATCGAGAAAAATGTTCCATTTCATCGCGCGGGGTGAAGAGGCAGGCCGGCCCAGGCGTTCAACAGGCCCAGGGCTTCACGAACCACATCGAGAGCGTCGCCGGTGGTGCGCCACCAGTGCCGGGGATCGAAAGAATCACCAGACGCGGCACGCACGATGGCGCGGCCCTGGCCGGCTGCGATCCTGCGCCAGAGTAAGCGAGTACGTCGCGTGTGCGCCTTTGTCGTAACAATAATTACGGCTTCACCTTTTCCACGCGCCAGGGCCGTTGCGGCGATCTTAATTTCGTCAGCGGTATTCACAATCGGTGGATCAAGGACATGAATCGCTTCCGCCGGCACGCCTTCGTGAATCAAAACGAGCTTGTTGTAGTATTCCTCGCCGGCGTAGGGGATGCCCATTTCTTCAAGAGTTTCGGCAGGCTCCGCGGAATGAGTGAGCCAGATTTCCGGCGCGAACCCCTGCCGATAGAGTTTTGCCGCTTCGATAGCGCGCGCGGGCATCGCACCGCTGAGCACCACAATCGTTTGCGCTTTCCCGAGGGGGTCTTCCACCACCAGCCAGCGGCCGATGCCGAAAAAAATCAGGGTAGCGAGAACCAAGCCGCCGCCACCAAAGGCGAGAAGAGCGCATCGAGTGCGAGAGCGCGGCCGTGAAACCGCAGCGGGATGGTCTGGGATTGCCATTGAGGAACGGGCGCATGCTATCCCGCCGCGCTGCGGTGGTCAATTGGCGTCGCCCGGCTATCGTATACGTTGGTTGTTGTCGCGGGGTCTGTGCCCGGACCGACAACCGTTTCCCCGTCAGTGCGAACATTTCGTGAAGTCGGCCGCGTGACTTATCGCAAAGCGCCGTTTATCTGCTTTGAATTGATGTTGTAACCGAAAAGCTTAAAGAAATTGTTCCAACTCAACGCTCGTTGGTCTCGGTCAAAGCGAGAACGGCGTAGGCTGTCGCGGCGTCATTCATGAAGAGCGCGGTGCCGGGACTCATGTGATGTTTTTTGTTTTTGTTTAGGGAGTAGGCCAGCCAGGCGAGCGCCCGCTGTTGTTGAGGGCCGTCCCGAGGGATCCTTACTTGTAAGAGCACGAAGGTGATGAGGCCTGTGGCGTAGTTTGGAGGTTCCCACGCGCTCACGTTACACTGTCCAATCAATTCTGCGGAGGAGGGTTGCATGCGTGCAGTAGTGACGGGCGGGGCGGGGTTTCTGGGGTCGCATCTCTGTGACAAACTCCTCGCGGAAGGGTGGGACGTGCTGGCGCTGGACAACTTCATCACTGGCGCGAAGGGCAACCTGAGCCATCTGGCGAAAAATAAAAAGTTCAAGTTTCAGAAAGCAGACGTGAGCAAACCGCTGAAGGTGGTGGGAAAAGTGGGCTACGTGCTGCACTTCGCCTCGCCGGCGAGCCCGCCCGACTATTTGAAGCATCCCATCGAGACGATGATGGTGGGCTCCGTCGGCACAAAGAATGCGCTGGACCTGGCGCTGGCGAAGAACGCCAAGTTTTTTCTGGCTTCCACGAGCGAATGCTACGGTGATCCGGAAGTCTCTCCGCAACACGAGGAGTACTGGGGGAACGTCAATCCCATCGGACCGCGAGGTGTTTACGACGAGGCTAAGCGCTTTTCTGAAGCGATGACCATGGCTTACCACCGGTATCACAAAGTGGATACGCACATCGTTCGAATTTTCAATACCTACGGGCCGCGGATGCGGCTGAATGACGGCCGCGCGCTGCCAAACTTCGTTTATCAAGCGCTGAGCGGCAAGCCGCTAACAATCTATGGGGATGGGAAGCAGACGCGGAGCTTCTGTTACGTTTCCGATCTGATTGAAGGGATTTACCGGCTGATGATGTCCAAGGAGCATTTGCCCACGAACATCGGAAATCCGCAGGAAATAACGATACTCGAGTTCGCTGAGCATATTCGAAAACATTTTGAGAATCCGCCGCCGATCGTTTTCGAGGCGTTGCCGCAGGACGACCCGAAACGGCGATGCCCGGACATTACCAAGGCGAAGCGCATCCTGAAGTGGGAGCCACAGGTGGGTTTGGATGAAGGATTGACGCTGACGCTGGCATATTTCAAAGAAGTGTATAAGAAAAAATAGGGAAATTGAAAAGTGAAATGCCGGACCTGCACATTTGATGCGGGAATCCGGCATCTTTGTGGCTAGCGCGAAAGCTATTCCCTGCCGAAGGAGTAGTATTCGAAGCCTTTTTCGCGCATGGCTTGGGGCGTGTAGAGATTGCGGCCGTCGATCACCAGTTTGCGGGCCATGACTTGTCCCGCACGCTCCCAATCGAGCTTGCGGAAAACATCCCACTCGGTGCAAACCAGTGCGGCATCGGCGTCTTGCAAAGCCTGGTAGGCGTCCTCGTGATAGTGCACCTGCGGGAAGAGAGCCTTGGTGCGTGGCATCCCTTCTGGGTCCGTAGCATGCACGATGGCGCCTTCTTCGAGCAGGCGCTTGAGAACTTCCAGGGCGGGCGCGAAGCGAATGTCATCGGTGTTGGCTTTGAAGGCCAGTCCAAGCACGGCCACGCGCTTGCCTTTCACCACCCACAGGGCCTGGCGAATTTTCTCGAAATATCTGTCGATGCGTTGTTTGTTTACGCGTTCCGTGGCTTTCAGGATGTCGAAGTCCACTCCGACAGAAGCCGCCAAGTGAATGAACGCCTGCACGTCCTTCGGAAAACAGAACCCGCCATAGCCGAGACCAGCTTTTAGAAATTGGCCGCCGATGCGTGCGTCGAGGCCCATGGCATGAGTCACTTCCTCGACGTTGGCGCCGATTTTTTCACAGAGATCAGCGATCACATTGGCGTAGCTGATTTTCAGCGCCAGGAAAGAATTTGAGGCGTGCTTGATGAGCTCGGCGCTATTGATTGTGGTGACGAGAAATTCGGCTTTGTGACCCGGGGGGCAGGTTCCGTTGTGGACCGGGCAGCGGAAAGTCTTTTCGAGAATAGGGCGATAGATTTCGCGGAGTTCCGCGGCGGAAGAGGGGTCCTCAACGCCAACGACGATGCGGTCCGGGTGGAAAAAATCATAAACGGCGGTGCCTTCGCGAAGAAATTCGGGATTGGAAGCCACGCGGTGTTTCACGTTCGTGTTTTTGGAATAAGCGGCGAGTGCGCGGCTGAGCTCGAGTCCCGTGCGCGCGGGTACGGTGCTTTTCTCGACGACGAGCTTAGGAGTTTTCGCTTCAGCGGCGATCTGCCGGGCCACGTTGTCGATGGCCGAAAGGTCCGCTTCGCCGGAATCCTTCGGCGGGGTGCCCACGCAGATGAA
>JBGPIX010000280.1:0-7046 GCA_041485085.1 Candidatus Acidiferrum sp.
GAGGAATAGAGCTATGGAAGATTGAATCCCGGGTTTGAGTTATTCAGCGTCCGCGCTCACGACGCGTCCGGTGGCCGGATCGAGGAAAAGTTTGCGATTGTGCCCGGAATCGTCAAAGTCGAACAGGCCATTTAGCGTGCCAGCGATGGCATCCGTGGAGCCATTGCCAATACGACCCAGACTCCAGTTGTCCTCGATGAAGCGAAGGATGGACGATTGATCGGTCACCCTATGATCGACGTAGTTCCTGCGTGCGAAGGGAGAGATCACTAGCAGCGGCAGCCGAGGGCCATAACCGCAGCGGCCGTTCTGAATCGTTCCGCTGGCGTCGATGGCTTTTGGCGTACCGCAATTGCCGGCTCCGAGGAGTTGGTCATCGGACACGTTAGACTGGTTCACAACCGGACCCATTACGTGGTCGTACCAGCCGTCCGAGTCGTCGTAGGAAATGATTACCGCCGTTTCCTTCCACTCCTCGGTTTTTTCCAGAGCGTTGATGGTGTTGACGAGGAAGATCTGCTCGTCCACAGGATTGGAATAGCCCGCGTGGCCGTCCTGGATGGCCGGCGCCTTCAGGAAGCTAACGGCCGGCATGTTATGGACTTTAACGGCATCCCAGAAGTCGTTGATGTCGTACTCGTGGTTTGCCGCATCGCCCTGGCGACCAATCATCGCTACCGAGGTGCGCGGCGTGTGGCTGGCATTGAGGGTCGATTGCCAGTATTGAAAGAACGCATGGTGGGGGATGTAGTCGGCTGTCGTGAGTCCGGTCGTTCCGGTGGAGACAGCCGCGCAGTTCGCGAACCCGCCCATAAAGGAGCCCCAGGTGACACCCGCTTTGTTCAGGAGATCGCCGACACTTTGCCCGGACATCGTGATTTGCGTGCGCTTGGGATTCGAGCAAACGTCACCACCGGGGTCCGGATCGCCGATGACAGCTCCGAAAGTTGCCTGGCCCGCGATGTTCCCCTTGGCGGAAAGTCCATTCGTGATCGCGCCCTCAAACGTGTTTCCCGCAACGAGATTGAGAAGGCCGGGTGTCGAAGGACCGAAAGTGGTGCCAAAAGAATTGTCACTCGTAGCGAAATGCTGAGCGTAATTCCAGAGTGCGGTTACCGTGTTGCCGTCGTAATAGCCCATGGTGCTGAATGCGCCGAGGTTCTTATCGTTGCAGCTGACCTTGGCGAAGCGGTCCATCAAGCCGCCGTCAAAGGCGAGCTGTTCGTCTCCATAGCCGTGGTCTTCGTCGCAAGTATTGGGATTGCTGCGATCGATGCGAAAGGGATTTGCGGCATTGGGGTTGTTGGCGAGGAGTCCCGCGCTTTCGAGGCTGTTCACGCGAGGGGTATCGTCCTTCGCGCCGGCGAAATACTTCGAGCCGTCAGTATTTTCTTTGGCGTGCGGATAGGTGCCGAAATAGTGGTCGAACGAGACGTTTTCCTGGAAAATGACCACGACGTGCTTGATGGGAGTCTTAGTCGAAGAATCGTCTTTATCGTGCGCTGATGCCGGGTATACGGGCAAAAGAGTGATGGCCGAAGCGGCCACTACAGCCAAAGCCCTCGTAAAGCGGTGATGCATAGGGTGTCTCTCCTTGAAATTCTCAGTTTTGAACCACAAATGGAAAACGCGGAGTCGGACGCACTAACGGGAAGGCGCGAACTCGAAGGCGTCGCAGCCCGGTTTTCCTGCGTGTAGAGTTCTAAGCCGATTTTATTAGCAGCAGGTTAACGCCTCGTCAAAACTGGTGGCGCAATGGGAGAAGCTGTATAGAATCGAGGCCACACGGAATCATGAACACGCTCGCGCGCAAACTCCGCCTCGCCGATTACTTCGCGTTGGCATTTGGAACCATGGTGGGAGTTGGCTGGCTGGTGCTCATGGACGACTGGCTCGGGCGCGGCGGGCCGCTTGGCGCGATGCTTGGGTTCGCTTTGGGTGGAATTCTACTGCTACCTGTGGGCTATGTTTATGGCCAATGGGTGCAACGACTACCGGATGCGGCTGGGGAAGCTGCTTACACTGCGCAAGTCTTTCCGCCGATTGTCAGTTATTTTACCGGATGGATGATGCTGCTGGCGTACTTCATCGTGTGCCCGTGGGAAGCGGTGGCGGTTGGCAAACTTGCGGCGTACATCTTTCCTTCTCTGAATTCATTCGAATTGTACAGCGTTGCTGGTCAGCCGGTCTTCCTGCCGCGTTTGCTTCTAGGCGTTGTGCTCACCGTTTTTCTGGCGGTATTGAATTACCGCGGCATTCGCTTGAGCGCGACTTTCCAGAATTGGACGACGGCGATGGTGCTGCTCCTCTTCGTTGTTTTGCTGGGCATCAGCGGCGTGCGCGGGGCTCCGGCCAATTTTCATCCGATGTTTCGTGCGACCCCGTTCGCATCGATTCTGCTCACCCTCCAGATCGTGCCTTATTTCATGACTGGATTCGAATCGGCGCCTAAAGTAGCGGAGGAAGCACATCCGGGATTTCGTTCGACAGGATTTTTTCGCGCGATTGTAATGGCACTCTTTGTCGGCGCGGGTTTTTATGTCCTTGCCGTCGCCGCGGTGGCGTACATCGCTCCTTGGCAAGGTTTGATCGGAAAGCGATTCGCAACCGCGATCGCGTTCGAACAGGCGCTGGGAGCCCGGTGGCCCGTCCGGCTGATTCTTACCATGGCCCTTTTCGGATTGTTCCAGTGTTTCAACGGCAACTTCGTAGCTTCGAGCCGTTTGCTGTTCGCCTATGGCCGCCGTCGCACGATTCATCCGCGTTTCGGCACCGTGCATGAGAAGTTTCTGACGCCGTCCGTAGCAGTTCTGGGAATAACCGCGGGGACGCTCGCCGGGCTGCTATTGGGCGATGCGTTGCTTGTTCCCGTTACCGAGGTTGGCTCGATGGCGTCGGCCTTGGGATGGTTCGCGGCATGCCTGTCCTTCTGGATGGTGGAGAAACGAACGTCGATGCGAATCGTGACCGGGCTGGGAATTGCCGTCTCGTTACTGCTGTTCCTGATGAAGATTCTGCCTGTATTCCCGGGGCACTTCTCGCTGGCAGAGTGGATCGCATTCGGCATCTGGTTGCTGCTCGGAGCGGCCCTGTACCGGCGCAAGGAACAGGAACTCGACCCGCAGGAAAACTAGTCAGTGTGTGATGGGTCTTCCGGGGATGGGAGCGAGCAGAGCGAATTCGTGATGTCGCGCTCCTGCCTTGCCGCATGGTCGGTCCCGAAGTGCTTTTCCTCCGTCATGTATACTTATCAAGGAGGCAGACTTTTTCCCGCGATGATTCCATTCCTGCATATAGGGCCGCTCTCGATACCAACCTATGGGCTCATGGTGGCGTTCGGCATGCTAGCTGCCGCCTATTTGTTGCAATTTGATATCAACCGTCACCGCGCGCAATTCATCGAGCGCGGCTACCTGAAAGACGCGGACAAGAAAAGCCAAGGTGACGAAGCATTTCTCATCATTGGCATTATCGGAGTCTCCGGCCTGGTTGCTGCGCGGCTCTATAGCGTGCTGGAGAATCCGCGCGAACTGTTTGCCAATCCAGCGGTGCTGATCAGCCGGTATGGATTTACGTGGTCCGGGGCGGTTTTATCAACGCTAATCGCTATGGTCCTCCTGGCGCGGCATTTTGATATTCCGGTGCTGGAATTCATGGATCTTTGCGCGGCCCCGGGAGCGCTGGGTTACGCGATCGGGCGGCTTGGTTGTTTGCTGTCAGGAGACGGCGATTACGGCGTGCCGACGAATCTGCCCTGGGGCATGAGTTTTCCAAATGGCATCGTACCGACGATGGAGCGCGTGCACCCCACGCCGATTTATGAGTTTCTCGCAGGGGTGATCATCGCGGCATTTTTGTGGCGCATGTCCACCAAAGCGCTGAGCAGCGGAGGTTCCCACGGCGAAATCATCAGCGCCAATCTGATCTTGACGGGGATTGCGCGATTTCTGGTTGAGTTCATCCGCATCAATCCAAAAGTGTTCTACTGGATGACCAATGCGCAGATTGTGAGTCTCTTTTCGCTGGTCCTGGGTTTCGCCCTTCTCTGGTGGATCAATCGGCGACAGTCTCTCAAAGAAGAATCTGCATAGCGTTCAGGCTGTTCCGCTCGCACATTTCCCGTTTGCGCGCTCTCTATTGCTTAATGATCGCCCCATCCTTTTGACGAAAAAGACTTCCCTCAGAGCCTGAATGTTTCTGATGGAGGCGAGAGGGCTTACTTCAATTTGGTGAAACTTAAAGCGCTTGCGCAAATAAAAAGTCCCCGGACGGGGACTTCCGGGGACTTAGGGGCTAGGAATTTTGGCGAACTCTAGAGCATCTGCCGCAAAACGTATTGCAGAATGCCTCCGTGATGGTAGTAGGAGACTTCTTCCGGGGTATCCGCGCGCGCGATTACGGAGAAAGTCTTTACCCTCCCGTCTCCCGATTTTGCATGCACTGTGATTGGTTTCTTGGGCGAAAGTGAAGCGACGCCTTCGATCTCGAAAACTTCGTGTCCGCTCAGACCTAGCGTCTCGCGATTTTCGCCCGCCTTGAATTCCAGAGGCAGCACTCCCATGCCGACGAGGTTGCTCCGGTGAATGCGCTCGTAGCTTTCGGCGATGACCGCACGCACGCCGAGCAGCCGCGTGCCTTTGGCCGCCCAATCTCGCGAAGAACCCGAGCCGTATTCTTTTCCTGCCAGGACGACCAGCGGCACTCCCGCCTCTCGGTATTTTACGGCGGCGTCGTAGATCGACATCTTCTCGCCGTCGGGAAGGAAAAGAGTCCAGCCGCCTTCGGTGCCCGGCGCCAATTGGTTGCGCAGCCGGATATTCGCAAATGTGCCACGCATCATGACTTCGTGGTTGCCGCGCCGCGCTCCGTAGGAGTTGAATTCATGCGGCTTCACGCCGTTGGCGATGAGGTATTTTCCCGCGGGCGAATCCACGGGAATCGAGCCGGCTGGCGAAATGTGATCGGTGGTGACGCTGTCTCCCAGAATGGCCAGTACCTTGGCGCCGTGAATATCCGCGAGCGCCGGAGGCGTCTTGGGCATGTTATCGAAATACGGCGGCAGCTTGATGTACGTCGATTTCGGGTCCCACTTGTAGATGTCGCCTTGCGGGACCGTTAACGACTTCCAGTGTGCATCGCCTTCAAACACTTCGCTGTATTGCTTGCTGTATTGCGACGAAGTCACAGAGGAGCGAACGGTTGATTCTATTTCTTGCGGCGTCGGCCAGATGTCTTTCAGGTAGACCGGCTTACCGGCAGGATCGTTGCCGAGGGGTTCCGTGGTGAGATCCATGTCCATCCGTCCCGCAAGAGCGTAAGCGACGACGAGCGGCGGCGAAGCCAAATAATTCGCGCGAACCAGCGGATGAATGCGGCCCTCAAAGTTGCGATTGCCGCTGAGCACCGCCACGGCGATCAAATTGTTGTCCTTGATGGCCGCGCCGATGGCGTCCGGCAGCGGGCCGCTGTTGCCAATGCAGGTGGTGCAGCCGTAGCCGACAAGATGAAAGTTCAATTTCTCGAGATACTGTGTCAACCCTGCGGCCAGCAGGTAGTCAGTCACCACTTTCGAACCGGGTGCAAGGCTGGTCTTGACCCAGGGCTTCACGCTCAGGCCGCGCTCAACCGCTTTTTTTGCCAGCAAACCCGCGCCCAGCATGAGCGAGGGGTTCGAAGTGTTGGTACAGCTGGTGATGGCGGCGATGACCACGGCGCCGCTCGAAAGGTCAAACGAGTCGCCGTTGTTTCGAACAACGACATGCTTCGCTGGCGTTCCTTCCACCACTTTTGTGAAAGAAGACTTGGCTTGGCGTAGCGCAACGCGATCCTGCGGACGCTTGGGGCCGGCGACAGTGGGCTCGACTGTTCCCAAATCCAATTCCAAAGTGTCGTTGAAAAGCGGCGTAGGCGTCTGGTCCGTGCGGAACAGCATTTGTTCTTTGCAGTAGGCTTCGACAAGAGCGACTTGCTCCGCCGAACGCGCGGTGAATTGCAGATAGGCGAGTGTTTCCTTATCAACCGGGAAGAAGCCCATGGTCGCGCCATACTCGGGGGCCATGTTTGCAATTGTGGCGCGATCGGGAACGCTTAGCGTAGAAAGACCCGAGCCATAAAATTCGACGAATTTCCCCACGACGCCTTTTTTGCGCAACATTTCCGTAACGGTCAAAACGAGATCCGTCGCGGTCGCGCCTTCGCTCAAGCGCCCGTGGAGACGAAAACCGACGACTTCAGGTATGAGCATTGAGGAAGGCTGGCCGAGCATCGCCGCCTCTGCTTCGATGCCGCCAACGCCCCATCCGAAAACGCCGAGCGCATTGACCATGGTTGTGTGCGAATCCGTGCCCACCACCGAATCGGGATAAGCCTCAAAACGGTTGCCGTAAGGCATCGCGCATACGACGCGCGCGAGATATTCCAGGTTCACTTGATGGCAGATGCCGGTGTCCGGCGGAACGACCTTGAAATTCTGAAATGCCGTCTGCCCCCAGCGCAGGAAAGCGTAGCGTTCGACGTTGCGCTGAAATTCCAACTCCGCATTCAGTCCAAACGCGTTGGCGGTGCCAAAATTATCGACCTGCACGGAGTGATCGATGACCAGCTCGGCGGGGAACAATGGATTGATTCGCTTTGGATTTCCGCCCATGCGCTGCACCGCTTCGCGCATGGTCGCAAGGTCGACGATTGCAGGTACGCCGGTGAAGTCCTGAAGAAGGACGCGTGCGGGCATGAAAGCGATCTCTTTTTCCGGAGCGCCCGGCCGCCAGTTCCCTAGCGCGCGGATGTCTTCAGCATGCACGAACCGGCCATCCTCGCAGCGCAGCAGATTCTCCAGAAGTATGCGCAGCGAAAAGGGAAGCTTCGCCAAATCGGCGACGCCCTGCTTTTCGAGAAATTCCAGGCGATGAATTTCAAAGCTCTGAGCGCCAACGTTCAGTTTGTCGCGTGTGCGGAAAGAATTGCCCGCATTGATCGCCATTCTGACAGTCCTTTCGCTGTGAACCGTAGCTCTCCATGATAACCGAAATTGAATCCGCGCGCCGCGC
>JBGPIX010000281.1:0-7042 GCA_041485085.1 Candidatus Acidiferrum sp.
GAAGACGAGCCCTTTGCTCTGCTCTGCCGGATCTGAATTCAGGCGTGTCGTTTCAACTGGCGCCGGCTCGGGCGCCAACATCGCTTCGACCGCTCCGCGCGGCGCTGAGCTTGGTTCATGTAAGGTGGGCGTAGATAGCGCAGAAGCCAAATGAGGCACACCGACATCAGTGACTGCCTCATACTCTCGGAGAGCCTGCTGGCAATCGGCACACGTTGCTAGGTGGTCCTTGAGCTTCTCCTGTTCTTCCTTGGACAGCTCGCCTGAAGTCGAGAGGGCACAAAGTTCAAGGAATTCTTCGTGCGGTCGCATGCCCGACCACTTCCCGTCCTCTTGCCTGTCCCCGCTTCTCGCCATAGAGTTCAACTGCCCCGCACCTTACGCCCAAACATTTGCTTCCGCAACTTGTCCAAACCGCGGTAATAGTGGTGCCGAACGTTTCCTAGAGGTTCGCCGAGCTTCGCACCGATTTCCGTCAGTGTATACCCCTCAAAAAAATGCAGCCGCAAGGTCTCTCGCTGGGCTTCTGACAGAGCGGCCATCACCTTCTCTAGACCATTACGACCAAACACGGTCTCTGCGGAATAATCGTGCTCTACGGTCGGATTTCCGACCAAGTGATCGGTCTGGCTCCCCATCTCCGGCCGCGCATAGAAATGACGAGTGGCGAGATAGCGACGCCGCTCAATCGTTCTTTGATAGGCCATGTGGACAATCCAGGAACCCGCCGAGCTTTTCGAGCTGTCGAAGACCGCACACTTCCGATGGATAAAGAGAAAGAGATCCTGGACGAGATCGTCGGCCTCCGCGGCGTCTCTGAGGATCCGGGCCGCTATGCTGCGCACGACTCGCGCATAGCGTTCAAATAAGCAGCCGAGGGCTTCTTGTTCACCAGCTTGAAGGCGCGCAAGAAGGACTTCGTCGGTTAGGGAGTTAGCAGGTGAGTTCGCATTTTCCTCTGCACCGTATTTCAATGCGAGAGGCAGCGGGGCCAATCGAGCTGTGAAAAAGGTGTTCACAGCTTGTGCCTCTCAACGAGATTGTCAGGGCTCCGCTTGACGGACGGCCGAATCTTGTATTGCAGCAATCGCTCGGTTGAACCCGCAGTCTTAAGCTGCTCGAAGGCCCATTCCAAGATCAGCTCCCCGATGTTGCCGAGGGTTCGCTTCTCTCTGGATGCAAACGCCTCCAATTCAACTCGGAGAGCTTGTCGGACCCTGAGACTGAGTGGTGCTTTCCATTCGCCCATCGAACATCCGCTTACTTACGCCTCGTAACACCGATTCACAACGTAAGGATTCGCTGCTGCGTTGGCTCATTGTGCTGCGTGTGCGACACATACAGTCCACTTTGCCGATTGGACACACGAATGGCGGAGGGGCCCGAAATCTGGCCGCAAGGGGCAAACGTCCGTCATGTCTTCAGCTAAGGAGGGGATTCCGCGACCGGCTCAGGTGGAGAAAGAGCCGGGGAATTGGGACGCCGGGAAAGTTGCGCCCAGAATGGAAAATGGATAACTTCTTCTGCAGCCATCGTTGCCTCCCTGCGAGGTGATGGTGGTCAGGGGCGCGTCGGTGCTAGTAACACCGGCGCGTCCCGCTTACATCACATTCTTCGTTTCTTTCGCTTCTTACGTCCGCCTTTACCCCAGTAGTGTTCGGCCTTGTGCTTCCATACCTGCTCTACGTCCTCTTCATTCCAGAGGCGCACCTTGAGTCTTCCCAAGGTCTTTGCTGGTGGAGTAGGTATCTTCTTCTCCCGCATCCAACGATGCAGAGTATCCCAACTGATCCCAACCAACTCCGCTACTTCAGCTGTAGAGTACGTCTTCATCTATATATTCGTATGACCCATACGATTTGTCAAGCATAGATTTGCAACATGCCAGAAAACATCCAAAGAGTGCTCCGCTTGTCAGCAAGAAGGGTATCGCAAGTTCTTTCGAAACCGAACAGTCAATAGAGCATGAGAGCGTGATCGGCAGGAAGCGGGTCTCGCTTCATCCGACGTAGGTTTCATTCCTACAAGAACTGCCTGCATCGCGCCTGCTAATTCTTTGGTACTCAAGGTCTTAAACCATCAATCAGAGTCTCCTCCGGTTTGATGGAGGGCAAACGTTCCGACGAAAGGAGGTCTATCACTATGCTCTGTCCTTATTGTGGAGATAGGCGAACGGAAGTCTTCAAAACTCTGTTTCGCCGCCGCAAGACATACCGTTACCGCCGCTGCTAGTTCTGCAAGGCGCGATTCAGGACGCAAGAGAAGGCGGTACGCTGGGAAGGCGTGGACCGGAAGTGGCCTGGCCAAAGCCCAGCGCGCAGGGGTTGGAAAAGTCATCGAATCCCGGCACTTCGAGGAAGATGCGAAGTGGAGTTTTGCGAAATAGATTTCAAGCAAGCCGGGGCCAGGCGCCACGTGGATCACATCGTGCCAGCAAGGCTTATCCGGCGATTGAGGGCAGGGAATCCAGACCGCCGCGAAAACCTTCAGTGTATCTGCGGCACCTGCCGCGGCTACAAGCTTCAAGCAGACCACAAGCTGTGCATGGGGGATAAGCTGGGTTACCTGGAGGTTCTGCGCACCCACCATTTTGATCTTGGACGCGCCGAGCGGGCGTTAGCATTGTATGGCCTGTAGCTTTCTCCGAAAGAACTCGGGTCTATGAACTACCTACGCCAGGGTCTCTAGGAAGGCTTCCCGCAGGCGTTCTCACGGCACGTCAATGCTAAGGTCGTGGGTTCGATCCCCACCGCCCCTACCAATCTCTTTCATTTGCAACGCCTTCTTGAGGCTTTTGACACCAATAAGGCGTTTGACACCAATTGAGCTTGTTCACTGCGAACTGTTCGATTCGTGCTGATCGATTCTCAACAGCATCACGCTGCTGATTGCCGATCACGTGCCCGTAAGGGTCTTGCCGGCTGCACGCGGTTCCTGACCAGCGAAATTCCAGTCCGGAACGACTGCTTTAATCTCTCGTGCCATCTCCTCGTGAAAATCTTTGCCCTGTAGAAACATCTCTCCTAGCGCCAAGTCTCCTGAAAGACTTGCCCAGGTGACGTATTTCGCTTGGCCCAGATCAAGACTCAGAAAGCTATAGCGGGAGTCGGGCTCGATAGTCTCTCTAATCGGGACGATGCGGTTGTTGAGGCAGGGAGCTTCGGACGTGAATCTACCGTGAGGAGTGCCGAGGGAATTCCAGTAGGGCTGCACGAATCCCTGAATAGCGAACGGCTTCCAATGTCTGAGCTGGCCACGTTGTGCGATTGCACTTCTCGCATCGATTATTCCGCCACTTAAGGAGTCTCCTTCGTTCGACAGTACTTGCAGGGTGTCCTTGTCCGTCAGCGGTTTGCCGGTTCGTTTGCTGATCCTCTCTGGCCTTAAGCACCGCTTCTCAAATAAGGCTCTGCAGCAATCGGCTGTTGAATTGGGACGGAAACTACCGTCGTGGGCCAGCTGTCGGCAGTAGTCGATCAACAGCGCGGTTTCCTCTTCTTAGTTCGCTAGATTTGTTTTCCACGTGATTTCATTTACGTGTAGTGGGTGACTGTTCATTTCGGCTGTAATGGGCTTCAGCCATTCTTCAAGCTCGGCGCTCTCTCCCGTGAGTTCCACGAGGGCGTTGTTACTGTAGGGGCTCAGAAAGTTAACTTAGTTGTCACAGAACTTTAATTATATAACATTCTGGATTTCTTGTCAACAGGGAATGAATTTCCCTTCCTTAGAGCCCAAGAAGGGTAAGGAATTACGCGCGTTTTTGAAGAAAAATGGAGCGTTTGAACCGTCAAATTATGTAGGTTGGGAAATGACGCTCAAGATAGTCCTGTAGCTCATTACCCGCTTGGGCTACGGTACTGCGGGCAAGATTCGGACGAACGAAATTCTCGTTCACACCGAATTGAAATGGAGGCTCACAGGCAGCAGCGTGTCTCGTAGGCACCACGGGGTCAACGTGAGCACCCCCATCCTTGTTGGCCACATCAAGGACAATCTGCTTCTTAGAAGAATGCACTGGCCCAATTTTCAAGTAATCCTCTGTCCACCACCGCTCCAGTGGAACCAACTCATGGAGAGCCAACTTAAAGTCATCCCTGATAATTTTTGACTTGCCATCTCCGGTCATTTGAATGCTTTGTCTAATTGCGAAGACGACCTTCTCTCCTACAGGTGGCTTGTGATAGATATCGAGTGCCCGATAATTTGGATCTATTGTGGCTAGAAAGGCGGCACTCTTGTCGGAGTCATGAACAAGAGTCCTAATGCGAACGGCTACATCGATTGCTCTAGCATCGACGCCCGCATAGAAATCGTTCAGAGCGTCTTTCAAAAGATCATACTGATCTTTAAGAAGTTTGGCGTTGCCGGCTGGACTTCGAGTAACCATTTCCATCTCCTCTGTGTATAAACCCTTAAGTAATTCTATCACGCCGAAATTGTGACAGCGAAGAGAAAGCGAATAATTTAGCTGGCCCATAGTTATCAGTTATGATAGTGTCAAGCAACTAGTGGGGGGGGGGGGTAAAGATGGGCTTAGAAGACTCACTTCAGTCATGGGCCAAGGCTCCCGGCGAGACGGAGCAGACAAAGTGCGATAATGCTGTCGCCGCGATTCGCAAGGCAATAGACGCTCACCCCGGACTGGTAAAGCGAAATATTAAGGCGTTCGCTCAAGGTTCATACTGCAATCGAACCAATGTGCGCCAAGATAGTGACGTGGATGTTTGTGTCTTGTGTAAGGAAAGCATGTTTTATGATCTACCGACGGGAATGTCTCCCAGTGACTTCAACTTCACCGTGCCTGCAATCTATTCTTATCCGCAGTTCAAGAATGACGTCGGGTCAGCGCTAACGTCTCACTTTGTGAATGGCCACGTAGTTCCTGGGAAAAAAGCTTTCGACATTCGAGAAAACAGCTATCGAATAGCTGCTGATGCCGTACCTTGTTTCTTGTACAAAAAGTTCTCAAGGGACGGAAGTTCGATTGCGGGAGTGGCTTTTGTTCCAGACAACGGTCAAAGAATTGTGAATTGGCCAGAACAAAATTACGCAAACGGCGTTGCAAAGAATACAGCTACGGGTCAGCGATTTAAGGATGTGGCACGCATCCTCAAACGTCTTCGCTATAAGATGAAAGAGGAGAAAATTGCGGCTGCCGAACCTGTCCCTTCATTTCTACTCGAGTGCCTTGCCTACAACGTTCCCGATGAAACGCTTCGGCTAGCCACATATACTTCCGTGATCCGCGAGAGTCTGGTGTACCTGTACGACGGCACTCAGAATCCCCAGAGCTGCGCCCACTGGAAAGAAGTAAATCAGGAAAAACCACTCTTCGATGCGGAGCAAGTTTGGACGTGTTCTCAAGCCAATAGTTTCATCCTGGCCGTGTGGTCCGACTTGGGGTTTCAGTAACCATGAACAATGTCAAAAAGGAAGTTTTCTTGTGGGTCTGCATCATATTGATGCTGCTTATCTGGGTAGGGGTGCTCCAAATGACCGGCACACCTCTTTCCATCAACTGGGAGGCAATAAGAAAGCTTCCAGACGTTGTGACAATTTTCGTTGTCATTTCCTTCGCATTCACAAAGTGGTGGTGGCGTTCCCGTTGGTTTAAGGGTTGGCTCGTTAAGTTTCCCGATCTTCAAGGGACGTGGGAAGGCGAGTTGCAGAGTACTTGGAAAAAACCTAACACGGATGAAGCGATAGCTCCTCTTCGAATGATATTAGTTATCCGACAGACGTTTTCATCTATTAGCTGCACGATGTTTACAAAGGAGTCGGAGAGTTACAGCAGAGCAGCACAAATCTCTGTCGAAGAAGAAACCGGCTCGATCACGCTGAGTTATAACTACACGAATCGATCAAAAGCAACTATCCGGCACAGAAGTCCGATTCACGATGGTGCCGCACATTTGAAGATTGTGACCGTTCCATCTCGCATGCTGGAAGGTGAGTATTGGACAGGCAGATGCACTACCGGACAGATGAAACTGCATTTTGCATCACGCCAATTGATGGAAAGCTTTCCCGACACCGTTTGACACCAATTGGAAGAAGGGCAGTGGTGCTACGCCTTTAACAACTCAGGACTTGTTGAAGTGGAGTGCAATTTCGATCCCCACCGCCCCTACCATCCATCTTCCTGATGGATGGACACTTAACAAAGACACGCGAGGGCAAAAGGGGGCAGATAGGGCCAATGATCCGGTTCTGGTTTCTTTTCAGCGGCACGGGTGACAAACGGATTTGCAGCCTTCAGGTGTTCAACAGATAATTCCTAGAACCCCGTCAAGTGATCGGCACTTGATTTCATCACAATGCTGACTCCCCCGAAGTCCGATTCGGGGAAACGAGTTTTTGTTGAAGGTCACTTGACTTATGTGGATTGCCTCAGATGATCTTGTGTGCAGTGGTCGGAGTCGCGTCAGCCTAGCCCAGGTTTTGGCCAAGTTTCAGCTTTCTTCCAACAAATAGAGCAACCCAAACGAGTGCGTAATAGTAGATAACGTTCATGAGGATCGTCAACCGGCTTCTAGGCAATGGCCAAGTGCTCGTCGTCGGCGGAGCTGACAGCACATCGGGTTCCGTGCTCGCCACCGCCGAACTGTACCAGTAGCGCCAGCCAGCGAAAGCTGCTATGAACGCGCCCGCATGGGTCAACCGCGAGAATGCGCGCGGAATGCTCGGTTTCAGAATCAATTTGGGGCATACGGATGGATAATCAACGCTTGCGGCTAGGTGTTCGTGAGTGACCAAACTCGAGAGATTCCCGCAAGGGAAGCGTGTACTCTCAGATTGAGGAGCGCATAGCGGTGTTCTTATCGCGGTCTCGAAGACTTCTAGCGTTGGCGATGGCAACTGCGACTGCCGTCTTTCTAGGCTATTTCAGCATACGCGCCGCGCTTGCGAATCATTGCGTGGAGCTGAACACGCTCGAAGGATTTGAAAAAGCCGTCAGGTTAGAGCCATCAAATGACCGGAATTGGCAATCGCTTGGCCGGTACTTGCAATATAACCTAGACGATCCTGATCTCGAACGCGC
>JBGPIX010000282.1:0-7030 GCA_041485085.1 Candidatus Acidiferrum sp.
CCGTTCGCTCGCCTTGTCCCGGACGACGAGAAAGTGTGCGCCGGGCGCGATTTGGCGGAGGCGCTCTCTAAAACCGGCTTGCCGGGGAACGAAGCCAGGACCTGGCGCCGTGACTTGCGAACCGCCCGCAGAAGGCTCAAGGCTCCGCCCAACAGATGGCGATAATTCTCGATGCTGACGTCATCATTCGGGGCGAGCGGGGCACCTTCGACCTCAAGAAGTGGGTGGCTTCCCGTCCCAACGACCGGTTTGAGGTTGCCGCGATCACCGTTGCCGAGCTATGGCATGGAGTAGAACGGGCAACCGGAAAACACAGGACCACGCGCGAGCGCTACCTAAGAGCTGTTTTGCAGCCCCTGCCGATCATCCCGTATACCGAGCAAACCGCGTATGAGCACGCACGAGTTTGGTCAGAGTTGGAGGTTTCCGGCAAAATGATCGGTTTCTACGACCTAATCGTTGGCGCAACAGCTCTGGAGCGTGGAAGCGACGTAGCCACGTTTAACAAACGGCATTTTGCTCAAATTAGGGGGCTGCACGTCATAGAGCCGACCTAGCACCGCTTTGTCGGTTGGCGAAACCTGGTGGGTGGAGCACAGATCGACCCGCGGGACGATTCTCGGGTACCCCACCCTTTCGTCTTTGGTTTTTGCCTGCCTGCCGCAGGCAGGAAAGCGTGGGCCCTTCTGCGCTTCGGTTTTTCACTAGCGAACTTGTCCCCTGGTCTTGTCCGCCACCACCGCGCCGCCTTTCATCACCCATTTCACCTTGTAAACCGCGACATCAATGTCCGCAAGAGGATCGCCGTCAACCGCCACAAGATCCGCAAAGTATCCAGGCGCGACTGCACCCAAGTCTTTTTCTTTCCCCAAGAGCTCCGCGGCATTGGTCGTCGCTGTGCGCAGGGCCTGCTCGGGTGTCATGCCTGCTTTCACAAACCAGCCCAGCTCGCGCGTATTCTGCCCAAACATCGTGTAAATCGCGTCGGAGCCCATCGCGAATTTCACTCCAGCTTTGTGCGCCTTGCGCGCCGTCTCTAGGTTGCGCTCAATGAATGCCTTGGTCTTCTCTTGGAAACCGTTCGCATAGCCAATTTTCTGCCAGTTATCGAGGTAATAGCGGTTGTGATCGATGGTTGGAACATAGAACGTTCCGCGCTTCGCCATTTCCGCGATCGTCGCATCGTCCATGTCGGCAGCATGTTCCAGCGAATCCGTCCCCGCGCGCACCGCGTCCCGCGCGCCGTCCGGGCCGTAGGAATGGATCGCTATTTTCTTTCCGAACTTGTGCGCGGTATCTACCGCCGCCTTGATCTCTTCATAGTTGTACGTCTGAAAACCGGTTACGTCGTCATCCGTCCCCGTAGAGGCATACATTTTGATTACGTCCGCACCAGCCGCAATCTGTTGCCGCACTGCCTTCAACACTTCCGGCACACCATCGGCAATTCCTCCTGCCGGAGGATTGATGCCGGGCTTGTAAGCCGTGTTAGTGACGTACAGACCGTAGCCGCACACAAACATGCGCGGACCGATCATTTCTCCGCGGTTGATCAGGTCGCGCA
Source organism: Candidatus Acidiferrum sp. (assembly GCA_041485085.1). Lineage (GTDB taxonomy): Bacteria > Acidobacteriota > Terriglobia > Acidiferrales > UBA7541 > Acidiferrum. The sequence goes on from JBGPIX010000282.1 coordinate 1,565, forward strand.
TGGCGATGTCCATGTACTGATCGGCTCCGAGATCCCGCACCGTCGTCACGCCTGCTTCCAGCGTGCGCAGCGCGCCTTTGCGGGCGAGAAACACTTCCACTGCGGGGGAGTTGCTGGTGAGCTGCTTCAGCATCGGCTCGCCCGGAGTCTCGTCGGTGTAGATGGTCATGTGCGTGTGCACATCGATCAGTCCGGGCAAGCCCGTGTATTTTGAGAGATCGATCGTTTCCGCGCCCGCCGGGATCGCCGAAGCATCGTTGGTCACAGTACGAATGCGGTCGCCCTCCACGATCACGATGGCGTTCGTCCAAAGCTTCCCTTTGGCATCCCAGAGCTTCCCGAAACGCACAGCCTTTACCGGCTTCGCGGGCGTCTTGTCCTGAGCAGCAATGCCTCCCACACATGCTGCGCCCAGTAGCATCGCCGCGAGGAACCTCATTATTTTCATGGCAGATTTATCCCTTCGTCCGCGCACAAACAGGCGGCGCAACGTCTGATTTCTAATTCAGTTGCCGATGGAATGCAATCGCGAAGAGCTGTGGGTTACTGCTGGCGGGAAGCGGGAGCGGATGTTGTTTTCCGCAGAGAGGTTGAGCTCACCGGGGGAATGGGCGGGGCAATTCCCGCGGTTTCGGAACCGAGGCCCAATTGTTGAAGGGTTTTCGCATCGAGCTTCCCCGAGGGGTTCAGGCCGTGCGCTTCCTGAAATTTTCTCGTCGCTTCAATCGTGGAAACATCCCATTTCCCGCTGGGCTTTCCAGGGAACGAACCGTCTTTCGCGAGTGCTTGCTGGATCTCGGAAATGCGGTCGGGGGTGGGGGCTTTTTGCCCCCGCTCCCGCCTGCTTGATTTTTTGGATGACTTGGAACGGTGCGAAGTGCCAGTCGGCTTGGAAACGGTGGTTTTCTTCGGTGTCGCGTTCTGCGCTTGCGCTGAAGCTGCGCAGACACCCAGCCCTGCCGCTAGGAGCAGCGTCAGGGCCAGGTGGTTCGCAGTTCGCACTCGCATTTGGGTGTGTGTCAGCTATCGCTAAATCACTATTGTTGATTGTCGGCCGGAACTTTGCCTGACAAGTAGAGTGTCAGGATCCGGTCACTGTCCTGCCGGCGAAGAACCTTGAATACCACATCCTCGCCATGCTTCAGCTTGGCGACGGCCTTGCGGTATTCGGCGACGGTACTCACCGCTTCCCCGTTTACCTGTGAAATCACGTCTCCGCGAACGAAATTCAAATCATCGGCAAACGAAGCCGGATCGACTTCCGTCACCAGTACGCCCTTTTGGCCTTCCACTCCGACGCGGTGACCGCGGTCCGGCGTGAGCTCTTCCACGTGCAAGCCGAACTCCGGCGGCACCGTCTCGCCGGGCTGGTCGCCCAGTGGGCCGGCCGAATTCGGGAATACTCGCGTGCGGTCTCCGACCTCTGCCGTCGCTTCTTTCTGCGCGCGGTCGCGAATGAAAGTGAGCTTCACCTTGCTGCCGATGGGCGCTGTGGCAATCGGGTTCACCAAGTCATTCCCGGTCTTCACGGCTTGACCGTTCACGCTGGTAATCACGTCGCCGCCCTTCAAACCGGCTTTCTCCGCCGGGCTGCCCGGCTCGACGCCTTCAATCACCACGCCGTAGGGAGCGCCCAACGACTTCAGAGTGATCGCGTTGGTGCTCAATTCTTCCTGGAAGCTGACGCCGATGGATCCGCGAGTGACGCGGCCTTGCTTGATGATCTGGTCGTAAACGTTAATCGCAGTGGTTGACGGCAGGGCGAACCCAACGCCTTCATAGCCGCGTCCACCCGTAATAATCGCTGTGTTGATTCCGATCACCTGGCCGGCAAGATCCACCAGCGGGCCACCCGAATTGCCGGGGTTGATCGCCGCATCGGTCTGTAGGAAGCGCTGAAACTGACGATTCCCGATTCCCCCGCGATCTTTGGCGCTGATAATTCCGGCGGTGACGGTGGCTTGCAGGCCAAAGGGACTGCCAATCGCCAGGACCCAGTCTCCCACTTGCACGCCATCCGAATTTCCCAGTTTTGCCGTGGGCAATTCCTTGTTGGCATCAATCTTGATGACCGCCAAGTCCGTTTCCTGATCGACGCCTACGAGCTTCGCCGTATAGCGCGTGGTGTCGCCGTTCAATTGCACCTGGATTTTTGTGGCTTGCTCCACCACGTGATTGTTTGTCAGGATGTACCCGCGCTTGTCGACGATGACGCCCGAGCCCAAGCTGCGCTCGGCCTGCGGCGGCCCATCTTGCCGTCCATCAAAAAAGCGGTCGAAGAAATCCTGCATCGGATCATCCTGCTGATCGTTCGGCGGCGTGCGGCGGGTTTTCGGACCTTTTTTGCGCTCCAGCACTTGCGTCGTGGCGATATTCACCACCGCGGGCTCGACTCGATTAACGATGGATGCGAATGAGCTTGACGCCGGTATTGGGTCGGGCACCGCCAAGGCGGTTGCCGTGGTCCCCGCGAATCCAAGACTCTTCATTGCCGAGACGCGCCCGGAAACGACTGACCCGATCAAAATTCCGACTGCCAGGGTGAAGGCGACGAACACTCCCGCAAGTATCTTGCGGCGCCTCGCCCAGTTGAAAAGCTCTCTCACTTGCTCTCCCATGTCGATTACTCCTCTTGTCCAGGCCCCCACAGCCCTCTTCGTCTCAGTTGAACGCCGATCGGCCAGCCCCAATCCAGCCAGGGCACAACCTATAAAGTATAACACCGCTAACTCGGCGGGGTTGCTGGCGGCAAACGATTCGGCCAACCAATAACTGTCCCAGTGACCGGGGGCCTTCCGATTTTTGTTCTCCATACCATTGGACGCAGGAAACCCTAAATATGTTGTCAACGCGGATAAAATCTCACTTAAGTATTGGTGTAACCACTTGTGATTCAACGGTTAAGCTTCCAATGGGATGCAGAAAGCGAGGGCCCGTGTTAACACTTTCCTATTTCCTGGCGTCTTCCACTCATAAGGGCATTTCCACTTGATCGCTTAAACGTGGGATACAGCATTGACTTTCGGACTGCAAGCATGGAACGTCAGGCTGTGACTGTCTGGCCCGTCACGGAAACACGCGAGGAGGACTCGCTCGTCAGCGCCGCTCGCGGTGGTGACCGCGCTGCGTTCGGGCGTCTATACGACCGTTATGCGCGCGTGGTTCACGGCATTCTTCTCGCACGCGTCCCGCCGCGCGAAGTGGATGACCTTGTCCAGGAAGTGTTTTTGTTGGCACTACGGCAACTCCATTCCTTGCGAGACATCTCTCGCTTTGGAGCGTGGCTGGGGACTATCACGCGGAATCGAGCGAATGATTATTTCCGTAAATCGATTCCCGACGAGAAGATCACCGAACCGGTTTCAGAAGACCATGTGGAGAACCGTACGGCGAGCGACGCCTCAGAGCAAGAGGCGGCTTTAATTCTGGCCGTGGTCCGCAGGCTTCCGGAGCCTTATCGCGAGCCGCTGATTCTTCGGTTGGTCGAGGGGATGACCGGGCCGGAAATCGCGGCGCGTACGGGGCTGACTCACGGCTCGGTTCGCGTGAACCTTTATCGTGGCATGCAATTGCTGCGCGAGAAGCTGGCGGAATCTGCAAGAGGCGCATCATGAGGCTAAGGAATAGTTTATGAAAGACGATTACTTGTGGGATGGCTCAGGGGAGCCTGACCCGGAAGTCCAAAAACTCGAAAAGACTTTGGGGCGGTATCGCCACAATCAACCTGCTCCTGATTTTAATCAGGTCGCAGAGATTCGTCCCGTGAAGCAACGCTGGAGCTTTTTCAACCTGCGGTGGTCGTATCAACTAGGCGCTGTCGCGGCCGCCCTTCTGCTCGCCGTGAGTGCGTTTCTTTTCTTGCGCCAGAGAACGGATAGAAATCTCGGGCCGTCTTGGGATGTTGCGCGACTGGAAGGTACACCACGGGTTGGATGGCATTCCCTCGGCGAGAAGTCGGGACCCGGAAAGCTGGGAATTGGCCAGACTCTTGTGACCGATAGCTCTTCGCGCGCCAGCATCACGCTGGATGAAACGGGACGCGTTGAAGTGGACCCTGGCTCGCGTCTTCGGCTGGTCACAAACGGTCCGGGACGAAAAAGACTTTCCCTCGAACGTGGCACCATTCACGCTGTCATCTGGGCGCCCCCGGGTGAATTTGTCGTGGATACGCCTTCCGCCGTCGCTGTCGATCTCGGCTGTGTCTACACGCTGCACGTGGACGATTCTGGCGCGGGCCTCCTGCGCACCACCATGGGCTGGGTGGGCTTCAAACTGAACGGGCACGAATCCTTCATTCCCGCCGGAGCCGTCTGCAAGACGCGGCCGAAGATCGGTCCGGGCACACCGTACATGGAAGATGCTTCCGCGTCGTTCCAGAACGCGCTGTCGCGGTTCGATTTTGAACCCATAACGCCGATGGAGCGCAATGCCCTGCTCGGTATCCTGCTCACCGACGCGCGCAAGAGTGACGCAATGACTCTTTGGCACTTGCTGTCACGGGTCAGCGATGCCGATCGCCCGGGTGTCTACGACCGCCTCGCCTTGCTCGCCCCGCCGCCCGCAGCCGTAACTCGCGAAGGCATCCTCCGCCTCGATCGCGCCATGCTGGACACTTGGTGGAGTTCTTTCGGCTTCGGCGACATCTACCTTTGGCGCACCTACGAGCGGGACTGGGCACAGCGCCCGCCCAACGCCAAGTGAATTGACTGCTGTGAGGCGGAGCGCCTTCTCCCTTCGATGGCCATTCACTCTTCCGCTTTGCCCTTAACAATGGTCGGACTCAGACTCATACATAATTACACCCGCGCCTCTTCCATGATCCGAAGAACAATTGCCTCGACTTCGCCAGCAAGCCCCTCTATATGCGCCTTGGGAAAGAAGTCAGGAATGGCGCTGGGTAGAAGGGTGCTAATGTGCGTCTTACCTTCTTGCACGTAGACACTGATCGGGCAGGGCAGCATCAGGGAGATCTTCACGTCCTTTTCAAGTACCTGGCTGGCGTACTTCGCATTGCAAATTTCGATGATCTTCAGCGGCTCGCGTGGGAAGCCCTTTTCCCTTAGTGTAGCCGCCACATCATGCGTATGGAGAACGCGAAAGCCCTTCTCCGCCGATTTCTTCTCGATTGCCGCGACTGTCTCATCAAAAGACTTTTCGGTGGTCACGGTGTGCTCAAACGCTTTCATGGTAAGTCTCCTTGGGAGTGGGGAGCCGGCTGTGCCCCCCTTCCACCGAAGATTCATCCTTGCAAGGTCTCTCTTCAGGGCAGTTCCGACACTACCACCGAATATGCCTTATCTCACCGTCTCTGGTTAACAGGCCACGCCCATCTGGCGTCTAGTCTCTTGAAGGTCGAAGCGATTCGAAAGGAGACCCGAATATTTATGACACCCCAACGGATTCTCTCATTGCGGTTCACCATGGCGCTGGTTGCAGCGGTGCTGTGTCTAGCGTCTATCGCCCAGG
>JBGPIX010000283.1:0-7025 GCA_041485085.1 Candidatus Acidiferrum sp.
GTCGTACACGGGCGGAATGGTTTCTTGCAAAATAGCCGGGGTGACCGCAAGCATTTGGGCGTTGGCGCGCGCAATGGTCCATCCGGGCTTCAAGCGGCCAATCGAGGCGAGCCACCAAGCGTGACGAAGCGTGAGCCGGTTGTTGCGGGGGTTGAGGATCGGCTCGACGCAGATCGGCACGGCAACGTCATAGGTATCGCCTATGGAAATGCCATTGAAGCCGGGCGGCGTGACGCCGATAACTTGAAACGAATTGCCATCCAGGGTGAGCCGCTTTCCAACCACGAAGGGGTCGCCGGCAAAATCTCTCTGCCAGAAGGCGTAACTGATATTTACTCCAGACGCGCCGCAACCGGGCCGGTCATCCTCAGGACCAAGCAGCCTCCCCAGGATCGGTTCGATGCCAAGGACCTGAAAGAAATCGCCGCTGACGCGGATGCCTTTTGCTTTGCGGACCTCGCCGCCGGTGGCCAGGTTGAATCGCTGGTCGGACCATGCGGCGATTTCCGCGAATCCTTCCTGGCGCTTGCGGATCTGCTCCCACATGGCAAAGGTCAGCTGGGAATACTGGCTCGAAAACTGGCCGGAGCCCCAATGGCGGTCTGCAATCCTGATGGTCCCCAACTCCTGGGGGTTCTTGACCGGAATGGTGCGCAGGCGGATGGAGTCAATGAGTTGGAAGATGGCGGTATTCGCGCCGATGCCAAGAGCGAGGGTGAGGACGGCGATGAGGGTGAAACCGGGACTAAGGCGAAGAAACCGCAGAGCGTGGCGAAGGTCACGCCAGAACGAGGTCATAGCATCCCCCTGGGAGTATCAGACGTGGGGCAACGCAGAATGTCACGCATGAAAAGGGAGATGTTGCGGGCGATGTTTCGCGACCGGAGAGGCGGGTGACGCAGCCCACCTCTCCGACAAAAGCGCGGCCCGCCCGCCTGCGGCGGGCGGGCCCTACATCGGCGGGCGCGGCGGACGCGGTTTAGGGAGGGGCTTGCGCGGGAGCATTTCGTCGCGATTGGCGGTCAGGTAGACGAAGGAGGCGACGATTACGGCCATCTGCTTCATGTCAGGCTCCTGGATGCGCTCGTAAACGTCCATGTTGGAGTGGTGGGTGCGCGTGTCGTAGTCCAGCGGATCCTGGATGAATTGAAAACCGGGGAGACCAACCGCATTGAAGGAAAGGTGATCGGTGCCGCCGGTGTTGCGGATGGTGAGGGTGTTCATGCCGAGATCGTGGAAGGGCTCCATCCATGAGGAGAAGAGCGGGGCTACCATTTCGTTGCCTTGTAGATAGACGCCGCGAATCTTGCCGGTGCCATTGTCGATGTTGTAGTAGGCGTCGAGTTTGGTGTGCTCGGGAAGAGTCTTGATTACGTTTTTGCCTGTGTCTCCGACTTCCGGATCGCCGAAATGCTGCTTAACGTAGGCGGCTGAACCGAGAAGTCCCTGCTCTTCGCCGGTCCAGAGGCCGAGGCGGACGGTGCGGCGCATCTTGAGGCCGGAAGCTTTGAGAATGCGCATGGCTTCGAGCATCACGGCGGAGCCTGCGCCGTTATCGGTGGCGCCGGTTCCGGCGTGCCAGGAATCGAAGTGCGCGCCGAGCATCACGATTTCGTCGGCTTTGGCTTTGTCCGTGCCGGGGATTTCGCCGATGATGTTGAAGGAATTCAGATCGTCGTCGTAGAACTTATTCTGGATGTCGAGCTGCATGGTGACCGGCACTTTTTTCTCGAGCATTCGAACGATGCGCCCGTAGTTTTCGCTAGCCAAGGCGATTCGCGGAGGAGATGGGGGATCTTTCTCCTTATTGCGGCCGCCACCCTGCTGGACAAATACCGTGCCGTCATCGCCGCGAGAAGGTTCGATCCATGCGGCGGCACCTTCTTCGACGAGAAATTTTTGGACCTTGAGCTGGAATTCGCGTTGCGCGCGGAACTGCGCAAAGCGGTCTTCGGGACTCTGTGCCGATGGGACTGGTTGAGTCGCGAGGTCCGCCAGCTCCGCATCGGTGTAGCGATGGGCTTGGGGCTCGAAGCGCTCGGGATTTTCGGGGATGGCGGCGGTCAGGACAAACTTTCCTTTGAGCAGTCCGCGGTATTTGGCGAAGTCTTCTTCTTTCAGAATGGGCGCGAGGAACGCGTCGGCAGTTAGCGGTCCATTCGTCCCGGGTGTCCAGGCTTTGGGATAGGCAATCAGTGGAAATGGCCGAGGAGAAATTATCTGCGCGGAAAAGCGCTCGTTGGACCAGCCGCGGCCGAAGGGACCCCAAGGCTCGAGATGGACGTTGGCGAGCTGCCATTCCTTCATCTTGCCGGTGGTCCAGTTGGCGGCCTCTTTGATGTCCGGCGAATTCGTTAGGCGGGGACCGTAGACGTCTGTCAGGTAACTCATAATTTCCATTACTTTGGAATCGGTGAAGCCTTCTTCCTTAATTTGATGGATCGCTGACAAATCGGCCTGGCTGGGCGATTGCGCCGCCAAAGGCAGGACCGCCAGCAACAGCAGGAATACCGCTAACGCACTCGCATGCTTTCGCACCATCATCCTCCGACCGTCGTATTTAAATGCTTGTCTGGAAATCACCCTGGGGAAGCACTCGCTTTCAGTGGGACGCGTACGCGCTGGAATCCGTTTCATGCAGAACCGCCCCTACGGCTTCGGCGCGGATTGGGGGCGAGCGGGAGTCAATTCTCCCTTCACGTAATGACCGTACCAAGCTAGGTAGCGTTCGAGGCGGTCTTTGATGTGGGAGGGCGTTTTGAATTCGTGGTATTCGCCGGGGTAGACGACGAGTTCGGCGGTGCGGCCGAGGCGCTTCAGGGCCTGGTACATCTGTTCGCCGCCGAGGATGGGGACGTTCCAGTCGATCTCGCCGCCCATGAAGAGCGTGGGCGTGGTGATGCTATTGACGCGGTAGAACGGGGAGACGTGCTCCCAGACAGCTTTGTTCTCCCAGGGACGGCCGAGTTCGGCTTCATAGTCGCGCTGATAGTGGTCGTGGCCGTACATGCTGGCCATGAAGGCGACGCCGGCACCGGAGATGGCGGCTTTGAAGCGCGTGGTCTGGGCAATGATGAAGTCGGTGGACATGCCGCCGTAGGACCAGCCGCCCACGGCCAGCTTTTCCGGGTCGGCAATGCCCTGCTCGATAGCGTAATCGACCATGGCCATGTCGTCCTGAAAATCCTTGTTTCCCCAATCGGCCCAGATGGCTTTGGCAAAATCCTGGCCGTACCCAGTGGAGCCGCGGGGGTTCGGAAAGAGGACGGCGTAGCCGTTGGCGGCGAGTAGTTGAGGCAGGTGATCGAACTCGGCGTAATAGGCCCAAACCGGGCCGCCGTGCGGACGGAGGATCGTGGGATACCTTTTGCCGGGGACGTAGTCGAGCGGCTTATAAAGATAGCCGGAAACGGTTGTGCCGTCTTTGCTCTTGAAGTGGACGTATTCGCCGTGGGTGAGCTTGAGCTGGCTCATTAGGGCGTCGTTGGTGTGGCTGATCTGGGTGAGTTTGCCTTCAGGAATAGTGTAGAGCTCGTCGGGGCGGTCGATGGTGGCGATCTGGGCGACGAGGTCTCCGGTTTTGGCGAGAGAGTAGTCGTTGACCATGACGCGGCCGCCGAAGGGCCGGGTGATTTCGCCCCCGGTGACGGGGATGCCGCAAACATTTTGGGTGCCGTCATCATCGGCGATGAAATAGATGAACTTGCCGTCGGGGGAAAAGTGGGGGGTGGACACCATGCGATCGAGCGCGAGGGTGAGGACTTTTGCTTCACCGCCAGTGGCCGGAGCTATCGCCAGATGTTTGGTGGCGTAGTCGAAGAGGTGGGGATCGAGCTGGGTGACGTAGGCGATCCACTTGCCGTCCGGGGACCAGGCTGGGGAACCGTCAGCGCCAGGATTGGTGGTGACTTGGGTGAGATGGGCGCCCTTGTCGGTGTTACCGGCAGCGACCACCCAAATGTTGATGTCATAAGTGGCGTCGGGGTCGGGCGTGGAGCGGTTGCTACTGAAAGCCAGGAACTTGCCATCGGGTGACCAGGCAGGCTCGGAGTCATCGAAGTCGCCGGAGGTAATTTGCGTGAAGGACTTCGCCGCTAAGTCGAACACGTAGAGGTGCGTACGGCGGCGATCAAGGTAACCGATTTCGTCGAGCTTGAATTGCAAACGATCGATGACCCAGGGCTTCTGCGTCTTGGATTTTTTCTCCTTCTCAGAGGGGGCGCTGTCTTTTGCGGCCTTCTCCTTAGCGGCTTCGAGTTCCTCGGGGCTAGGGTCGCGGAGAATAAGAACGAGTTGGCGACTGTCGGGTGACCAGGCGAAGTCCTCGGCGTCCTGCGGGGTGTTGGTGAGGCGCTCGGCTTCCCCGCCAAGCCGGTTGAGCAGCCACACTTGGGCCTTGCCTTCCTCGCGGGCGGAGAGAAAAGCGATGAACTTGCCATCGGGGCTCCAACGAGCGTGAGAAGAAGAATTGCCCTCGGCGGTCAACGCGAGGGGTGCACCACCGGCGATTGGAACCATCCAGACGCGCTCTTCGTTCTTGTCTTCTTTGAGGAGGGGGGTCTTGACGGTGTAGGTGACCCACTTCGCGTCGGGACTCAGCTGGGGGTCGCGAACCTCGCGGATTTGGAAATAGTCGTCAATGGTGATGGCGCGGGGAGCAGGCTGTTGAGCAAGAGCGAGCGGAGCGAGTACCAGAACTGTCGAAAGAACGGAAAGACGAAACGAGAGCTTCATTCGTGAGATCCCCTCAGGCGATTGTGCGAGCAAAAAACAAACGGAAAAGTTTAACACAGGCCCTCCGATAGACGGCGCAAGCGGGGAAATGGGCGGCGGCGGCTCGGGGTTCTCTAAGCGGGAGTTTGTGTAGTACAAAAGTACGGTTAGCCAGACAAAAAAAAAATCGCTCCACAGCATTTTTTTCTTGCATGCAGTGGCGACTCTTGTATTCTGCGAATGCGAACTCGCTTTACCGCAGCGGCGAGAGCGAGTTTCCCTTAGGAGGACGAGAGTAAAAATTGAGTTCTTTATCGCTCCCCACCCAGCTACCTTCCCGTGCAATCCCAACCGTAAAAAAGAGAGTCGCTAAGCTTACGCTCTGGCCCCTTGTGGCTGCCACGTTTTTCATGGTGTCCGGCGGGACGTATGGGACGGAAGAGATCATTCACGGCGCGGGCTATGGCCACGGGATATTGATCCTGTTGTTCCTGCCGGTGCTGTGGTGCCTGCCGACGGCGTTCATGATCGGCGAGCTATCTAGCGCGCTGCCGCAAGAGGGTGGCTATTACGCCTGGGTGCGCCGTGGGCTAGGAAATTTCTGGGGCTTTCAGGAAGCTTGGCTCTCTCTGGCTGCAAGCATCTTTGATATGGCCATCTACCCGACGCTGTTTGTCTTCTACTTGAAGCAGATGTCGCCGTGGTTTGGTGTTGGGAATCATGGAGTCTACGCCGGGCTGTTCGTGGTGGTGACCTGCGCGATCTTAAATCTTGCTGGAATTCGGGTGGTGGGAATTACGTCGCTGTGGCTTTTCTTTCTGCTGTCGGCGCCGTTCGCGCTGATGGTGGTGATGGCGCCCCTCAAAATGGGCGCGCTGGCGGAAGCGCACACCGCGCCGGCGGCTACGGGATTGGGATTGCTCGGCGGAGTTTTGGTGGCGATGTGGAATTACATGGGCTGGGATAACGCCTCGACGATTGCGCAGGAAGTGGAGCGGCCGCAGCGGACTTATCCGAAGGCCATGATTGCGGCGGTGGTGCTGGTGGCGTTGACGTATGTGCTGCCGTTTGTGGCGGTCTATTTGACGGGGATCCCAGCTTCCATATTTGGTGAAGACGGCTCGTGGGCGACGGTGGCGGGAGTGATCGGCGGAAAGTTCCTGGGATTCGAATGGCTCAAGTTCCTGATTGTGCTCGGAGGAATGATGAGCGCGTTCGGGATGTTCAATGCGCTGGTGCTGAGCTATTCGCGTCTGCCGCTGGCGATGGCACGGGACGGCATGCTGCCGAAGTTTTTTGGCAAGTTGAGCGCGAAGACTCAAGCGCCTTGGGTGTCCATCATTTTCTGCGCGACCTGCTGGGGACTTTGCCTGGGGCTGGGGTTCAAGCGACTGGTAACGCTGGACATCATGCTGTACGGGCTTAGCCTGATGCTGGAGTTCGTGACGCTGGTGGCGCTGCGCGTCCGCGAGCCGGAGTTGAAGCGCGGGTTTCGGGTGCCGGGCGGATTGCCGGGCGCGATCAGCTGCGGAATTTTTCCGCTGCTGCTGCTGAGCCTGTCGATGGTGGAAAGCAACCACGAAACCGTGCTGGGAATGAATGGTCTCCTGTTTGGAGTGCTCATTATTATGGGTGGCTTCTTGACTTACTTCGTCACGGGTAAATTGAAGATTCGCCAGACGAATCCGGTGGTGCTGGAAGAAGTCGAAGAGTTGGAAACAGCGTAGGCGATTCTCACTTTCAACGATTCCCTGCCGCCCGGTTCGAAAGAGCCGGGCGGTTTTTTGTGCGGCTGGGATATACTCAGCACTCTTTGGGGAAGCTGTCCCTCTGCCAGGAGATTCCAGACGTGAGATTGCACCGTATCGCTATCGCAACTCTGACTTTTCTATTCGCGCTCTGCGCTTCGATTCGATTGTTTGCAGGACCGGAGACGCCAAAACAGTTCGATCCAAAATTATTTCAGGAGCTGCGGTGGCGGTCGATTGGGCCGTCGCGCGCTGGGCGCACGCTAGCTGTTGCGGGCGTGCGGGGGCAGCCGGAAGTTTTCTATTTTGGGAGCGTGGGCGGAGGCGTTTGGAAGACGAATGACGCGGGACGGACTTGGAATCCCATCTTCGATTCGCAGGCGGTTGCATCGATCGGAGCGATTGCGGTCGCGCCGTCGGATTCGAACGTGATTTACGTGGGCTCGGGAGAAGCCGACATGCGTTCCTCGATTTCGTACGGAAACGGCATGTACAAGTCCACGGACGGTGGCAAGACTTGGGCGCACATCGGGCTGGAGGATTCGCGGCAGATTGGGCGAATCA
>JBGPIX010000284.1:0-6964 GCA_041485085.1 Candidatus Acidiferrum sp.
AACGCAATCTCTCGCATCTTGCAAAACTCCCGCACCCTCTCGATGTGGCTGAAAAAATCCACGGCGTACGAATCGTTCCCGGCAAGGGCAGGGAAGACCGCCGACCAGATCTCGGAGGCATCCTTGCCGCGAACCGGCTCGCGGTTCTCCGTTTCGACCAGTTCGAGTCCCACCGATTTGACGTCGCCGCCGAGGTTCAGCGCCTGCACATCCAGGGAAAAGGGCGGCAATTCCAACGCACCGCTTCCGGGTGCGGCGGTTCCTTGTGCGTTCATTCTTCGGACTCCAACTGAGGAAACTTGGCGCGAAAGTCCGGGGCCTGCTTGCGAACTTCCAGCCAGTCGAAGAAAGCATCGGGCGTTTCCAGCCAGATGCGGAACCATCCGGCGATTTCTTCTTTTTCAGCGCGCTTGTGGGCCTCCACTTTATGGTTGCGCGAGATCATTTCCGCGCGGCGCTTGCCGAGCCGCGCGACGTTCAAAACGCGCTCCGTAGCCGCGTGTTCGCCCTTGGAGCGAAAGTTGCGCATCAATTCATCGAGACGCATGATGCTGACCTCGGCATCTTCCAGCGTCTTGAAGTGCAGCAGATCCTCGAATTCTTCTTCGTATTGATCCTCGGCTTCTTCCTGCTGGTTGAGGGTCACCTTCTGTCCCGCGTCTTGCAGCACGTCGGCGATGTAGTCGGAGCCGGCTTTGCCGGCCTCACCATGTTCCGCCAGGAGCCGGCGGCGCAACTGATCGATCTCCGCCGGCGTCCATTGCTGCACCTTGATTTCCCGGGCGGTCTCCAGAATCAGCGCCTTCTTTGTTTTCAAATCTTCGGTCATCGTGCTTTGCCTCGGTGTTGCTTGCTTTGTTGCTTGGCGTGTTTTTTCTTGGAGCTGGGCGGGGGCGGCGGTGGATCCGCCGGCAGGCCTGCCAGCAACCGGCGATACTTCACCACATTTTTGTTGTGTTCCGCCAGCGTGGCGCTAAAAAAATGCCCGCCCTGCGTGTTGGCCACAAAATAAAGATAATTCGTTTGCGTCGGCTGAATTGCGGCGCGCAGTGAAGCTTCGCCGGGATTTCCGATCGGCCCCGGAGGAAGCCCGCCGTGCTCATACGTGTTATACGGAGAATCCAACTTCAGGTCCTTGCCCGTCAGCGTCCCGTTGTATTTTCCGAGCCGTTCCATTCCATAGATGACCGTGGGGTCGCACTGCAGGCGCATGCCCTTTCGCAGGCGGTTTTCAAAAGCGCCGGCCACGAGCGGCCGCTCTTCCGGCTTAGGCGTTTCACGCTCCACGAGCGAGGCGAGTGTCACAACCCTGTTCACGGCGCGGTGGTCGCCCTCATCGGTTGTCCCACCTGCTGCCGGCGAGGCAACGCGCTTCCACTCTTCCTTGAATTTGCGCACCATTTCGGCGGTTAATTCGCTGGCCGCAGGGTGCCTGGGAAGTTCATAGGTGGCGGGGAAGAGGAATCCTTCGAGCGTCTGCGCGCCGGGTGCAAAATCGCGAACCGGCGCCGGATCACCCGCGGCAAAGAGAAAATCGCCCGCGCGCATGAATTTTCCTGCCTCGAGTTCGCGGGCAATGTCGAACATCGTTTCGCCTTCGCGCACCGTGAAGGGCTGCTGGTAGACCTGGCCGTTGGCGAGTTTCCAGAAGACTTCACGGCCGGTCATGGCACGATCGAAAAAGTATTCGCCAGCCTGTAGTGTGCGCTTCGGATGCCGCCGCGCGTAAATCTCAAACGCCAGCGCGCTGCGCACCACGCCATTGGTTTTCAGCAGATACGCCACGTGCCGGCGCGAGGCCCCGTGCGGCACCTCGACGAACACGCCTTCCTTTGCGAAGTCCTGATAAGGCTTCGTGATGCCGTACCACATCCATGCCGCGGCGACCCCGGCAATCAGCACGATTAAGAGCAATATCGCGAGAAAGAACTTCAATTCAGCCTCACCGATTCACTTTCCCAGTTGGCTCAGGCCTTGTCGGCCGTCTGCCCCTGCCGATCCAGGTATTCTTTCAAAATGACGGCAGCCGCCACGGCATCTACAGTCATTTTGGCCTGCGCATTCTTCGGTTTTTTGCCGCCGCCCAGTTTTTCGTCACGGATAAATCTTCCCTGAATTTCTTCCATCAAGCGCTCGGCCTCCCAGCTGGTGAGCCGTTCGTCCACCATTTCCACCGGGACGCCAATCTGTTTACGCACGCGCTGCGCGAAGCGCTCCACTTCTTCGGCCATTTCGCCGTGCGTGCCATCCAGGCGCAGAGGCAACCCCACGACGATTTGCTTCACGCCATGCTCGCGGACCAACTCACGCAACCGCCGCATGTCTTCGTTGCGGTTGATGCGCTCCATGGTGCTCAGCGGTTGCGGCATGCGCGTTTCCAAGTCTGCCAGAGCGAGGCCAATCCTCGCGCGACCATAATCGACTGCCAGAATGGATTGGCGTTCAACCCGGTTCAGCTCATTCTCAGTGATGGTCACGCTTCCAGTATACCGGGAAGGCCCTCTCGATAGATGCGATGCGCCCTAAGAGACGCCCGTCACGTGGGTGTGCCGCGAGCGGCAGGCGACGAGGCTATGGTTTGCGCCCGCGAGCGCCGCTCTGCCAGGCGTCCCAGTAGCCCAGCAATTTGAGTTGCTGGTCGAGGCCGGTTTCCTTGACGAGGACATCGAGTTCGGCGCGGGAAAGGCGCTTGCCGAGTGGCTCGGCGCGATCGGCGATTCCCCAGGCCGTCAACGCGGCGAGCACGGTGTGCAGCTTCAGCTCGCGCATATCCACTTTGTCCAGCGTGTCCGAGGCGGCGTGATAATTCGGCAGGTAGTTGGCCTCCTCCTGATTGGCCACCAGCGTGGGCACGCCTTCGAGCATGAAATCGAAATTATCCGTGCCGAAGGAAGCGTCATAGGTGTAATTGTTCGCGCCCCAGGATTCCAGCGGCTTGAGGACTTCGCGCACGCCTGCTTCGATGTCGCGGCGGCCGCCCAGCGAATATCCGGTGACGCGGCCGACGCCGGAGTCGTAGGTGATCATCGCGCGGATTTTGTCTAGTTCGGCGCGGTGCGACTTCACGTACTCGAAGGAGCCCACCGTACCTTGTTCCTCGCCGCTGAAGAGCACGAAGCGGATCGTGCGCCGCGGCAAGAGCCCGGTGGCCTTTATCGCTCGCGCCGCTTCAATCACCAGCGCGGCGTTGCAGCCATTGTCCAGCGCTCCCGTGCCCAGTTCCCACGAATCCAGATGCGCGCCGAGGATGACGATTTCATCCGGCTTCTCGTAACCGCGAATCTCGCCAACCACGTTTTGTTGCTCGACCGGCCCGCCAATTTTATTGGGCATATCGAAGTGCACGCGCACTTTTCCAGGATAAGCAGCGACGGTGTGCGCCAGTCGCATCGCGTCTTCGCGTGCAACGACCGCTTGAGGAATCTTGTCGATTTCACCGACGAGCGAATTCGTGTGGCGATAGAGCAACAACCTTTCCCGCGCACCCATCCACAGAATGGCCTTCGCCCCTTCCTTGACGGCATGTTCGATAATCAGGGGAGGCCGGAGATATTCGTTGAAGAGATCGGCCCAGGTTGTGCCGATGTCGCTGTGAACCAATATAATCGCGCCTTTGACTGAAGCACCCGCCGTTGCAAAGTCGTCCTCGTTGCCGTACCCCACATCGACGACGTTTGCCTCGATCCCGCCCGCCGGCGTCGGTGGCGACCAGCCTTCCGCTTTGAGCCGCATCGGAAACTTCACCGGGCCGAGCAATTCGAGGCGCGTGTCCCCTTCGCTCCACGTTACGGGCAGGGTGTATTTCTCCGTGTGAACGTCCACGCCCGCGGCGCGAAACGCTCCCACGCCCCACTCCACGGCTTTGGCCATCTCCGGCGATCCCGTCACGCGCCCGCCGATTTCATCCGTCAGCCGCCGCAGATTCTCCTCCAGCGGTGAGGGCCCCATCACGATCGGCAAAATTTTCGCCACGGCCTGCGCGCACGAAGAAGCCTCCGTTGTAGAACAGCCCGTTTTTCCCTGTGCCGGGAGCAGTGGATTTTGCTTCGCCGGTGGCATCTGTGCGTGCAGCGAAGGCATTAAGGCGAAAAGACTAAACGACAGAGGTATAAGAAAAGCTGGGCGGCGAGGCATGAGTTTGCTCTCTTCCAAAGAATCTGATTTGAGGTCGGCGCGACCTGATTGCATTGCGGATTATACCGGAGGAAGGGAATCGCGAGCATCCCGTGGCAATGTTCTCTACGTATCTGTCTCAGCGTTCAGTTTCTTGGCCTTTGATTCGGGTCGAGCAGGCAATCCGCGACGCGCGCCACTTGCACCATCTCCTCGACATCATGAACGCGAACAATGTGTGCTCCATTCATCATGCTCGCCGTAACCGTTGCGGCAGTGCCCCAGATGCGCTCCTCCGGCGGAGCGGGTTTGCCGTCCCGGATCAAGGTCGCGCCAAGGAACCCTTTGCGCGAAGTACCCACCAGGAGCGGATAGCCAAGCCTCGCCAGTTGCGGGAGTTTTTGTAGCAATTCGTAATTCTGCGCGAAACTCTTGCCGAAGCCGATTCCCGGATCGAGGATGATCTGCGATTTCGCGACGCCGGCCTTGCGCGCGATGGCGACGGATCGCCGCAGCCCCTGCAGGACATCTTTCATGACGTCCCGCGCAAATCCTCCTGCCTGCATTGTTCGTGGCTCTCCGCGCATGTGCATCAGGATGAGCGGCACGTGGCGACGCGCGGCGACGTCGGCAATCCGCGGGTCACTCTTCAACCCCGAAATATCATTGATGATTTGCGCGCCGTCATCGAGCGCGGCTTCCGCGACTCCCGATTTTTGCGTATCGATGGAAACCGGAATTTTCATTCGCCCTCGAAGCGCCTGCAACACGGGCAACACGCGGGCCAACTCTTCCTTGGCGGAAACTCCGGCAGAACCCGGCCGTGTCGATTCGCCGCCGATATCCAGCAAATCTGCTCCAGCGAGTTCCATTGCCAGCGCTTGCTCGACGGCGCTCTCCACTTCAAGAAATTTTCCGCCGTCGGAGAAGCTGTCTGGCGTGACGTTCAGCACACCCATTACCAGAGTGCGCTCGCCGAGAAGCAACGTCCCAGAGCCCAGCCTCAGCCGAAATTTCTTTCGTTTTTGCATGCGATCGATTGGCAGCCATTGTAATGCATGGTAAGACAGGCATTCTTGTCTGGCCCTCCTACTGCTGGATTCATAGGAACAAGGACAGGCAGGAATGCCTGTCCTACCTAATCCAGGTCAAAATCGCGGATGGGTTTGCCGGCCGGGGCGTCCTTGGCCTTCTTCATCGCTTCTTCAAATTTCTTAGTCAGGATGTCTTCCTTGTTGGTTTCCTGGAACCAGGAGTCGGCAAATTTGTCTTCGCGCTGGCGGTTTTGTTCGGCAAGGATCTTTTGAGCGTCGCTCAAGTCCACATTCGGGCCAGGCTTGACGTGTGCTTCATGCGAAAGCACGGCACCGAAAATCGGATCAACGGTCAACTTTGCCTGGCAGCACGGGCATGTCACGTTAAGGTTTTCGCCGGAACGGTTCCCCATAGCGGGTATTGTACTCCTTCACGCCAAAAAACAGGGGCACCCGCCGCGGCGGGTGCCCCTGTGGTCATTTGCTCAAAAAAGAGTTAGGCCTTTGCGGGATTTTCGCCGCGCGTGAATCCTGGCGCCGGACGCAGCTCAGGACGCACCACTTTTGGGTCCGCGCTCGGCGCAGCCTGTGGCGGCGGCGTGGGCGGCGTGCGCGGCTTTTCCGGAAGCGGCTTGCCTTCAATGAGCAGCTTCACTTCGTTGGCGTCAATGACTTCCCGGTCGAGGAGCGCTTGCGCGATGCGCTCGAGCGTTTCTCGATTGTTCGCCAGCAGATTCTTGGCGTTCTCGTATCCACCGTTGACGATGCGCTTCACTTCCTTGTCGATCTGGATGGCAGTATCTTCCGAATAGTCGCGGTGTTGCGTGATTTCGCGGCCGAGGAAGATAGCCTCCTCCTTCTTGCCGTAGGCCAGCGGCCCCAGCTCGCTCATACCCCATTCGCAAACCATGTTGCGTGCGATGTCCGTGGCGCGTTCGATGTCGTTGCCCGCTCCGGTCGTGATGTGGCCGAGGAAAATTTCTTCCGCCGAACGTCCGCCCATCAGCACGGCCAGCATCGCTTCCAGATATTCGCGCGTGTAGGTGTGCTTGTCGGCTTCCGGCAACTGCATCGTCAGACCTAGAGCCATGCCGCGCGGAATGATGGTCACTTTGTGGACCGGATCGGCGCCCGGCGTCATCTCCGCAACCAGCGCGTGGCCGGCCTCGTGATACGCGGTGTTCTTTTTCTCTTCGTCCGACAAAATCATCGACCGGCGCTCGACGCCCATCATCACTTTGTCTTTGGACATCTCGAAGTCGACCATGATGACGAATTTGCGGTTCAGGCGCGCAGCCCACAGCGCCGCTTCATTCACCAGGTTTGCGAGGTCCGCACCGGAGAAGCCCGGCGTGCCTCGCGCGATGATGGACAAATCCACATCATCGCCGATGGGTACCTTGCGTGTATGCACGCGCAGAATTTCTTCGCGGCCCTTCACGTCAGGACGCGCCACTACCACACGGCGGTCAAAGCGGCCGGGCCGCAACAGCGCCGGATCCAGAACGTCAGGCCGGTTTGTCGCGGCGATCAAGATCACGCCTTCGTTCGTTTCAAAACCGTCCATCTCCACGAGCAGCGCGTTCAACGTTTGCTCGCGCTCGTCATGTCCGCCGCCAAGTCCCGCGCCGCGATGGCGCCCGACCGCGTCAATTTCGTCGATGAAGATGATGCAGGGCGCATTCTTCTTGCCCTGTTCGAAGAGATCGCGCACGCGGCTCGCGCCTACGCCGACGAACATTTCCACGAAATCCGAACCGGAAATCGAGAAGAAGGGAACGTTGGCTTCGCCGGCAATCGCTCGTGCCAGCAAAGTC
>JBGPIX010000285.1:0-6913 GCA_041485085.1 Candidatus Acidiferrum sp.
ACAACAATTTTTCCGCGACGTCATCGAGCGCGCGAAGACTGTTCCCGGCGTTGCGGGCGCTTCGGTATCCTCGAACGGTATTTTCGCCGGCGGCATCTCAGCTACTATCTTTCGTGAAGGAGAACAGACCGATCCGAATAACCGCGGAACGCTTGTCGTCTTTGACGATGTGATGCCTGGCCACTTTGCGACCACGCGCATTCCCTTGTTGAGCGGCCGCGACTTCACGGACTTCGACCGCGAAAACACCACGCCGGTAGTCATTGTCAACCAGGCCATGGCCAATCTCGTTTGGCCGGGACAGGAAGCGCTCGGTAAACGGTTCGCAGTCGTGCAAGAACCAAACCTGATTCAAGTCGTTGGAGTTGTGGGGACCACCGTTGTCGGCCAGATCGGTGAGGATCCCCAGCCGGTGGCGTACTTCCCGATGCGGCAGCAATACTCGCCCTTCGCCACGCTCATCGTGCGGACAACAGGCAATCCCGAGGCGCTTCTTGGAGCGGTGCGCACGCAGGTGCAGCAGATTGACAAGAATCTGGCGTTCACCAACGCGCAGACCGTGCAGCAACTTCTGGGGCAAGGGCTGTGGGCCGCGCGCATGGGCGCTGCGCTGCTCGGCCTCTTCGGTGCGCTCGCGTTGATTCTCGCGTCGATTGGAATTTATGGCGTGCTGGCGTATTCCGTAGCGCAGCGCACGAGCGAAATCGGGCTACGCATGGCGCTTGGCGCGCAGCCGCGCCAAGTGCTGGCGCTGGTGCTCAGGCAAGGCATGCTCCTGGCGCTGATCGGCGCAGGCGTCGGGATTGTAGTGGCGTTGCCAGTTGCTCGCATGGCAGGGGGCCTGCTGTACGGCGTGAGCGCCACCGATCCACTCACGTATGCGGGAATTACGTTGCTGCTGATGGGCGTCGCGCTGCTGGCTTGCTACCTTCCCGCGAGACGCGCTACACGCATCGATCCGCTCGTCGCGTTGCGCGTGGATTAGTCGCCATCACGCTGTACGAAGACTGGAGTTGGTCGTATTGGATGTAAATCAGCGCGCGCCATTCTACATGGAAATTCGCGCCGTGCAGTTTTCAAAGCGCGTTTCCATTGACATGCGGCGCTAACCAGCATACCTTTCGGCACCGATGGAATCTTTCACCGGGTGCCGATGAAAAACAAATTTCTCGCCGCAGCAATCGCCGCAGGAACGATTGCCATCGCGGCGTCGCTGCTCGCCGGCGCTCAGATACTGCCGCTGCCCGCGCTAGTCCCGGCAATTTTGCGCTGGCTCGCCATTTTTTTCATCGCCGCGTACGCCACTTCGCGCCGTTCGTTGACGACTTGGATTTTCGTCGGACTTCTCGCCGGCGCGGAGTTTGGCCACGATTGGCCTTCGGTCGCGGTCAACCTGCAAGTCCTCGGCACGATTTTTCTCCGCTTAATCAAAGTCATCATCGCGCCATTACTTTTCGGCGTTCTCGTTGTCGGCATCGCGGGCCACTCCGACCTGAAAAAAGTCGGGCGTCTCGGCATCAAATCGCTCATCTATTTTGAAATCGTTTCCACGCTCGCGATGCTGATCGGGTATGCCGCCATTCATATCAGCCGCGCCGGAGAAGGCGTCCACCTGCCAGCGGCCTCGACGGCGCAATCACTCAATGTTTCGCCGCACACCGCGACGCAACTCATCACCGATATTTTTCCGGAGAACATTGCGAAATCAGTTGCCGAGGGCCAGGTGCTGCAAATCGTGATCTTCAGCGTCCTTTTTGCGATGGCGCTGATTCTGGTTCCCGAAGCAAAACGCAGGCCGATGCTCGTTTTTGCGGAGAGCCTTTCGGAAACGATGTTCAAGTTCACGAACCTGGTGATGTATGCCGCGCCGCTCGGCGTTTTTGGAGCGGTGTCTTACACGGTGGGTCACCTTGGCTTGGGAGTGCTTCTGCCGCTTCTGAAATTGCTGGCGACGATGTACGTCGCCCTCGCTTTTTTTATTGTCTGCGTTTTGTTGCCGATTGCGCTATGGGCACGCATTCCGATCAAACGATTTATCAACGTCGTCACCGAGCCCGTCACGATTGGATTTGCTACGGCGAGTTCGGAAGCCACTCTGCCGCGCGCGATCGAACAACTGGAATCCTTCGGAGTGCCGCGCGAAATTGTTGCGTTCGTTCTTCCCACGGGCTACAGCTTCAACATGGATGGCGCGAGTCTCTATCAATCGTTGGCGCTGTTTTTTGTTGTGCAAGCCGCTGGATTGCATCTCAGCATCGGCCAGCAAATCATGATGATTCTGACGCTGCTGGTCAGCAGCAAAGGAACCGCAGGAGTGGCGCGCGCTTCGTTGCTGATTGTTTTTGGCGTGGCTACTTCGTTTCACCTGCCGATGGAGCCGTTATTTCTTCTCTTTGCGATCGATCAGCTGATGGATATGGGGCGAACCGCCGTCACTGTTCTGGGGAATTGCGTGGCTTGCGTTGTGATTGCGCGATGGGAGGGAGAATTTCCTGCGAAGACTACCGCGTCCAGCTAGAAGTTGAGCGGCATTCGAATCGACTGGGGGGCGCGCTGCCCGAGAGGACAGAAATAGCGCGACGTTTCGTCCTGCAATAAATCACCGAGCCATTCATGATCTGAGGGGTCTCCTGACGTTTCCGTGAGGCTCCTCAGCTTTCGACTTTCAACTGATGTATATTGCCCTCCGCACACTTAGGAGGGTCTTTCCATGGAACTGTGGTCACGACGCAAATTTTTTCTAACTTCGCTGGCGGGGAGTGCGGTTGCGAGCGCTGGCAAACTATTCGGGCGAACGCTTCCCGACAACGGCGATGCGCCTGCTCTCGCGAGCTTGGCACCAGCGGCGCAAGGCAAACGCCCGCTGATTATTTCGAGCGCTAATGGACTGCATGCGCTGGGCGCTGGGATGGACATTCTCAAGAAGGGCGGTGACACGCTGGATGCCGTAGTCGCGGCAGTCACTATTGTTGAGGACGATCCGAATGACGACTCGGTTGGATATGGCGGGCTGCCTAATGAAGAAGGGGAAGTGGAACTGGATGCCAGCGTGATGCACGGGCCGACGCACCGGGCAGGGTCGGTAGCGAGCGTTCGGCGAATCAAGAATGTTTCGCGCCTGGCGAAAACGGTGATGGAGAAAACGAATCACGTGATGATCGTGGGAGACGGGGCGCGGCGATTCGCGGTGGCGGAAGGTTTCGAGGAAATGAATCTGCTGACCGAACACTCGCGCAAGATCTGGCTGGCATGGAAGGCATCGTCGTCGTTCAACTGGCGGCCGGGGATTGATTCGCCGGAATGGAAAGAGCATATTTCTGCCATTTTCGACGGGGATGAGAAGCAGATTGCTTATGCCGAGCGCGTGATTGCGCATCCGCCGACGGGCACGATTCCGTGTATGGCGGTGGATGCCAATGGAGATATCTCAGCTACGACAACCACTTCCGGGCTGTCTTGGAAAATTCCTGGGCGGGTGGGGGATTCGCCAATCATCGGGGCGGGATGCTGCGTGGATAACGAAGTGGGCGCCGCGGGCTCGACAGGGAAGGGCGAGGAAAACATCAAGATTTCCGGCGGGCACACCATCATCGAAATGATGCGGCAGGGCAAATCGCCGACGGATGCGTGCCTGGAAGCCATGGGCCGCGTCGTACACAACTACAAGAACGACAAGAAGAAACTCGGGACGTTTCACATTTACTTTTACGCAATCAACAAAGATGGCGTGCACGGGGCCGCTTCGCTCTGGCGCAATGGCTACGAAGCTAACAAACAGGCTGCGTACGCGGTGCACGACGGAACGGAGTCGCGGCTGGTTCCGTGCACTGCTTTTTTTGACGCGGTGGGCGGCGATCAATGATGGAACAAGGTGACTGGTGACTGGTGACTCGTGCAAACCCCGGCGAGCGAGGATTCGGCAACCTATTTTCTCAGGTAGACAATTTTTCTATTTTCCTTTTTCTGATTTCGATATTCTGGATTCATGGACCAAGCCAATATTCTGATCATCGGCGGCGGCGTGATCGGCTGCGCTATCGCCAACGCCGTTTCGAGACGCTGGCAGGACGTTTTTCTTGTCGAGCAATTTCCCAAGCTGGGGATGGCGACCAGCACGCGCAATAGCGGCGTGAATCACTCCGGGATCTACTATCCAAAGAACTCCTTGAAGGCGCGGCTTTGTGTTGAAGGTAATCGGCTCACTTACGACTTTTGCGCGAAGCACAAAGTTCCCTTTCGCCACTGCGGGAAGATGGTGGTGGCCGTGGATGCGCATGAGGAAGGGGAACTCATCGCGCTGAAGAAACGCGGCGAAGACAACGGGGTGGAAGGGCTTCGGCTGATCGGCGCAGACGAAATTCGAAAGAGGGAACCGCACATCAAGGGCGCCAGCGCGCTGGACGTGCCCTCGACCGGGATCGTGTCCGCAGAGGAACTGGTGCATGCGTATGCGCGAGTGGCGACAAATCAGGGAGCGAATATTGTTACGTATGCGCGGGTCACCTCGCTGGAACCTTCCGGAAGAACCATTCGAGTGGGATTGCGCATCGGCGACGAAGAGGATGCGCAAGACGAAACGATTGAGGCGCGATGCGTCATAAACGCCGCTGGACTTTTTGCGGATGAAGTTGCGGCAATGCTGGGGAATCACTCCTGGAAGATTTATCCGGTGCGTGGCGAGTACTGCGAGGTGCGGGGGCCGCGTTCGTCGCTGATCAACAATCTTGTGTATCCGCTGCCGCACTCAGACGGGCTCACCCTGGGGGTGCATTTCACGAAAACGTTGTGGGGGACGTTTCTGCTGGGGCCGACGGCGACGTACGTCGAGGGGAAAGACAATTACGAAAAGAACCGGCTACCTATCGCCGCGTTTGCAGAGAGCGCGAAAACGCTGTTGCCGGAAATCGAGGAGAGCGATTTGCAGCTTGGGTATTCGGGGCTGCGGCCGAAGCTTGCGGCTCCGGACCACAAGGGGATCATGGATTTCGTGATTACGCGAGATCCTAAAGTGCCGCAGGCCATTCACCTTGTGGGGATGGAGTCACCTGGACTCACGGCGGCGCCGGCGGTGGCAGAGTATGTCTCAAAGATGGTCGAAGAAGTCTTAGATTAACGGAATCGAGCGGGAGGCTTATCCCTGGACAATGAAGTAGAAAAGTTTCTTTTTTCCAACCCTCAATAGATGTTTTCTGGGCGTGGTTAGATCTATTTCGTATGTCGGGTCAGTGATCACGCCGTCGTCTAGTTCAACTGCTCCTTGTTTGATGAGACGTTCAGCCTCAGCGCGAGACGGTGCGGCATCTAGGCGCAACAATGCTCGCGACAGCTTCATCTTGTCTGGCTTGGATCCAATATAATTGTCTTCGGCCAAGGTCTTTACGGGGGCGTCCTCAGGCACTAATCCAAGGCCAACTTCTTGCTGCCAATTCGCCGCAGCTTTCTCCGCTGCGGGTTCGCCGTGAAAATCTCTTACAACCTCTCTCGCAAGCGATATCTTGACCTGTTTAGGATGAGTCGTACCCGCTTCAACATTGAGTTGTAGGGCCTTAACGACCTCAGTCGATTTGTCCGTTAGCAATTTAAGGTAGTCCCACATAAGGGAATCCGGAATCCTCATGATGTTCTTGAACATCTCGTTTGGCGGGTCGGTAATGCCGATGTAGTTGCCAAGAGACTTTGACATTTTTCTTTGGCCGTCGAGGCCGACGAGGATGGGCATGGTCAAGCACACCTGCGCACGTCGCTCGTACTCCACGTTGATTTCCGGGCTCTCGAGTTGGCGCTGGACGGCCTTTTCGCGATGTACTGCGATTTGTATATCGCGATGGACGAGTAGGTTGAATTTTTGTTCGGTTGCACCAATTTCGACATCCGATTCAAGCTCCACAGCGTCGCACGCGGTCAGCAAAGGATAAAGCAGTTCATGAACGGAGATCGGCTGGTTATTTTGAAGGCGCGAACGAAAGTCTTCGCGCTCCAGCATGCGCGCCAGCCGATAGCGGCCGCAGAGTCGGACT
The DNA here is from genome assembly GCA_041485085.1 of Candidatus Acidiferrum sp. GTDB lineage: Bacteria > Acidobacteriota > Terriglobia > Acidiferrales > UBA7541 > Acidiferrum. Next base: position 6,018 of record JBGPIX010000285.1, read on the forward strand.
ACGGCCTCGGCGGACATTTTGCTGAGCCATTCGCTGTTGTAGCGAACTTCAGTTTTTTCGCGGTCAAGAATTTTGTAAACCTGTTCGAGATAAGTCTTGGCATTGGAGTCGACTTGCTCGCGCGTCAGGGGCGGGCGCGTTTCCGATACGCCCGTGGGGTCGCCGATCATGGCCGAGAAATCGCCGATCAGAAAGATAGCGGTGTGGCCAAGGTCCTGAAAGTGCTTGAGCTTGCGAAGGACTACCGTGTGTCCGAGATGAATGTCCGGAGCGGTCGGGTCCACGCCGAGATAGACACGCAGGGGCTTGCCAGTCTTCAGGGATTTCTCGAGCTTGGCGGTTAGCTCGGCTTCGGGAATGATTTCGGCGACGCCTTTTTTCAGATAGGCGAGTTGTTCTGCTACGGGTTTGAACTTGGTTTCGGTCATTTCGAGAATTGGTTGAGAGCCATGAATGTTGTTTGGGTGTCTTATCTTACGCTGAGATCCTTCCGCTATCCTTATCGGATAGCCTCAGGATGACAAATCACTCCTATTCATGAGGACCGAAGAACGCGGCGGCCGGCGATTTTGTATTTTCCTTCCAGGACAATTTTGACAGCTTCCGAATAGATACGGTGCTCTTCTTTTAAAATTTTTTCGGAGAGGGACGCTTCCGTGTCTCCATCAAGCACCGGAACGCTGGCCTGCATAATGATAGGGCCGGCGTCGAGGTTCTCGTCGACGAAGTGAACGGTGCAGCCGGCGAATTTCACGCCGTATTCGAGGGCCTGGCGCTGGGATTCGAGGCCTGGAAAGGAGGGAAGCAGGGAGGGATGAATGTTCAGGATGCGGTTTGGATATTTTGCGACAAAAAAAGGAGAGAGCAGGCGCATGTATCCGGCAAGGCAGATGAGG
>JBGPIX010000286.1:0-6894 GCA_041485085.1 Candidatus Acidiferrum sp.
AAAAAGAAAAGAAGAGGCCGTCCAAAAAGAAGACCGCGCCGAAACCTGACGTGAATCAGATTGCATCTCGTATTCTTCGGGAATCTACGCGATCAACATAACGCCACTGACAAATGGATCTCCGATGTCCTTCGGCTCTGTCTCTCTTATTTTTTGCGCCAATAATCTCAAGTACTCTGTGGCTACATAGAGCCTTCCTCGGCGCTCGCCCTTTGCAACCAATAGTCCTGCATTCACTATTGCCCGTAGATCGCGGCTCGCTACTACTCCGCTGACATCGGCGATGCGCCGGTAGTGCGAACTGCGAATGCGATACCCCATTGCTGCATCCGATAGCGCGAAGATCGTTCGGTCTGACAAGCGGTGTTTCCGTATTTCCCGCTCTAGTTCCTCCCAGAGCTTTGAAATCAACCGAGCACGTCTTAGCGCAGTACCAGCTTGCCGATAGTGCGCTGTTAGGTTTAACCGTATCCACGGCCTAGCATCGTTCTGTGGATTCCACTTTCCTTGTCCCACTTCTCCGAGCACCGCGTAGTAGTCTTGGGTATTCCGGCCTAGGTATTCTTCGATAGAAGAAAACGTGGGGTCACAAACTCCTTTTTGGGAGATGACAAGAGTTTGTAGGCATCGAGCCATTCTTCCATTCCCATCGGAGAATGGGTGAATCATCACCAAATTAAGATGCGCCATAGCTCCCTTAATGAGCATATGGTCCTCATCTCTTGGACTATTGAGATAGGCGATCAGTTCAGAAATCAGGTTGTGTACGAGTTCAGCAGGCGGTCCTTCATAAACATTTATGCCCTTTGCCTCGTCCCGTACATAGATAGAGCCGGGTCGCCAATTCCCTGGATGTTTCGCAAGATCATGCTGCAACATCATGTAATGCAAACTGCGCAGAAAGCCTTCGTTAAACTTAAACTCGGGGTCTTTAGAGAGCTGCAACACAAAAGTCATCGCGTTGCGGTATCCAGTGACAGCCAGCCAGGTATCATGCTGGGCGCTAATCGGCTCTTCCCCCTCTGCTGCCGCTATCGCATCGTCCTTCGTAACGACATAACCTTCAATACTGTTTGATCCTTGGATAGCGCGGGCGAATGCATTTCTACGCAATACGCCCTCCCATCGAGAAGGCGTAGAAAGTGAATACTTTAGCGCCTTATGCATATGCGAGATGGCTTTGATTACGCCTTCTTCTTCGACTCCCAAAACTGGACTTTTGAAGAGCATATGTTCCCTATCTAATTTCATTCCGTCTTGTATATAAATAATATTTAACTTTAAGTCGTATGTCAAGATACTATTTGACTGTCGGAGAGATGCTTGGCTACGCCATGTTGGTCAAGATGTAAGGGAACGATTTGAGAATCGGAGAAGCGCTACAGCCCTGCGGAGTGCACTGGTTGTCAAATGACGGCCAGCACCGGCAATCCAAATCCCCGGCATATCTCCACTTCCTTTGTCGAACGTTAGAACCTAGCCCCCACGGACCCACTACCAGAATTCCATTGGCTCCGAATTGTTTTTTGTTTGATTTGCGGAGATTGCCCGGTAGTCTCAAAGGCGTTCGGGGAGGAGGGCACAAATGCACATCTCAATTTCAAAAACGCGACAATTGCTGGTGATGGCGGGGCTGGGGCTGGCAGCGCTGCTCTGGTCATCGACATTGGGAGCCGGGGCGCGGCAGAGCGCCATGGCTGCGGAAGGCAAAGAGCAGCCGTATGTGATCGAGTACTACTACAAAGCGAAATGGGGCCATGCGGAAGAGTTTCTGGCGCTATTCAAGAAGAACCACTACCCGGTTCTGAAAAGGGAGATCGAGCTGGGCCGGATGATTAAGGTGAGCATGGCCGTTCCGCGCTATCACACGACTGAAGACGGCCGCTGGGATTACCGGGTCACCATCGTTTTCAAAAATGCGGCGATCGCCAACGACAATTTTGACAGCTCGGTGGTGATCAAGCAGCTCTATCCCGATCAGGAGACGTACAAGAAAGAGGAGCAGCGGCGCTTTGAAATCCTGGACGCGCACTGGGATTTGCCGATCAAGGATGTGGACTTGGAGGCGCGCTAGTTTGGTCGTCGAGGAGAGCGTAATGCTGCTGACCGACAGCCGCGGTATACTAAGGCCATGACCGAACGAGCCACCGAGGTAATGCAGAAGGCGCTGAGCCTGTCCGAGGAAGAACGCGCGGATTTGGCGTGCTCGCTGATTGACAGCCTGGATGCAACAGTCGATGACGACGCGGAAACCGCCTGGGAGCAAGAGATCGCGCGGCGCATTGCGGATCTGGAATCTGGAAGAGCAAAGACGGTTTCCTGGGAAGAAGTTCGCGGGCGAATCTCCTCGAAGCTCCCTCATGGCCAACAAGGAAGTTGAGTTCCACGAAGCAGCGAGTGAGGAGTTCGAGGCTGCTTTTGACTGGTATTGGGAGCGAAGCGCCGGCGCGGCTGCCAGATTTGCGGGTGAAGTGAGCCGCGCGGTCGCCAGCATTGCTGAGGCTCCGCAGCGTTGGCCATCCGGGATTCACGGCACGCAAAAGGTCCTTTTGCGGCGATTTCCATTTGCGGTGATTTATCGAGAGCTTCCTTCCATCATTCAAGTGCTGGCCGTCGCGCACGGCCATCGGCGGCCCGGTTATTGGAAAGGCCGACGCTAAGGCCGCCCGGTCTGAGTTTTCTTATTTCCTTGCCTCGGTCGTTTCCTGCATCCTCCTCAGTGGAGAGCGTTGGCCAGAGCTTGCCTGCCGCGAGCGACTGGACGGCGAGCAGGCGTGCGCTGAGGTCCTTGGCCGACAGGCGCCCCTCGCGGAAAAGCTGGCGCAGAAAATCCGCGGCCGGGAGGTCGCTCTTCCGGGGATTGCAGTTGAGGCAGCAGGAAACGAGGTTGCGGTACGAATTGCTTCCGGACTGTGCGAGAGGCACCACGTGATCCAGGCAATGCGCGCGGCGGGGAGTCCGGCGCAGAGCAGGAGTTCGCATGAAATCAAGCTCGTCCAGATTGACCTCGCCCTGTAACTTGGCGCGGCTGCCGATTCCCGTTCGGCCGTCGCGGGCTGCGGGGACCTCTCCCGGCAAACGCACCTCCACCACGTGACCGATGTTGCTGCGCTCAACCAGACGCAAGACTTCCTGATCCACGAGGCGGCGGACGGACTCGCGCGCCCGCCTCGCGGTAATGCCCAGGTTGTGGGCCAGCCAGAGAATCGAGAAGCGCAGCCGGAGTTTGCCCTCGAAACGGCTGTGGCGGAGCAGATGCGAATAGACGGAGCGGTCCAGGACCGAGAGTTTGAGCCGGGGCGCGAGAACGTCTTCCAATTCTTTGCACACTTCTACAGCATCGATTTTTTCGTGTTTCATGGTTTTGTGTCCTTATCGGGAATGGAGTTTGAGAGGGTGCTAAACAATCTGGTGGGACAGGCATTCTTGCACGTCCACGTAGAATCACCGGCTTAACCAAGCTGGGACGCAGCAGTGCTGCGCCCCTACAAAGGAAAAGAAGGGGGCCGGCTGGAAGGCCGCGCTACGAAATGGGACAGCCATGAAGTCGGTCCACAACGATTCGGGGCGATTCAACACAGACAACACAAGGACCGGAGCGCGGAGGGCCACGGAGAAAGCAGCAAACCCATGCGGGTCGTCCAAAAACAAAAACCCCCAACCAAATGGTTGGGGCGCACTTTCCTACAACACCAACTCTACCACAAGTGCCTTCCTCTTGTCAATAGGTAAATTTTAATAAATGGTAAAGTCTTGAAATCCAATAAGATACGCGGGACGCGAAAACTCCATCTGGCGAGATTGGCCTATCCCGACTACCGTGGGCGGGCAAGCCGTAGCAAGTCCGGTCAAGGAAACGCAAACAGCGGTGGATCAGTTATCACGAACCGGCCCGGTGGTGGCGGCAACTTCGATGATGGGGTTGGGCAGCGCCCGCATGGCGCGTACGAAAACTTCCACGATGGAGCCGTCAAACTGTGCATTCGCACAACGTTCCAGTTCGGCGAGCGCGTCGGTGGCATTCCGCGCTTTTTTGTAAGTGCGATCGCTGGTGATGGTGTCGAAAGCGTCGGCGACGGCAATGATGCGGGCTCCCAGCGGAATTCTTTCCCCGGTTAGTGCTTCCGGATAGCCAGAGCCATCGAAGAATTCATGGTGATGCAGGACCATTAGGCGGATGTGCGCGAGCGGCGTCAGCGGGTCGAGGATTTTTGCGCCAAACTTCACATGTGACTTCATCGTCTCCCACTCTTCGGGATTGAGCGGACCGTTTTTGTTCAGAATGCTTTCGGGGATGCCCACCTTGCCGATGTCGTGGAGCACCGCGCCCAGCCGAATCTCCTCAACTTCGCCATCTTTCATCCCCAAGGCTTCCGCGATCAGCGCGGCATAGGCGGAGACTTTCTGCGAGTGGCCTTGCGTGTAGTGATCCTTGGCGTCGATCGCAAACGCCAGCGATGTGACGGTGTCCAATACCGCTTGCGGAAGTGCTTGCGCACCACCAGCTGCGGCCACGGCCGGCTGGCCGTTCCCTGGTTCGGTAGCCGCCAGCGATTCCGTGAATTGCCGCAAGCGCTGGTAGATTTCTTCAAAGGCCTCGGGGCCCGTCGAGAAGAGCCGCTTGAGAGTGACGCCCAGATAGGCTTCAAGGACGTCGCGCTTCCATTTTTTCGCCTCATTGGGATCGAAGTGATCGGCGGTGGAAACGGCGTTGCCACCCTGATGCTTCGATAAGTACATCGAAGCGTCGGCCACCTGGATAAGCTCTTGGGGTGACGAGCCGTGGAGCGGATAGCAGGCAATGCCGAAGCTGGCGCTGATGTTTTTCTCGCGCAGCAGCGGATCCGAGGATACCCAGCCGCGGAGCTTGCTCGCCAACTGACGCGCGTGCTCCATATTCGTTTCCGGCATCAGAATGACAAATTCGTCTCCGCCATAGCGGGCTACAACATCGGAACGCCGGCAGTTGGTCTCCAGGATCTGCCCTACGCGTTGAAGAACAAGGTCGCCTTCGAGGTGCCCGTAGAAATCGTTCACGAATTTGAAACGGTCGAGGTCCATAAGTACGAGCGCAAACGCACGCCCGGCTCGAGTGGAACGCTTCCATTCGGCGGACAAGGCTTCCATGAAAAAACGGTGCGTCTTGACGCCGGTGAGGCCGTCGGTGATCGCCTGTTCCTGGGCTTTTTGGAAAGAGAGCGCGTTGTGCAAGGCGCCGGCGATAAGGTCAGCCAGCGTGCGCAGCAAGAGAACTTCTTCCTCGGAGAAGTCCACAGGTACGGACGACTCGATGTAGAGAATACCGTGAAGCTGTTCCGCGTAAAAAACCGGCAAAGCGATGGCGGCGACGGAGTCTGACAATAACGGCTTCAATGTACCATCGGCCGAAGCAGCGGCGCGATAGACGGCCATGTGTCCATTACGGGCCACATGACCGATCAGGCCCGAGCCGAGAGAAATGCGCTGGCCTAGTGTTCCACGGCGTTTCCCCGCTTCGGCTTGGATTACCACCTCGCGCGTCGCGTAGTCCAGCACTCCGATGCCAATGTGATCGTAGGTCAAGCCGGCTTCGAGTTGCTCGGTGATCTTGGCGAGCATCTCGTCGGGATTGAGCGTGGCGATGGCGTTCCGAGAAATGGTGTTGAGCAGCGAGAGGTGCCGCGCCTTGGTGCGCTCTTCACTGAAGAGCCGGGCGTTCTCAATGGCGATACTGGCTTCGCTAGCGAGAACGCGCAAAAGTTCCAAGTGTCCTTCGTCGAACACGCGCTCGTGGTCGGAGTAGACCGCCATCGCGCCGATGGCGTGATCGTAGGCCACTAGCGGCACACCGCAAAAGCATCCCTTTGTGCGGAGGGGCTCAACGCCGAGTTTCTTCATCTCCCGGACGTAATTGTCACGGATGAGCACGGGCTGCCGCGTTCGGATGATGTATTCGCTGATGTGGTTGCCGGCGGGACGTGCGCGTTTGGGCAGGCGCGCGCCATCCACAATCTCGAGATCGAATTGAATTTCGTCGCGCAGTGGGTCCAGCTCGGCGATGTAGAAGTTTTCCACGTCGAAGAGGCGCCGCAACTCTTCCCAAACTTTTCTCGTCAGGTCTTCTTTATTTAGCGTGGAGCTTAGCGCGCGGCCGATTTCATTCAAAACGTGAAGCTCTTCGGAGCGCCGCGAAGTCTGCTGTATGAGGTAACTGTTTTCAACCGCCATGCCGATCTGATGCCCCAGGGCGAGGAGGAGCCGCAACTCCGCGGGCGTGAACCGCCGGCTGTCCGGAGTCCCGAGAAGCAGAACGCCAAAGGCTTGCTCTTTAGCCTGAAGGCTGATGGCCACAACGCTGCGCAGGCCCTGAGCAAGCGCCAGTTCACGAAATCGCCGGATGGACTTTTCTTTTTCGAGAGCCGAAAGGGAGTCGTCGCGAAGGTCGCGAAATCCCAGTAAGCCGCCGAGCCGCGCTACGAGGCTGACGAGATAGTCGTCGAGACCCTCGTCTTGGGCGGCGCGGCAGAAATCGTCGCTCAGACCCACGGCGACAACGGAAGTCGGGCCTTGTGGGTCACCATGGTGAAGGAAAAGCGCTCCGGCGGGCAGCCGCACAACGCCGAGCACGCGGTCCAGGGCTTGCGAAAGCATGCGCTGAATTTCACCGCCCACAAAGCTGGAGGTCGCCAGATTGAGATTGGAAAGCGCCAGCATGTTGCGTTCGATGCGGCGCTTCTCTTCTTCGTAGAGCGCCATGACCATGAGCATGGCGACGAAGGCGCACGGAGCCGCGGCAACCACGCTCATGCTTGCGCCCTGAAGCTCCGGCGTGGCATTCAGAATATGAAGCGCCAGGGAAAGAACTCCCCAGCAAGCGAAGGAAACACCCAGAAGCCGATCGGCTAGCGTTTCCTG
>JBGPIX010000287.1:0-6881 GCA_041485085.1 Candidatus Acidiferrum sp.
ACATCCTCTAAAATTTCCATAACTTGTTGTTCCTCTATTGCTTACCGATGCTCGAGGGATTCGGATTCGATTATTCCTGCGGCCCTGGAGCATGGCATCCCACGTGCCTTCTCTTACGCGGGGCATCTTCCAATCCTATGAGGAGTAGTGTCGATGAGAACTAGTCGGTGGAGGAAGTGGGCTGTGGCTACAACTGCGGCTCTTGTTTTCTCGGGCGTCTCGGGGTTCGCACAATCGGGGAGCACTGATGAATCCAAGCGCAAGGTCAAGACCAAGACGGCACCCGCTTATCCGGAACTCGCTAAACGGATGAACGTTTCCGGCAAGGTCAAAATTGAAGTGGTCATCACTCCAGACGGGCATGTGAAGAGCACGCGGGTCGTGGGTGGACACCCCTTGCTCGTTCAGGCCTGCCAGGACGCCGTGAAAGAGTGGAAGTTTGTGTCTGCGCCGGAAGAAACCACGCAGGTTGTCGAATTTGAGTTTCACGCCAATTAGGGGAACCGAGTTGTTCCAGCAGAAGCAGCCATCTCGATGCTGGCCTGCTGAGGTAAGCGGAGGCATTTTGCAATGACCATCGGAAAAAAGCTTTACGCGGGATTTGGCCTGATCCTGGGCATCCTCACACTTTTATTTATCGTGAATATTTTCGCCGGTTACCGGCAGAAAACGGCGCGCACGGATGCCAGCACGGCCCTCGATGGCCTTCGCACCATCGAAGCCGTTCGCAATCAGGTCATGACGAATCGCCTCAACATGAATAATTTCCTCCTCAGCGGCGATCCCCGCGATGAAGAGAAAGTGAACAAGGGTCTCACCGATATCGTCGACCAGATCAAGCGCGGCGAGTCCAATGCCTCCAGCGAGGCCGTGCGCACCGCTCTGATCCAGGTCGAGAGCACCGAAGCCAGCTGGGCCGACAATTTTGCCAAGCCTTTGATGGCCAAACGCCATCAAGTCGATTCGGGCGACGCCACCGTCTCTGACCTGCAAATCTTCTATCTGCAGAAAGATCCTTCTTCTTGGCTGACCAAGTCCTCGGTTGTTCTCGATCAAACTAATGCCGACATCACCAAGTTAGGCGAACAGACGACCAAGTCCGCGGACACGGCCAGCAATGCAAGCCTCATTGTCACCATTGGCGGCACCTTGTTCGCCTTGGTTCTGGGAGCCGTGATTGCCCTTCGAACTGCCAAGTCCATCACCGAACCTCTGAATCACCTCATCACCGTCGCTCGCGAAATCGGAGACTCTGGCGATCTCGATCAGAACATTGATATTCACCGCAACGACGAAATCGGTGCTCTTGCCACTACATTCAACAACATGGTGGCCTATCTCAAGGAAATGGCCAGTGTCTCCATGGCCGTTGCCGAAGGCGACTTGACCGTCGAAGTCGTGCCGCGCTCCAAGCGCGATACCCTCGGCAACGCCTTCTTGCGCATGTCCCACGGTTTGCAGGATCTCGTTCGCACCACTCGCGATTCCGCCGGCCAGGTTTCCGCCGGTTCGAATCAAGTCGCGGGCGCGGCCGACGAATCCGCCAAGGTCAGCGTTCAGGCTTCTTCCGCCATTGAAGAAGTCACCAGCACCATGCACGAAATGAGCATCAACGTGCAGAACGTCGTGAAGAACACTCAAGTGCAGGCTTCCAGCGTCGCGGAGACTTCCGCTTCCATCGATCAGATGGTCACCTCGATTCAGCGCGTCGCCGATACCGCCAAGGTTTTGCTCGATATCGCCAACCGCTCGCGCGAAGAAGTGGTCACCGGAATTCAGACCATGGAAAAGGCCACCGATGGCCTCAACCGCACCAACCAGGCCATTCAGTCTTCCGCCGAAATCATCAACATTCTCGGTCATCGTGCCGATGACATCGGCAAGATCATCGAAGTTATCGATGACTTGGCCGAACAGACCAACCTGCTGGCGTTGAACGCCGCCATCGAAGCGGCTCGCGCCGGTGAACACGGCCTCGGATTCGCCGTCGTCGCTGATGAAGTCCGCAAGCTGGCCGAAAAGTCCACGCAATCCACCAAGGAAATTGCCGACCTCATCCAGAGCATCCAGCGGGAAGCCCGCCAAGCCGTCGAGAACATGGAGCGCAGCACGCGCATCGTTGAGGAAGGCTTGACCCTCGGGAACGATCTTGGATCCGCGCTGCACAAGATTTCCAACGTCGTCACCGAGGTCTATAAGTTCTCCCAGGAAATCGGCGCCGCCACCAACGAGCAATCCGTTGGTTCTTCCCAAATCGCTAAAGCCACCAGCCGCCTTACCGAAATTACCCAGGAAATCAATTCCGCCGTCGAGGAGCAGGCTTCCGGCGCGCAGGCCGTCGTCCGAGCCATGGACAAAATGCGCGAACTGGTGCAGCAGTCCGCTTCCAGTTCCACCGAGCTTTCCGCCGCCGCCGAGCAGATGCTCAAGCTTTCCCGCAACTTGCTCGACAGCATGGACAAATTTGTCCTCGACCGTTCCGCCCAGCACCACCCGCGTCGCAGCGACTCTTCCTTCGCCAAGCGTCGCAGCGCGGATTCAGACCGCGAGCAGGAACACGAATACGCTGAAATGGCGCGTTCCTAGAGGGCCGGAGACCTCTCGATGGAAAAAGATCTTCAAGTCGTCGGCTTTCGCATCGGCAATGAAACGTACGGCGTTCGCATCGCCGCCGTGCGCGAAATTGTGCGCGTGCCGGAAATTACCACCGTCCCCAGCGCTCCCGATCTGATCGAGGGCGTTATCAATTTGCGTGGGAAAATCATCCCGGTCATGGACCTCCGCAAGCGATTCGGACAGACCGAGATTCAACCCGATAAGAAGAATCGCATTCTCGTCGTGGAGTTGGACAACAAGATGATCGGGCTCATCGTTAACGCGGCTTCGGAAGTGCTGAAGATTCCGCCTTCTGATATCGAAGCCCCCGGCAGTGTTTTTGCCGAAGGCGAATCCGGATACGTCACCGGTGTCGGCAAATTGAAGGGACGTCTCATTATTCTGCTGGACATCACCAAACTCTTGCACCGCCCAGAGTACAAACGACTTGAGGAGGCCGCGGAACCCGTCGCTACCGCAAGGTAACGCTTTTTCGGCTGGCAACTGATCCTGCCGAACTTCGGATCCGCCTCACGAAAACACAATGGGAACGATTACTGCCCAGGTCCAACTCACCGAAGCAGAGCTCAAGCTCCTCCAGACGCTGGTCTATCAGGAATGCGGCATGTTTTTCGATGAGCGCCGCTCTCACTTCCTCAAAGATCGCTTGCAACGCCGTCTGAAAGCCTGCCAGCTCGACTCTTTCTATGCCTATTACCGCCTGCTCACCAGCAGGGAAGGACGCGCCGAGCTCGCACTCCTTCTTGAAAATCTGACCGTCAACGAAACCAGTTTCTTTCGCAATCGCCCGCAACTCGACCTGCTTCAAAAGTCCATTCTCGAGGACATTCTCCGCCGCAAGCAAGAGCGCCGCGATTACACCCTGCGAGTCTGGAGCGCCGGTTGCTCCGCTGGCCAGGAGCCTTATACCGTAGCCATTTTGATCAGCGATGCGCTCGCCTATTACTACCTGCGGAATCCGCTTCCGTTCGAAATGCCCTCGCCAAAGCCGCTGATTCCTCCTCCATGGAGAGTAGAAATCGTTGCTTCCGACATCAGCTATACCAGCCTTCGTGTTGGCCAGGACGGCGTATACACCGAGCAGCAAATGGAACCCGTCGATTACACCTGCAGGCTCCGTTATTTCGAGAAAACCGGCGACAAGTACAAGGTCAAGCCGCAGTTGAGAGAGCTCGTCCAGTTCGACTTTCACAACTTGAAAACTGAATTCTTGCCTCGCCGCAACGACATCATCCTCTGCCGCAACGTGATGATTTATTTTGACGAAGCCGAGCAAAAGCGTTTGATTGAAAAGTTTTGGCACTGCTTGAATCCAACCGGCTACCTCTTTGTCGGACATGCCGAAAGTCTCTTCGGTCTGACCCAGAAGTTCCGTATGGTTCATGAAAATAACGGCACCGCTTACCAGCGCAACGAGGCCACCACGTGAGCCGTCCTCCCGAGGATCGCGGCGGCGAGTTGCGTGCTCTCTTCTTTGAGAGTGCCAACGAACTGCTTCAGTCCCTTAACGAGGCTGGGCTCGAACTCGAGTCCCGTCCCGCTGACGAGGATGTGATTCGCCGCATCCGTCGGGCCGTGCATACCTTAAAAGGTGATTCGGCGGCTTGCGGATTCAACAAGCTGAGTGAGCTGGCGCACGAACTTGAGGATGTGCTCACTCCACAGGTTGCGCAAGCGCGTGGCGCGGATCTCGCCGAATTGGTTCTTACCGCGGCGGATAGTTTCGGCGCGATGCTCACTTCGTACCAGCGCCGCAAGGAACCGCCATCCGTGGATGCTCTCCACGCCATGATTCGTAAATTGTTGGAAGAGCCGGCTGCTCCGGGCGCCGCTGGCTCTGCTGCGCCTCAATTGCCGGCGCAATTTGCCTGGACTGAATACGAACAGCTCATGATTTCGGAAGCCGTGCATCGCGGCGAGACCGTTTACAACGTCGCGCTTCGCATCGATCCCAACAGCCTGATGCGCGCCGCTGCTTTCCAGCTCATTCGAAACGTTCTTCACGGCAGCGGCACACTCATCGCATTGCGGCCGGAAGACAATCTGACTGCCGCGACCGTGGAAATTGTCGAAGCGGCTTTGGCGAGCTCCCAGTCGGAGGAAAAGCTTCTCCAGCGCTGCCGGATTCCTTCGATTGTTTCCGACGTGCGTCTTGAACGCGCCGCGACGGCGGAGACTCCTGAGCACGAATTGCTCGGCGATTTATTGGAAGCGCAGGCGGCGAAGGTTGTCGTCGGCCCCGCTGAAGCTGCTGAAAATGGTGGCGCATCGAAGGCCGCCAACTCCGGTTCTGCCGCCACCGCAGTCGCCGAAAGCACTCTTCGCGTGGATGCCACCCGCATCGACGCGGTCATGAATCTTGTGGGCGAATTGATCATCGGAAAGTCCATGCTCAATCGCACGCTCACCGAATTTGACCAGAAGCACGCTCGCGATCCCCTGCGCGCCAAACTTGCCGATGCCATGGCCTTCCAGGCGCGCATCCTCGATGAGCTTCACAAGTGCGTTTTGAAAATTCGCATGGTCCCCGTCGAACAGCTCTTCCGGCGATTCCCGCGCGTCGTTCGCGACGTCGCCAAGCAGTGCGGCAAGGATGTCGCGCTGGATCTTTCCGGGCAGAACACCGATCTTGATAAGGGTATTCTCGACGCTCTTGCCGAACCACTCATGCATCTCGTTCGCAATGCGGTGGACCATGGCATCGAGCCTGCCGATGAACGACTGCCTGCCGGCAAAGCCGCTCGCGGCACCATTTATCTAAACGCCTATCATCAGGGCACTCAGGTGGTAATCGAAGTTCGCGACGACGGCCGGGGTATTGACCCGGTTGAGTTGCGCGCTCGCGCTCTCGAAAAGGGAATTCTAAAACCGGAAGAGGCTCGGCGCCTCAGCGATCAGGAAACGCTCAATCTGATTTTCGAGTCGGGATTCAGTACCGCTGCCGAAGTAACGGAAGTTTCCGGCCGCGGCATCGGCATGGATGTGGTTCGAACCGTTCTCGACCGGCTTAAGGGCACCGTTCACATTTCTTCGCAGAAAGGCCGCGGTACAACGATTCAACTTCGTGCGCCGTTGACTCTGGCGAGTATTCAGACATTGCTTTTCCGCGTTGGCGGGCGTCTTTTCGCTGTCCCGCTCTCCTCGGTTGTGGAAATCACTCGCATCATGGATCCGGAGATTCACCGCGTCGACCAGCGCGAAGTTCTGCGTCTCCGCGATCAGATTCTGACTCTCGTTCGCTTGGATCAGCTTAGCCGCCTGCGCAGCATTGATACGCAGCCCGCTCGAAAGAAGCATTTCGTCATCGTCATTGGGGCCGCCGAAAAACGTTTTGGTCTCGTCGTCGATAGCCTCGTTGGCGAAGAAGAACTGGTGATTAAAGCTCTGCCCGGCGAAATCGTCTCCAGCGATTTGGTTAGCGGCGCGTCCATTCTCGGCGACGGAACTGTTGTCCTCATCTTGAACGTTCCCGCGGTTCTTTCGCGGCTTGCCCGCGCCAACCCCTTGGGGGCGATCGCATGAGCGACCGCATCCGAGTTCTCGTCGTCGATGATTCCGCTCTCATGCGGAAATTGATCCCCGCGATCCTTGCGCGTGAATCGTCCATTGAAGTTGTCGGCACGGCAATGGACGGTGCATTCGCATTGAAAAAGATTGAAGAGTTGCAACCGGATGTGGTCACCCTGGACCTGGACATGCCGCGCATGGACGGCATGGAGACCCTGCGCCTCATCATGCGGCGCGCTCCTCTGCCGGTAATTCTTTTCAGCACTCATTCGAAAGAGGGCGGCTACGCCACGCTCAAGGCTCTCGCACTCGGCGCCGTCGATTTTCTCGCCAAGCCCAAGGATGCCGCTGCCGGTCACCTGGACGAAATCGCCGACCAGCTGATTGCAAAAATTAGGGTCGCCAAGCGCGCCGCGGGCCGCAAACTTCCGCCGGCCATCATCGAGGACATGCCCGCGCCGAAAAAAGGAAGCCGCTCCGCGTTTCCTCCGCGCCGGGTTATCGCCATCGGAATTTCAACGGGCGGTCCGAACGCGTTGCAATTTGTCTTGTCGCAAATTCCGGCGGATTTTCTTTCCACGATTATTGTTGTGCAGCACATGCCGGAAGGTTTCACGGAAATGTTTGCGAAGCGCCTCGACGAATGCTGCGCTCTGGAAATTCAGGAAGCGCGATCCGGCGATCTTTTGCTTGCTGGCCGCGTTTTAATTTGCCCGGGAAATCGTCACATCATGGTCCGGCGGATGCCTCGCGGTGAC
>JBGPIX010000288.1:0-6880 GCA_041485085.1 Candidatus Acidiferrum sp.
CGAAGTGCCGCAACTGAAATTTGAAAAGTACAAGCTGGAGAATGGCCTGGAAGTGATCCTCTCCGAAGATCACCGGCTGCCGATGGTGGCGGTGAATCTCTGGTATCACGTCGGTCCGGCGAATGAACTGCCGGGGCGCACTGGTTTCGCGCATCTCTTCGAACACATGATGTTCGAAGGTTCGCGGCACGTGCCGGGCAGTTCGCACTTCCACTTCCTGGAAGCGGCGGGCGCTTCGGACATCAACGGGACGACGGATTTTGACCGCACTAATTATTTCGAGACGCTGCCTTCGAATCAGCTGGAGCTGGCGCTGTGGCTGGAATCGGACCGCATGGGTTATCTGCCGGACAAGCTCGACCAGGCCAATCTTTCGAATCAACAGGATGTGGTGCGCAACGAACGGCGGCAGAGCGTGGAAAATGCTCCTTACGGCGTGGTGGAAGAGGGCTTGTTCCACCAGCTTTTTCCGAAAGAGCATCCTTACTATGGCGAAGTGATCGGTTCGCACCTCGATATTCAGTCGGCGAAATTGGAGGACGTACGGAATTTCTTTAAGTTGTACTACGCGCCAAACAACGCGAGCCTGGCAATTGTCGGTGATTTCAGTCCGGAGAAGGCGCGGGAATTGGTGGAAAAATACTTTGGGCCGCTGAAGCGCGGCGAGGACGTGCCGAAGATCAAGGCGCACACGCCGCCGATTACCAGCGAGCGGCACGCGGTTTTTCAAGACAATGTGCAGCTTCCACGCGTTTACATGGGATGGCTGACTTCACCAATCTTCAAGCCGGGCGATGCGGAAGCGGACCTGGCGGCGACGATTCTGGGCGGCGGGAAATCCAGCAGGTTGTACAAAAAGCTCGTCTATGAAAAACAGATCGCGCAGGACGTGGCGGTAAACCAGCAGTCGCTGATACTGGGCTCGGTGTTTGAAGTGCAGGTGACGGCCAAAGCCGGAGTGAAACCGGAGGATCTGGAGAAGGCGATCAACGCAGAGATGGATGCGTTTCGCAAAGAGGGGCCAACGGCAGCGGAAATCGCTCGGGCGCGAAACGTAATCGAATCGCGAATCATTGCGGGACTCGAGACGCTGGGAGGATTTGGCGGCGTCGCTGACCGCTTGAACAGTTACAACCACTATCTCGGCACGCCAGATTTTCTTGCGGCGGACATCGCACGATATGAGAGTGCCTCGAAGGAATCGATCCAGGCGTTCGCGCAAGGGCAACTGAATGGAAATCAGCGCGCGGTGGTTTACGGCTTGCCGGGGAAGCAGGATCTTGGCGCTGAAGTGGCTACGCCGAAAGCGCCGGAAAAGGATCCATCGAAGAACAACGGCGAGCCGGTAAACGCGGAAGCGGAATGGCGCAAAGATGCACCAAAGGCCGGCGTTGCAAGCGCTTTGCACCTGCCAGTGCCGGAGAAATTCAAGCTCTCGAATGGATTGACGGTGCTGTATAGCGAGCGGCCGGGATTGCCGCTGGTGGCGGCGAATCTGGTGCTGCATGCCGGAAGCGGAGTAAACCCCGTGGATCGTCCGGGGCTAGCGAGCATGACGGCGCGGATGCTGCAGCAGGGAACCGCGACGCGGTCAGCGCTGCAGATTGCAGACCGGGCTGCGGATTTGGGAGCGACGCTGAATTCGGGCGCGGGGACGGACACCACGGGAATCTCCACGCGGTCACTTTCGCGGAGTTTTCCTGAAGCGCTGGAATTGCTGGCCGATGTGGCGCTGCATCCGAGCTTCCCGCAGTCGGAGATCGAGCGAGTGCGCTCCGAGCGGCTGACCAGCATCGTGCAAGAAAAGGACGATCCATTCTCGCTGGCGGTTCGCGTGCTGGACTCGGCGCTCTTTGGATCGCACCACACGTACGGATATCCGGACAGCGGCACGACGGAATCCATCAAAGCCATTTCGCGCGACGACCTGGAACATTTCTGGAAGCAGAACTATTTCCCGGACGATGCGGCGCTGGTGGTGACGGGAAACATTAAACTGGCGGCATTGAAGCCGCTGCTCGAAAAACAGTTCGGTGGGTGGAAGCCGGGAAGGCCTGCTCCAGCGGCGCTGGGTTTGCCGGAGACTACGGATGCGAAGCTGATTCTGGTGGACCGCCCCGGAGCGCCGCAAACGACGCTGGTGTGTTTCTCAATGGGTCTGGCGCGGTCTACGCCGGACTACGCGCCTGTGGAAGTGATGAATACCGACCTCGGCGGGCTATTCTCAAGCCGTATCAATATGAATTTGCGCGAAGCGCATGGGTATACGTATGGGGCGTTTTCCTTCTTTATGTATCATCGCGCTCCCGGGCCGTTCATTGCGGGTTCCGACGTGCGAACCGACGTGACGGCTCCCGCGACAACCGAAGTTTTTAACGAACTGCGGCGCATGCGCGAGACCCAGATGACGGCCGCGGAGCTCACTCTTTCCAAGGATTCTATTTCGCGATCGTTGCCGGGACGGTTCGAACGCGGTACGGAAGCGGCGGCGACGTTTGCGGAGCTTTTTACGTACGATTTGCCGCTGGACTATTTCTCGACGCTGCCGGATCGCATCAATGCCGTGACCGCCGAGCAGGCGCAAGCCATAGCGCAGAAATATATTCTGCCGGAAAAGATGATCGTGCTTGCGGTAGGCGACCGCGCGAAGATCGAAGCGGACATGAAGAAGCTGAACCTGGGGAAGGTCGAGATTCGAGACACGGACGGGAAGGTCGTACACTAACTTCAAAATTTTGAGTTGTTGACTCAGACTGAGCCTGTCGCTTAGATTTAGCAAAGAAGGTTCCCGTTCAGCTGCGGGGGCCTTCAATTCAGCCATGGAGGCGCCTGTGCGAACCACTAGCAAAGTTCTTGCGGGCGGGTGTGTCTCCGCGGCTGGCATGAACTGACCGCGTCACCCCCTCCCGCAATTCAAATCCACTAGAACCTAATGATGTCTTCTTTTGGCACTAGCGGCGGCCGTGTGTTGTGTCATGGCTGCGGGAGGATTATTCCGTGTCGATACCTTTGTGGGGATGGAATGCGTACTTTGAAGCGTTTTGGGTTGGCGAGGATCGGAAAAATGCCGTGCCGGCGCGCGTGATTGCACAGCAGCGGAAATTCTGGCGCGTCGCGGGAGACTTCGGCGAATGCTGGGCGGAAGCGAGCGGGAAGCTGCGTCTTGCGGCCGATGAGGGCGCAGATTGGCCGGCGGTTGGCGATTGGGTGGTGGTGGAGGTTCATGGTGCGGACACGACTGCGATGATTCAGGAGGTTCTGCCGAGACGTAGCAAGTTTGTCCGAAAAATGGCGGGGAAGAAGATGGAAGAGCAGGTGATCGCGGCGAATGTGGATACGGCGTTGCTGGTGACCGCGCTGGACGGCGATTTCAATCCGAGGCGCGTGGAACGGTATCTCGCGCAGTGCTGGGAGTCTGGAGCGAAGCCGGTGATTGTCTTGAACAAAGCGGATGCTTGCGAGGAAGTGGGGGAGAAGACCGCGGAGATGGAGCGCGTCGCGGTGGGCACAGTGGTATGCGTGGTCAGCGCTAGGACCGGGCAGGGATTTGGTGAGCTAGAAGAGTTTCTCAGACCGGGGCACACGTTGGTCTTGCTGGGTTCTTCCGGTGTGGGCAAGTCAACGATTGCGAACCGGCTACTAGGAGAGATTGTGCAGGAGGTCCAACCGGTGCGTGAAAGTGATAGCAAAGGTCGGCACACGACGACGGCAAGAGAACTCTTTGCGTTGCCTGGTGGAGCGCTGCTGATGGATACGCCGGGCTTGCGCGAGATGCAACTTTGGGACGCAGATGAGGGACTCGCGCAAACATTTTCAGACATCGATGCGCTGGCGACCCAGTGCCGGTTCGTGGATTGCCGTCATGAAGGGGAGCCGGGATGCGCGGTGCTGGCGGCGATTAGCGCAGGAGTTCTGGATGCCGCGCGTCTGGAAAATCGGCGGAAACTGTTGCGCGAGCAGGAATTTCTGCGGCGGAAAGTCGACCCGGAAGCGCGGCAGGATTGGGAGAATCGTGTGAAGAGTCTGCACCGGGAAGTAAAGCGAATGTATGAGAGCCGGAAGAAAAACGTAGGAGAGTAAACGCTCAAGAATAGGGACGGCCCATGGCATGTGCGAGAGACAAGAGTCCAATAGCCGTTACAGTTTCTTTGGGGCTTGGGCCTGGTTCCCGCCGGGCGAATTGGCAATTGTGAACGCAAAAATGCTGAAGTTCTGAGTTCCAAGCATCACAGCATACTCACCGGCCGCGAGCTCTTTGCGTGAGCGCACGAGCCAATAGGAATTTTCCGGTTGTACCACTTCTATCGGAACCAGATCCGACTGCTTGGCCTCGCCGATCTTGGCGCCCAAGACGGGTAACTTGCCCCCATCGAGCTCACGCGAATCTTTCTTAGGATGCAGCCTTACGAGCACCGGGGCGCCCGGTAGGGAGCGGATGTTGCAAACGCAGAAGACCGGCCTGCGATTTTCGATTTGAAGCTCTGCGTGCTGCCCCGGATATTCAGTGATAACCGCGGCAGGAATTATTCCGTAACTGACCGATCCGACCAAGCCGCGTTTAGTACGAATCTTGGATGGGGATTCCTGTGAAAGAGCTACCCAACCGGAATTCTCGACGAGAACACCGGCATCATCCTGCGGGTATTCCGCCGGGAAGTTTAAGGGCGTGGGAGAAGCCGTGCTTGGCTTGTCTTGAGCCGGAGCGAGTTGCGCGGAAGGAAGCATAGGAAATAAAACCAACGCAGCCGCGCAAAGTGAGGGGGTCCTCATCAGGATCTCCGAGTCTACAGCATAGTAACATGGGAACTACTTATTTCAAGTGGAATTCAGGATTGAGGGACACGTCTGTGGATAAAGTCGACTATGTCTTGGGTCGAGGTGCCGGGGAGGAAGATTTCTGCGATGCCGGATTTCTTGAGAGCGGGGATGTCGGCTTCGGGGATGATGCCGCCGACGAGGACGGTGACGTCGGTCATCCCTTTGTCGTGAAGGAGTTTCATGAGTTGGGGGCAGATGGTGTTGTGCGCGCCGGAGAGGATGGAGAGGCCGATCACGTCAACGTCTTCCTGGACAGCGGCGGAGGCGATCATCTCGGGGGTCTGGCGCAAGCCGGTGTAGACGACTTCCATGCCCGCGTCGCGCAAGGCGCGGGCGATAATTTTTGCGCCGCGGTCATGGCCATCCAGGCCCGGCTTGGCAATCAGCACTCTAATTTTTTTCTCAGGCATAGGTTAGGTGATGGCGACTTCTTCGTAGGTGCCGAAGACGTCGCGGAGGGCGTCGCAGATCTCGCCGAGGGTGGCGTAGGACTTCACAGAGTCGTAAATGAAAGGCATGAGGTTGTCTTTGCCTTTGGCGGCGTCGCGGAGGGCGTTAAGGCGGCGAGTGACTTCAGCTTGGGAGCGATCGGCGCGCAGCTTGCTCAAGCGTTCGGCTTGGCGATGCGCCACAGTCTCATCAATCTGCAAAATGTCGAGAGGCTTTTCTTCGGATACGAAATCGTTCACGCCGACGATGATTTTTTCTTTTTTGTCGACGGCCATCTGGTAGCGGTAGGAGGCTTCGGCGATTTCACGCTGCGGGTAACTGCGCTCGATGGCGGCGACCATGCCGCCCATGGCGTCGATGCGATTGATGTATTCCCAGGCGCTACGCTCGACTTCATTGGTGAGAGTTTCGACGAAGTACGAGCCGCCGAGCGGATCGACGGTGTTGGTGACTCCGGTTTCGTGGGCGATGATTTGCTGCGTGCGCAGGGCGATGGTCGCGGCGAACTCTGTGGGCAGAGCCCAAGCTTCATCGAGAGAATTGGTGTGCAGCGATTGCGTTCCACCGAGGACGGCGGCGAGGGCCTGAATCGCGGTGCGAACGACATTGTTGTAAGGTTGCTGCGCGGTCAACGAGCAGCCGGCGGTCTGCGTGTGGAAGCGCAGCGCCCAGGAGCGGGGATTCTTGGATTTGTACCGCTCGACCATGGCTTTGTGCCAGATGCGGCGGGCCGCGCGGTACTTGGCGATCTCCTCGAAGAAATCGTTATGTGCGTTGAAGAAAAAGGAAAGCTGCGGGACAAATTGATCCACATCGAGGCCGCGGCGCATCCCCCACTCGACGTACTCCATGCCATCGCGCAGCGTAAACGCTAATTCTTGAATTGCAGTCGAGCCGGCTTCGCGGATGTGATAGCCGCTGATGGAAATGGTGTTGAACTTGGGCGTGTTCTTGACGCCGAACTCGAACGTGTCGATCACCAGGCGCATCGAAGGTTCCGGCGGATAGATGTATTCCTTCTGCGCGATATATTCCTTGAGGATGTCGTTCTGAAGCGTGCCCGAGATTGTTTTCCAATCCGCGCCCTGCTTTTCGGCGACGGCCAGATACATCGCCCAGATGATCGCGGCGGGGGAATTGATGGTCATCGAGGTGGTGACATTGGCGAGCGGAATCTTGTCGAAGAGCACTTCCATGTCCGCGAGCGAGCTGATGGCCACGCCGCACTTGCCGACTTCACCTTCGGAGAGCGCGTGATCGGAGTCGTAGCCCATCAGCGTGGGCAAGTCGAAGGCGGTGGAGAGGCCAGTCTGGCCCTGCGCGAGGAGATATCGGAAACGCTGGTTGGTGTCCTCGGCGGTGCCAAAGCCCGCGAACTGCCGCATGGTCCAGAGGCGGCTACGATGCATCGTGGAATGAATGCCGCGCGTGTATGGCGGCTCGCCGGGGAAGCCGAGATCGCGCTCGGGATCCCAATTAGGCAGATCCGCTTTGGTGTACAGCCTGCGAATGGGATACCCGGAAATGGTGGTGAATTCAGACTGTCTCTCGGGACTTTTTTCTAGCGCTGGCTGGAGAGTGTTCTTCTCCCAGGCTTGTTCTTTCGAGGAAG
>JBGPIX010000289.1:0-6869 GCA_041485085.1 Candidatus Acidiferrum sp.
GACCGGGAACGGTCAGGACGTGCACTCCGCCATGATTGCCGTCGAAAAAGCGAACCTCGCTTTTCAGATGATGGTTCAAGTTCGCAACAAGATCATTCAGGCTTACCAGCAAGTCTCGGCGATACCTTTCTAGAAAAAAACATCTTCACCAGCCTTGGTCTCACTAGGCCTCTATGGAAAAGTTTCTGCAACAAATCAGCGCCTTTCTGAAAGGCCTGACCATCCGCCAGAGAATTATCTTGGCAGGTAGCGTGGTACTGGTTGGCGGGACGCTTTGGCTTTTTGTTTACCTTTTCAGCGGCGGCGATTACAAAACCCTCTACTCCGGAATGGCTCCAGCCGATGCCCAGAGTCTCGCCCAGCGCCTTGCGGCGCAGAATATTCAAAGCCAAATCTCTCCGGACGGGACCTCCGTCCTTGTGCGCTCCGATCAACTCGATAAAGCCCGGATTGAAGCCGCGGCGCAAGGGCCCCTCGCCAGCGGGCGCATGGGATTCGAACTGTTCGACAAGCCGAATTGGTCGGGGAGCGACTTTTCCGAAAAAGTAAATTACCAGCGCGCTCTGGAGGCGGAGCTCGAGCGCACCATCCAATCCATGAGCGGCGTTGAAGCTGTGCGCGTGCATCTCGTGCTTCCGCACGAGTCACTTTTCAGTGATCGCGAGCGCTCCGCAAAAGCTGCGGTGGTCCTAAAGCTCCGTGGCATGCGTTTGAACGATCAAATCACGGCTTCCGTCGCGAATCTGGTTTCCAGTGCTTGGGACGATCTTT
The DNA here is from genome assembly GCA_041485085.1 of Candidatus Acidiferrum sp. Lineage (GTDB taxonomy): Bacteria > Acidobacteriota > Terriglobia > Acidiferrales > UBA7541 > Acidiferrum. Next base: position 772 of record JBGPIX010000289.1, read on the forward strand.
CGCCTCAGAACGTCACGGTGGTCACGACCGATGGCCAAATGCCGGGTCCCGGCCACGGCCGTACCAGCCTGATTGCTACGGGAAATCAGGATCTTGAAACCACGCTTGCGGAGCGCATCGTTCAAACGCTTAGTCCAGTCATCGGCAGCGATCATGTCAAATCCAGTATTACCATCGACTATGATTCGAGTTCTGGAGAGAGCACGCAAGAGCTCTACGATCCGAACGCCACCGCCGTCTTATCTTCACAGACTTCGCAAGAAACGGTGGGAGATCTTGAACCTGCGGGCATTCCCGGAACGCCCAGTAATACTCCCAATTCCCAGGGCAACACCGCCGCGGTGTCACAAGCCAAGACAGCCAGTGCCACGCAGGGTATTCGCAGCGAGAGCAGGACTTTTGCCGTCAGTCGCACCACGCATCATGTCCTGGAACCAGCGGGACGCATAAGGCGCGTCGCCGCAGCAATCCTAGTGGATGACGCGATCGAAACAAAGACGGATAACGGCAGGACCGAGGAGACACGTCGCAAGCGTACAGCCGAAGAAATGAAGCAAATCGAGGAGCTTGCAAAAGCTGCAATCGGCTTTGACACCAAACGCGGGGATCTTTTTTCTGTTCAGAATATTTCGTTCCGGCAACTTCCTGCCGATCTGCCGGTTACTCCTGGAGGGTTTCAACGCTTTCTCACGTTTGCCGAGCGCTGGACCGGCCTTCTGCGCTATGCCGCATTGTTTGCTCTTTTCGCGCTCGTCTACATGCTGATTCTTCGCCCCGTCAAGAACCAATTTGTCAAAATTCTTCAGCGACCGCAGTTTGCCCCATTGCCGTCCGGAGCGGCGGCCAGTCTTGGCGGAACTTCTGGTTCTTTTGAGCAAGTGGGCCATCTCGGCGGTGGACCCGCGGAACCCAGGGTCGAGATTCCGTCCGAAGTGCAGCGAGCAGTCTCCCTGAAGAAGGAGATCGTCTCGAAAGTGAAGGAAGATCCTGAAGTGGCCGGCCGTCTGATTGAAAGCTGGATTGGCGGGGAAGGGAGGAAATAATGGCCGAAGCTGGCAACGACTCTCTCACGGGATCCCGCAAGGCGGCCATCCTTCTTGTGCTTCTTGGCGAAGAGGTGGCCGCGGGGGTCTACAAACAGTTGCCGGAAACGGTGCTTCACGTCATCACCCAAGAAATTGCCGATCTCGAATACATCTCACCTGACGTAGGAGCCAGAGTCCTCGAGGAATTCCACCGGCTCAGCATTACGATGGGTTTTTTAGCGCAAGGAGGGCCGGAGTACGCCAGCAAGCTGCTCATAAGGTCCTTCGGTGAACATTCGGCGAAGGCACTGCTGGAACAAGTAACCAAAGCTCAGGAAGACAGGGCTCAAGACCTTGATACTCTCCACAAAACCGATCCTCAGCAGCTTGCTAAATTCATTCAGGGCGAACACCCCCAGACCGTCGCGCTAGTCTTGGCCCACTTGAGCACGCGAGCGGCACGTGCAGTCCTGATGCTTTTGCCGGAGAAAATTCGCGGTCAGGCCGTCAAGCGGCTTGCACAAATGCAACAATTTTCTCCTGAGATGGTCAAGAAGATCTCGCTTGTTCTCCACAACCGGCTCCTTTCCATCGGACAACAGAGCCGCCGTGCCTATGGCGGCGTGAAGGCCGTTGCTGATCTTCTGAACCAGATCGATCAGGAATCGACTACCAGCATTCTTGAATCTATCGAACAAGACGATACCACCCTGGCTACCTCTATCCGCAATTTGATGTTCACTTTTGCCGACTTTCTCGAAGTGCAGGATGCCGGAATTCGTGAGCTACTCGGCCAAGTCGACAAGAAAACCCTGGCGACGTCGCTTAAGGGCGCGGCCGAGGGCCTGAAGAATCACTTTTTCAAATCAATGTCCTCGCGTGCCGCCGAAATGCTGAAAGAGGATATGGACGCCCTGGGCCCATTGCGCTCGCGTGATGTCCAAACCGCGCAGCACGAAATCATCACCGTCGCTCGGCGTCTCGAAGGCGAGGGGAAAATCGTTCTTAAGTCCGAACAGGAGGAATCCTTTGTCGTCTGAACGCGTACTCACCAATGGCTCCACAGCTCATTCGAGACCGTTTCACTATCACTCTGTTTTGACGGAAAATCACCCCGCCGGGGATGCCAAGGGGGGCAAAGCGCTTTTTTCTTTCGGCGAGAATGACTTTGATGGCATGGCATCAGTGGAACAACGCGAAAAAGTGGCCTTCGAGCGCGGCATTCAAGAAGGCGATGCGCGCGCTCGGTTGGCGTTTGATCAGCAACTCGGCGTTCTGCGTACCTCGGTCGCCGCTTCCATCGAGCAGTTCAAAACCCAGCGCGAGGATTATTTCGCGCGCATCGAGCCAGAGGTTGTGCAGCTTGCGCTCGCTATCGCGCGGAAAATTCTGCATCGCGAAGCGCAGATGGATCCACTTCTTCTTACCGGTATTGTTCACGTAGCTCTCGAAAAGCTTGATGCGGGAGCCCGCGTTCGCCTGCGCACACACCCCGGTGACATTCATTTCTGGAATCAATATTTCTCCCAGCCCGGTTCCTTCCAGCCCGCACCCGATTTGATTGGCGATCCAACTCTTCAACCTGGCGAACTGGCCCTGGAAACCGAAATCGGAAGCACGCAAATCAGCCTGGAGACTCAACTCAAGGAAATTGAGCAGGGCTTTTTCGATTTGCTCGAACAGCGCCCTCGGGTGCGCTGATGCCAAAGTCGCCATTTTTGAACCCCTATTTCCGGCGCCTGGAGGAATTTTCCGCGCTGCGGTGGACCGGCCGCGTCACCAAAGCTGTCGGGCACCTCGTCGAATCGGATGGTCCCATTTGCTCGGTTGGTGAAGGCTGCGCGATTCTCACGGATGATGGGCAGGTCTTTTCCGGTGAAATCGTCGGCTTCCGCGGGCGCACTGTCCTTTCCATGCCCCTGGAGCGTCCCAGTGGCATTCGCTTCGGAGACCGCATTGTTACTCGCGGCACTCAACCATCTTTGCGCATTGGACCGGATCTTCTCGGACGTGTCATCGACGGCTCTGGAAAACCTATCGACGACGGACTAAATTATCGCGCCCGCGAGTATTGGCCCTTGCATGGGGATGCGCCTCTCCCGCTCGATCGCGTCCCTATCCGTTTACCTTTGAGCTGCGGCATTCGGGCGATCGACGGGTTGCTCACCTGCGGGCGTGGCCAGCGCGTCGGGATTTTCGGTGGTAGCGGCGTTGGCAAGAGCACGTTAATCGGAATGATGACGCGCGCCACTTCTGCTGATCTCACGGTGCTCGCCCTGGTCGGCGAACGAGGCCGTGAAGTACGCGAATTCCTGGAAGACGCGATCGGCCCCGAAGGTCTCTCCCGCGCCGTCGTGGTTGTTTCCACTTCGGATCAATCGCCGCTGCTGCGCATTCGAGCGGCATTGGCTGCCACTACGGTCGCGGAATATTTCTGCGCTCACGGGAAGAATGTATTGCTCGTCGTCGATTCCCTCACGCGTTTTGCCATGGCCCAAAGAGAAATTGGCCTCGCAGCCGGTGAGCCACCGACGGCCAAGGGTTATACGCCGTCCGTTTTCACACTGCTCGCCCGGCTCATCGAGCGCGCCGGGAACTTCGGCGCCGGCAGCATCACCGCTTTCTACACGGTCTTGATGGAAGGCGACGATCAACAAGATCCCTTGGTTGACGCCGTTCGTGCGCTGCTCGACGGGCATATCATTCTCGAACGCCGGCTGAACTCGCGCGGACACTATCCCCCCATTTCGGTGCTCGATAGTCTGAGCCGCCTCATGCCGGCAGTATCTTCGCCGGAGCATGTCGAGAAAGCCCGGCGTGTTCGTCAGCTTCTCGCTGCTTACAACGCCTCGGAAGATCTCATTCGCGTCGGGGCCTACCAAAAAGGCGCGGATCCTCTTCTTGACCGGGCCATCGCTGCTTTGCCGCTCATCAACAACTTTCTTCAGCAGAAAAAGAACGATTCAGCACCGTTTGATTTGACGCTTCAGTCTCTTCAGGCGCTTCCGGGGTAACCTCACATGGCTTTCCGTTATCCTCTCCAATCCGTCTTGCGCTTCCGACGCAGTCTTGAGCGGCAGGAAGAACAACGCTTGTTCGGGGCGGCGGCGGTAGTTGCCAGGCTGCGGGCGGATATCGAGCAGCTTGAAAATGGCTATTTCGCTCAGAAGCGCCAGTCGTTTCAGGAATTGCTTTCTGGATCTTCGGGCTCGGCTCTGCATTTCATCGCTGTTTGTGATGCCGGCTACGCTCGGATGCATGAGGCATTGCTTCTGCAGCTAAAGCAGGCTGAGGAAAAAAGGACAGAGCAGCTCGAGGTTTACAAACTCGCTCGCCAGAAACGGGAAACGTTTGAGGGTTTGCGCGATCGTCAGGAAGCGGCCTACGACTTGGAATTTGCGCGCCACGAACAACAGAGTACCGACGAAGCCTTCCTCCTGCGCTTGTTCTCCAATCGCCCTGAATAGTTCTTGCCGGTCTGCCCGGCAAGCATTGCCCAATCCCCCCGGGCATAGTTAGGGGCGCCTAGGACGCGCTGATTCGGACTGCAACGCAACTTCCTTTGATTCAAGCGTTTATCGCGAACCTCGTTTCCCTTGCTCGCTCTCACTGATTTGGTAGCGAGTTTGCATCTCTTGTCCCCGGTTGCACGGACTACACAATGGAAGTCTTACCCATACTGAATCTCGGCACAGCTCCACAGGCTCCCCATTCCTCATCGGCCACATCGTCGCCCGATAAGTCTGCGGACCCCGGAGGGCTTCCTTCCTTCGCTGAAGTTGTTCGCGAGATTCTCGTTCGGACCACCACGCAAAACGATACTCAGCCGTCGCATACTGTTCAATCAAGTAGTTCAGCAAAATCAGCAGGGCCTGGGATGCTCGCGAATGTGTTTGGCGGAACCGGCTCAAGGTCCTCATCGCAGCCTTCGAGCACGCCGGCACTTAATGCGCTTTCCCTGGTCAACCAGAGCGCCGTCGTGTTGCCGGTTGCTTTGGCAGGGCCCGAGTCGCAAGCCGCGACGGCGGCCCCGAGTTCTAGCTCTTTGCAGTCTGCAGTTCCATCCGCCGCGGTAGCCGTTCCGGCCTCGCAATCTGCTTCAACGCCGACATTACTGCCCTCAGCTCGACCGGATTTGATGATCGGAGGTGCCGCGGATCAATTCCCCTCGTCCACAGTTTTCGGCGCACCGGCTCCACGCGGTGATAAGACCCCCATTGCAGCGGATCAACAGGCTGCACCTGGCTTTCCGAATGCACCCGTTTTCCCCATCGGCGAGAATCTTCCTGCGGCGAATCAACTCTCCCCGTCTGCACTCCCCGGTGCCTTGGCTTCGCTCAGTTGCAAAGAATCAGTTGCAGCGAATCTGCTCCCACCATTCGGCCCCGCATCGAATTCACCTCGCGACAAGAATTCTGTGGCAGCAAATCAACTGCCCCCATCCGGCCTCCTCGAAGCATCGAATTCACTCAGCAACATGAACTCCATTGCGGCGAATCAGCTCTCAGCGCCCCGTTTCCTCGACACGCTACCTACGTCCAATGACAATAAGCCAATCTCAGCACCTCAATTGTCCGTGTCCAGCCTGCCAGACACGCCGCCTCCATTCAGTGACAAAGTGCCCGTTGCTGTAGACCACCTCTCCATGTCCGGATTCCCCGATTCACCGGCTTCGCTCGGTGACAAGAGCATCGCTGCTGTGGCTCAACAACAATGGAGCGCAAATAACCAGGGGGGTGATCCCCCGGCGGATAGGAACACAATTGCTGACATTCAAATCCCTGTCGTTTCGCCCGCTTCTCCCAATACACAAGATATTTCATTCCTTCCAACCCAGATGGTCTCTTGGCAGCCGGCCGCTCCGGTAAACACGTCCGCTGGTGGAGCTCCTTCTTCCCCTGCCGCTCACTTTGCGATACCGCAAGCCACCAGCAAAGCTGCGCTGTTCTCGGCGCAACTCCCTGCGGCTCTCCCCGCGATACTTGCTCCCCAAGCCTCAGGTGCCAAGAACGCCCCAATCGCACCTGCAGAAGCTCCAACTGTAGTCCTTCCCACGAATGCTCTTTCTTCGAA
>JBGPIX010000290.1:0-6849 GCA_041485085.1 Candidatus Acidiferrum sp.
ACCGTGATTGCCTCCGGTGGCGGCCACGACGCCTGCGGCAGGAATCGTGCGCGTCAGCAGATTGGTGAATGCGCCGCGCGCCTTGAACGAGCCGGAATGCTGAAGCAATTCCAGTTTGAAGACCAGATCGACGGAACCTAGGCCGAAGTCGTTGCCGGCGGCTTCAATGACAGGCGTGCGCCGGATGTGCGGTTTGATGAGCTGATGAGCAGCGATGATGCGGTCCCGGGTGATTTCTGTGATGGGCATGGCGTTCATTTTCCACTGACGGTGACCCGCTGGACCGGATTATTATTCCAGCGGAAGGCGCGAAGGCCATTTCCCCTTCGCGGCGCCTCTGCTATTGTACTTAGGGAGTTGGCTAATTGTCTATATGAAGACAGAAATCGTAATGCGCGCCCTGGCAAGCGAACGCCGGCTGCAAATCCTGGAATGGCTGAAGCGCCCGCGCAGGCATTTCCGGCCGCAAGTGGACGGCGATCTCGTCGAAGACGGAGTGTGCGGCGTACTGATCGCTGAGAAACTCGGCGTGAGCCAGCCGACCGCCAGCGAACACATGAAGATCCTGTTGCGGGCCGGACTCGTGCGGGCCAAGCGGATCAAACAGTGGACGTTCTACAAGCGCGACGAAGCCAGCATCAAGAAACTTAAGCAGATGATCGTGGAACGCGTGTAGCCGCAAGTACTTCCGTACCAAAATTGCAGCGGAGGCGGTATCGGGAAGTACTGGACAGAATGAATCGCGCGAGCTATGGACCGCGGATCTCCTGAGAAGCAAACTAGGCCGGTAGTCGGGAGTTCTTTGGGTTTCTTGGAGCATCAATGCTCCAGTGCCGTTTTGCTGCTCGCGAGCGCAGCCTAACGGTCTGACGAACCTAACTGACTTCGGATTACTGTATCCTCCATCCCACGCCCGAGCGGCCGCTCCCCCCAGCGGCCGCTCATTTTTTTGGCCAGCAGGTCGCCGTTGAGAGTTCTCAGTCCGAAAGAGGGAGGGGAGCGTGTACGTAAACGGTGATGCAGGACCTCTCGTATTTGGTATGAGGCTGGTGTGCGAATAGGCAGACTAGTCGCAAGTTTTGTAACGGTGAGAACAATGAGGCTATGGAAATGAAAAAGGGGGCTGGTGCAAGCCCCCTTTTCGTAATTGACGCCCCAAACCGGTAACCGAGTCGAGGATCGGTTCCGGCCACCCCGGGAAGCCAATCTTTTAAGTGAACAATAAGAGAGCAAACGGGATGCCACGTAGTGCAATCCCATTAGGGATGTGGGAGCCGATTGAAAGCACAGCGGTTAACTTGGGGGCCAGCTTAGAAAGTTCGATGTTACATTGCCCGGGTCTACAAAATCCCACAGAATGCCGGGTGGAACTCTCCATTCTTTGGGAGTGTTTCAAGCGTTTTCCCGGTGATGAATCCTCGATCAGGCTGGCGGCGACTAAGAGAGCGATCAAGAGTCTGGACTGGGCACAGATGAAATATCGTTACGGTAGTTTTGTGTCGAACATCACAAATACGAGTAAATGTAAGCGGTTGCGAATGCGCGGGAGAGTATCCTTTCGGGAAAAGCCGAGCTCAAACGCGTACAAATCAAGTCATCGCGAGCTGGCGCCTATAGCGCGTCCAAATTAGTTGTGTGAAAAACACCGGCAGAAGTTGCTCGTCGCTCGCCGAGGGTAGTGTCGGCGCTGCTTGTCGCGAGGCGGGTAAAAGTTCCAAGACCAGGCTGATTTTCTCAACCTGGTCCCGGGCTGGAGTGGTCATGAATTCTTGGGAGTTTGCGCTTCGCTTAAGGCCAACTGCGACCGGCGGCGCCAGAAGTAACGCGCCGGAACATAAATCAGCACGGCCCACAGTGCGAGCAGCGGGCCTCGGCTGGCCAGAAACAGCAGGATGGTGGAGATGCTTTCGAGAGCGTCGTTCAAGCCACTGACCGCGGCGTTGCGAAGTTTCGCGCCGATGGTCTCGGCGGGAGAAGTGCGCTCTTCCCGCAGGGAAAAGAAAACGTTAGCGAAAGAGACGCGGGTTCCGGAACCGTATCGTTCAGCTTGGATTCGCTCGATTTCGCCGCGAAGCATGGCCACCTGACGCTCGAGCGAGGCTGGATCGATAGATTTGTCGAGTTGGTTCCGCAGCAGCCGCTCGATGCGCTGCTCCTCGTTCTGCGCGTTTACCAGGCGCGCTTCAAGTTCGTTGTGCTGCTGGGTGATTTCGTCGGCAGCTTCTTCCTCATGTTCCACGAGGCCGACGGCTTTCAACTCCGCGAGCGCGGAGCGATATTCGGAAGAAGGGACGCGCAGCGTAGCGGAAAGGACGCTCCCAGCCGGCCGGCCCACCATGCGCAACTTGGCTACATAACCGTGGTGCCGCTCGAGAATCTCTTCCAGGCTGGAGCGCGAATGGGCAAACTCCTTCGTCGCAACCGAAATTTCCGCGGAATAGGCGATCTGCGGCTCCCGGAACGCACTCGCTGAATCTACCGATCCCCCTGAATAGAACTTGGATGGCACGCGCGAGGACATCGGTGCGTTGAATTCTTTTGTATCAACGCCCATCGGGCGAACTCCATCTGGGGGCGGGAACTCGCTGTTCGGACCGACGCTACCCGGTGGGAAAGTACCACCGGATTGATGTCCGGGCGGTACGCTCTGCTTCGACACGGACAAGAAAAGGAGAAAAACTCCGGCCGCGACGCAACCCGCTAACATCAGGCGGGGCCGGGCAGAAAAGCTTTCACGGATTCGAACGACAAGGGATCGCAGACGGTCAACCATGACAATGCCTCCTGTTACGTCACGATTAGAACGGGGAGGCCGCGATTTCTTGCAATGCCCCAAAAAAATGAAGGCAAACGAGAAAAGATAACGCGGAGACGCAGAGAACTCAGAGGTTTCGCAGAGATGAGGAGTTCAGGCGCCGATCGAGACGCGCAGGGCGTTGGCAAGGGATTGGCTGTAGCGCTGGACGTCGGCTTCGTGTTCGGCTTCGACCATGACGCGGGCAAGCTGCTCGGTGCCGGAATAGCGAAGGACGACGCGGCCATTGTCGCCCAGAGCGGATTGCGCTTCGGCCAGGGCGCGGGAGACTTCGGGAAGCGTGTCGAGCGGTGGTTTCGAACGCACCTTCACATTGACGATGAGTTGCGGATAATCCTGGAGGCCGTCGACGAGCGATTCGATTTTGCCGTGCATGGAGACCAGCGAGGTAATTTTGGCAGCCGTGAGCAGGCCGTCACCGGCCGGGCTGTCATCCAGAAAAATGATGTGGCCGGACTGCTCGCCGCCGAGAACGTTTCCGCTGCGAAGCATTTCTTCTAGAACGTAACGGTCGCCAACGGCGGCGCGCGCCAGCACGATATTTTCCCGCGCCAGAACGCGCTCAAGGCCCAGGTTCGACATGGAAGTAGCGACGACGCGGTTGCCTTTGAGTTTGTTCTGCGATTTCAGAAAACGCGCTACGGCCAACAGCACGCCGTCGCCGTTCACGATTTTTCCCGTTTCGCAGACGAACAGCGCGCGGTCGGCATCGCCATCAAAAGCCACGCCAAGTCGCGCTTTTTCAGCCACAACACGCTTCTGCAAGCCCTCCAGGTGCAACGAGCCGCACCCGGCGTTGATATTGCGACCATCGGGCGCAACGCCCATGGCCACAACGTCGGCGCCCATCGAACGGAACAACTCGGGCCCAAGCTTGTAGGCTGCGCCATTGGCGCAATCGAGAACAATACGGAAACCGTTGAGCTTTGCGCCGGAGATAAATCGCTTTCTCAGAAAGGTGAGATATTCAGCGTCGAGTGATTCGTCGGCAGTGAGCGGCGGCGGATTCTTCGGCGCGGCTTCGCCCCGGTGCTTCAATATCCCGGCTTCCAACTCTTCCTCGACGACGTCCGGAAATTTCATTCCGGCGTGCGAAAACAACTTCACGCCATTGTCCTGAAAAGGATTGTGAGAGGCGGAGATGACTACGCCGGCTTGAAAATCATTTTGCCGGACGAGACAAGCCACGCCCGGGGTAGTAATCACTCCGGCGAATGCAACGGTGGCACCGGCCTGCGCGAGACCCGCCGCAAGCAACGCGGCGATGTGCGGACCGGATTCGCGTGTGTCCATACCGATGAGCACGTGAGCCGCGCCATGTTCGCGCTTGAGATACGTTCCGAGTGAGCGTCCAGTGGCGTAGAGAGTGGCATCGTCCAGCGGCGGCGTACCGGGGACGCCGCGAATTCCGTCGGTTCCAAAAAACTCTTTGGCCATGGGAAGAAGCCTGTCTCTCCAGAGTGAGCTGCCGGCCCGGTCGTGGCCAAGTGCAGTGTGGACGACCTCAGAAAAGCTTAACACACGTAAAAACGGAGACTTGGCAGCCCGGCATGCGCATGTCTTTTGCATAAACGGGAGAATTGGAAAGGCCCGTCATGCCATTCTCTGAATTTGCTCTATCGAAACAACCGCGCACGTCGCCTCAAACAGTTTGCAAGACTGTGCTAACGTGGTGCACCGGAGCCGCTTGTGTCCGCCACGCCCACGCCACCATCGCTCGTTCGCTTTACCAGTTCCAACTTCAGCATGCGGGTGATCGCCGCCGCGATCATCCTTCTGTTTTTCTATTACGCCGCAGGCGTGGTGATCACTCTGCTGCTCTCGATTTTGCTCGCCTACTTTCTTGATCCGGCCGTGGAAATTCTGGAAAGAATGGGCCTGCCCCGAACGCTCGGCGCGATGGCCATGGTGCTGATCTTGATCGCCGTGTTGATTGCAGTGGGCTACGGCCTCTGGACGCGCACCGCGGATTTCGCGGAGAACTGGCCAAAATACAGCAGTGTGCTGCAACGCGCTGCAGGAGTGGTGGAAGGCAAGATCAAAGGACTCGAAGGGCAGGTTTCGCAGATTGCGCCCGAGCAAGGTGCCGCTTCCGCGGCGACCGTGCGCACGGAACCGAGCATCGTGCGTACGCTGATCGTCCGCGGGGTTGGTTCCTTATATGCCCTGTTTCTGGAAATTACGTTCATGCCTTTTCTGGTCTTCTTCATGCTTGCGGAGAAGCGCCAGGTTTGGCACGGCACACTGGAACTTTTTCCCGTCTCGCGGCGCACGCAAGTCAAGGAAACGCTGGAAGATTTGCGCGATGTGCTGCGGGATTACCTTGCGGGAATGAGCATCGTGACGCTGATCGTGATCGCAGCGAGCAGCCTTTTCTTCTGGATGATCGGGATGGAGTATCCCATTCTCACGGGAATCGCTTCCGGGCTCCTGAACATGGTGCCGTACATCGGGGCCGTGATGGCCTGGCTCCCGGCCTTCATTATTGCGCTGGCGCACTGGAACACCCTTGGTCAGTTCGTTCTGATTGCGGCGATGCTCACTACTATCCACGTCTTGGCCATTAATTTCGTGGCGCCGCAACTAGTCGGTCGCCGCGTGCGGCTGAATGCCGTGGCCATTACGGTTGCGTTGCTCTTCTGGGGATGGGTGTGGGGAGGCATGGGCTTGGTTCTGGCGATTCCCATCACCGCCGCGCTGCGCGTGATCTGCGATCATACAGAATCGTGGAAACCCATCGGGCGCTGGCTGAGCGCCTAAAGAAGTAAAAGGTGACTAGTGACTGGTGACTTGCGGAAACCTGCCAAGCTTTCGAATCTTACCCCGTGGATTGCTACCTGCATGCTTGTGGGCCTGCTCGGAGCCCCAACAGCCCAAGCCTGGGGCTGCAAGGGCCATCAGACCGTCGCCTTGATCGCCGAGAAGCACCTGACGCCGGAAGCCCGGCAATTTATCCAAAAATTTCTTGGCGAGAACCCCATCGATCCCAAATTGAGACGTTGGTGCGGCAATTCCACCACGGACCTGCTCGTGGACGCCTCCACCTGGCCGGATGACGTGCGCAACGAGCGCAAAAACGGTCCGTGGCACTATGTCGATATTCCGCGCGGGAAACATAAGGGAGACTTGACCGAATACTGCGGCGCCGAAGGATGCGTCACGCGCGCTATCGAAGAGCAACGCGCCATTTTGAAAGACAAGTCCGGCGACCCTCTGAAGCGCGCCGAAGCGATCCGTTACCTCATCCATTTTGTCGGGGACATGCATCAGCCGCTGCACGCCATCAACAATGCCGACAACGGCGGAAACTGCGTGGCGGTGAAATACTTTCGCCATGAACCCCTTCCCAATCCGCTGCATCCGGAGCGTGAGGATTATTCGCCCAACCTTCATCAGCTCTGGGACACCGAGATCGTGGAACGCGATATGGAAATCTCCAATCCCTTTCGGTACGCCGACGAACTCGACGAAAAGTTTCATGCGGACAGCGCCGCCTGGGAAGCTGCCGGCATCCATGTGGACAATTGGGCCTGGGAGAGCCACGAGCGAGCGGAGACCGCTGTTTACGAGGCCTTTCCGGAAAAGATCGGAATTGAGCCGGACTTGAAACTGAAGAGCTGCGCCGAAAATAATCACATGGGAAAACGCATGTTCGACAAACATCTAGCCATCGGCGACGCGTATCAAAACAACGCGGCCAAAGCCGCGGAAACAGCCCTCACCGAAGCGGGCGTGCGTCTCGCGATGATTCTGAACGAAGCCGCCAAGACTGGAAACTAAGACTCTTCCGTCAAGGTTTCGCGGTGGGAGCCTCTGGAGTTGGAGAAGGCCCGCCGAGCGACTTGATGTAGCGCACCAACTGCCAGCGCTGCGGTTCCGGCAGCTTTGACCAGACCGGCATCTTCTTTCGAACCACTCCGTTGGTTATCACCCAGAAAAGAGTTCCGGGCGTCGCGTTTTGCACCTCAGGAATCAGCAGATTCGGAGCTTTGCGTGAGCCTTCGGCGGCATTGCCGTGGCATTCGGCACAGTGC
>JBGPIX010000291.1:0-6840 GCA_041485085.1 Candidatus Acidiferrum sp.
AGTTTGTTAAGTGGGGTGCCCCACGTGTCGGGTTTACACGTGGGTCTTCGCCTTTGACCTTTGTTTCTTCGACAGCCTCTGCTTCCTCCGGTTTGATAAGTAGGGTGCCCCACGTGCCGGGTTTACACGTGGGTCTTCGCCTTTGACCTTTGTTTCTTCGACAGCCTCTGCTTCCTCCGGTTTGATAAGTAGGGTGCCCCACGTGTCGGGTTTACACGTGGGGCTTTGCCCCGCCGTTTGCTCTTCGAAAAACTCTTCAATCCAAGGGATCGATTGGTACCAATCCAGGTTCCCCTCTAACGTAAAATAGAAAACTACTCCATCTCCACGCACCGGGATCTTTCACCAGTCCGCGTTTCACAGGATTCTCGTGCATATACTCCAGCTTCTCCCTTTTCTTCTTCGCGCTGTAAACATTGAAATCATAAAATCGGGGTTGCCAAAACCGCGGCAAATCATCTCCAACGCTCATGAAGGGCAGGGGCAACTGCGCCGCCGGAGTACGTCGCTTCTTTTTCCGCAAATCTCTCGAAACCCTTTGCTTTAACGCCTTCAGCACCACCGATGGCGTAACTTTCGCCGGCTCACTAATCAAAAGATGCACATGCTCCGGCATCACCACGTACCCCACCGAAAACCTGGCGAAAACCTGGGGACGAAAACCTGGGAAAACCTGGGGACAGGAACGTGTGAAAAAATCGATCCGAGGGATTTGTCGGGTGACCCAAAATGTATCCAGACATCGCAATCGTCGGTTACAAGTGCTCTAAACGATAAATTCTTGAACGCCGATTTCGTCGAAATCGCGAATCTGCATTTTTTCACACGTTCCAGACGGAAAACCTGGGGACGAAAACCTGGGACAAAACCTGAAAACCTGGGGACAGGAACGTGTGAAGAAATTGGCGCGGTGGATGGAGTCGCTTTGTGTAGACTGCGAACATGAGCAACGACGAGACCGCCGTTCCGCGACTAGTGGCGATTGATCGCCGGCAACTTTTCCTGCGAACGGTGGATGTAGAGAAGTTGGTAGAGCCAGAGCACTGCGTGCGTTCGATTTGGGAGTTAGTCGGGCGACTGAATTTGCGGTTGTATTACGCGCAGATCGCGGCGGTGGAGGGCAGTGCCGGGAGAGAGCACACCGATCCGCAGTTGTTAATCAGCTTGTGGCTGTACGCGTATAGTCGGGGGATCAGTTCGGCGCGCGAGCTGGCGCGGCAGTGCGAATACGAACCGGGTTGCCAGTGGCTGTGCGGGTTGCAGCCTGTGAGCCATCGCACTTTGTCGGGGTTCCGCTCCGACAACAAATCCGCACTCGACGATCTATTCACGCAGGTGTTGGGCATGCTGAGCGCCGAAGGCCTGATCACTCTCGAACGGGTTACGCTGGACGGCACCAAGATTAAAGCTAACGCGGGCGGCAACACTTTCCGTGGTCGCGAGAAAATCGCGGCGCATCTGGCGGCGGCGCACGAGCAGGTGCGGGTGCTGAACGAGCAAGGCGAGAACGAGGAGCAGTTGGCGAAACGCCAGGCCGCCGCCAAGCGGCGCGCGGCGCGGCAGCGAGCCAGCCGGCTGGAGGCGGCTTTGCGCGAAGTAGAACGGCTGCAGCGCGAAAAAATGCACGACCGCAAAACCTTTGTGGCGCGCGCCTCCAGCAGCGATCCCGAAGCGCACGTGATGCGGAACGGCGAAGGCGGCACAGTGCCGAGCTACAACGTGCAACTGGTGACCGACACGCAGCACGGTCTGGTGGTGAACGTGGAAGCCACCACCGATGCCATCGACTATCGCCAACTGGATCCCGCCCTGGAGCGCTGCAAACAGAAATTAGGTCGTGCACCTCAGCAGGTCATTGCCGATGGTGATTACACCAATCATGCATCGGTGCAGGCGGCCGCAACGCACGGCGTGGATTTTTACGGTTCCTGGCAAAACAGCTGGAAAGCGACAGAACGCGATGCGCTTGGTCGCAGTGCCGCGTTTGTGAGCAGCGCTTTTCCCTACGATGCCGAGCAAGATGTTTTTCGCTGCCCTGCGGGCGAAGTACTTCGCCCTGGCGCGATTCTGAATCGCGGACACGGTGTGCGCACCCACGTGTATCGCGCGCCGAAAGAGGCTTGCTGCGATTGCGCGCTGCGTGAGCCATGCGCGCCGTCGGGAGCGCGACCCGCCTGGAGGCGCTCGATCACACGTATCGCAGAGCCGCCCGCGACAACCGCCTTCAAAGCCAAGATGAAGACAGAAGCAGCACAGAAAATCTATGCGCAACGATCGCAGGTCGCGGAATTCGCACATGCGTGGATTAAGGAACGCTGTGGCCTGCGGCAATTCCGCTGTCGAGGTCGGCTCAAGGCCACGATGGAGGCTACGTGGGCGTGCCTGACTTACAACCTAATGCGCTGGTTCGGACTGCAACGCAGGCTGCAAGCGCAGGCCTCGGGCACCGCGTAAGTAAGGCAAGGCACGGCCGCACTTAGAACGGAGATGAATGCCGGAGAGTGAATCGCCGAAGATCGCGCACTCGTACCGTTGCCCGCGGCTGGTTTCGCTTCAAAAACCAATTTCTTCACACGTTCCTGTCCCCCGAGTTTCCCGAGTTTGTCCCCCGAGTTTCCCGAGTTTTTCGATTGGGTACAGGTCTACTCTCGTTTCGTCGCCTGGAGTGTCTTTGATTGTGAGCCCACGGTCGTCGTAAGCAATCAGCATGAGTCTCTCCTGCTGGTTCCCGAGGTCGTACCCAGAGTAACTATCGCGGGCACAGTTCCATGATGGTTACAAACGGTGTCGGTCTCAACAGTACTTTGCCTTGAGAGTTAATGGACGAGTGGGCGAAACAGGCTTCTTTTTTCGCGGGGCGGCCGGGGTCACGCTCGCTTGCATCACTTCTACGCGTGGAGAAGTTCGCGGCGTTTCAGCCGGGGCAGAGCTTCGACGGATTTGCCAGCCTTCTTTTGGGCGAGGCGCAGAGCGGTGTCGCCCGTAACGGAGCGTGTGCCATGCAGGAATTGCGTAACGCGATTGGTGGGCACGGCGAGCTTTCGGGCGAGTTCGGCCGCGCTCATGTCCAGTGTGTCGAGTTCTTTGGCGAGGTGTTCGCCTGGATGGATGGCGGCGGTTGGCATGGTGGCTCTCCTGTCAACTCTTCTTCTGCTCGGCTACGTCTTCGAACTGGGAAATCTCGACTGCTCCGTTGGGGAACACGGCGGTAATTTTGAGATCTCCACCCATGGCGCGAATGTAGTTGCGGAGAGTTGACACGTACATGTCGGTGCGCCGTTCCAGCCGGGAAATGCCGCCCTGCGGAATCCCCAGCAACTCGGCAAGACTCATTTGCGTTAAGCTGCGCGCCTCGCGAAGCTGGTTGAGCGAGAGTTGGGCGATCTCCTCGCGCACGCGTGCCTTGATGCGGCCCTCGCGTTCCGGCCCGAGATTCTTGCGAACATCTTTCCAGTTCCTTGCCATGGATTACTCCTTAATCTCGCGCAAATGCGCATCGTAGATTTCGTCCGCTTTCTTGATGTTGGCTCTGTACCAGTTCGCATCACCTGTTTTGTCCCCGCCAAGAATCAGGTAAGCGGCGCGCCGGGGGTCGAACGCAAACAAAATGCGGTAGGGCTTGCCCCGGTGCTGGACCCGCAATTCCTTCATGTTGGCATGCCGGGAATCCCTGACCGTGTCCACATGCGGACGGCCAAGAGACGGGCCCAGTTCTTCGAGCAAGTCCACTGAGAAGTTGACGCTTTCGTGTTCCTCTTCGGTCAACCCTTGATACCAGGTGGCAAACTCGTCGCTGACTTCGACCGTCCATGCCATAACACAAGAATATACCTTGTACGGTATATATTGTCAACGGTATATTTTGTCAAAACCTGCCTGGAAACGTGATCAGGCGCTACGGGGGAAGGAGCCTTGGGAGAGGCCGCGGATGACGCCGACGAGGTAGCTCCAGGTGGCGGTTTTTGCGGCGCCAGGGAGGGTGTAATAAAAGTGGGTGGCGGGAGCCGATGAAGAGAGTAGAGGCTGGGCGTCAAAGAGCAACGCCGTGGGCAGTCTGGCTGGCAAGCAAGAAGGTCTTGGGGTAGGAGCCGCGACCGCAGATCTTGAATGAACCGAAGTCCTTGTACCAATCGCCATCCGGCACTTCCGGCTGCGATTCAATCCAAAGGCGAAGTTGATTGAGGTCGGCGATGCTGATGGACCGATCACGCAGGCGCTCGACCAAGTGCTGACGGACGTTCGCCGGAAAATTGTCCCAGCGGGCGATCCTGGGCATTAGCTGCCAAAGACCATTCGGCCAAGTTCATCGCCAAGGCGCTCCGCTTCCTTAGGGTCGGTGGCGTTGCGAAAACGCTCGGCTAGTTCGAAGAACTCCTGTTGCTTGCGCTTTTCGGCCTCGATGCCGTTCTCGATGAGTTCGACGAGCATGCGATTGGAACTGAGCCTGCGGTTCTTGGCCAGGGTACGCACCTGGGCCGCAGTCTTTGCGGGAAGACTGACGCTCTGGCGGACGGTTTTGTTTGTAACACTCATAACACCAGTATGCACCATAGTGGTGTAATTGTACAGAAGACAGAACTGGGGGCTACGGAAAGACGTTTTGCTGCATGTGGGGAGGTTTGGAGCTGTCTGGCATTGGGAGCGCAGAGCGGCGGATAGATCCGGCATATGGTTATGGATGATGGTGGGAAGGACAAAACATTTAGGGATAACGCAGAGACGCAGAGTGCGCTGAGGAAGAGAAGAGCGGTCCGCCTCGGAAGGCGGGCCCTACACGCTTGACGGCTGGGCTGAAAGGGCGCAGCAGTGCTGCGCCCCTACAAGGAAATTTCGCGGCGCGTTCCCGGGGACGCTAGCGTTCCCGGGCTAGCCGGCGGCGGCTTCGGCGGATTCGGGGACTTTGCGGTGTTCGCGGATCATGCCGATGAGAGCCTGCGCGGCGCGCGGGAGGCTGCGGTCGCGGCGGTAGACGAGGCCGAGTTCGCGCCAGAGGTCGACACCTTCGACGGTGAGGAGCTTCACTTCGCCGGCTTTCACATAGTCCTTGGCAAAACCCTCGCTGATAAACGAGACACCGGCATCAGCGGCAACGAAACGCTTGATCATGCCGATGCTGGGCAACTCCATGGCGACATGGATGCGGGAGCGATAGGGGCGAAAGAGCTTGTCGAGCACCTGGCGAGTGAAACCGGTGCGGGGGAAGATCAGCGGCTGCTCGGCGACTTCGGCGAGGGTGATCTTGGAGCGATGTGCCAGAGGATTTTTTGTGCTGACCATGAAGCGCAGGCGATCTTTGTAGATGTGGTGCATCTTTAGGTTGGGCGACTTGATGGGCAGGGTGACGATGCCGACATCCGCGGAGCCGTCCTCGATGCGCTGAAGAATCTTGTGGCTGAAGTTGCGGTAGATGCTGATGTGAACGAGCGGGTAGCGGCGCTGAAATTCGGCAAAAATATCGGGGAGCAGATAGAGGCAAGTGGCTTCGTTGGCGCCGAAGACGACGGGGCCCTGAACGACGTTGCCGCGGTCGGCGACGACCTGGATGGATTCGTCGCGGAGGCGAAGGAGCTTTTCAGCGTACTCGAAAAGAACTTCACCGGCGGGGGTGAGCTCGACGGACTTGGCGGAACGGTCGAGGAGCCGGGCTTTGTAGGCTTGTTCGAGCTGGCGAATCTGGGCGCTGACGGCGGATTGCGAGCGGAAGACTTTCTGGCCCGCGCGAGAAAAGCTCTTGAGTTTAGCGACGAAAACGAAAGTAGTA
Organism: Candidatus Acidiferrum sp.; assembly: GCA_041485085.1. GTDB lineage: Bacteria > Acidobacteriota > Terriglobia > Acidiferrales > UBA7541 > Acidiferrum. The sequence goes on from JBGPIX010000291.1 coordinate 5,762, forward strand.
AGTTGATCGAAGTCCATAGTGAAAGAGCGCTCGGCAAGGGATTATAGCGGAGTCTGCTTGCCAGATGCGTAGTTAATGTCCTTCCTTTCTCGGGCCTGTATTGGCCCCTTTCATGCGTGAATCGCGGCTTGCGAAAGCGGCGCAGCAACCGGCGCCGGTAAAATTGTTTGACGACGCTGGAGCTGGGCGAGAATGGGGGCCCAGGTGGCCTCCACGGTGCCCTGAAAATGAACCGGCTGAACGCGAACCAGCGGCAATGCTCCGCGCCGGGAAAGAATGCGTGCGGCGCGAGGACTGGCTGTGAAGTGAACGTGTTCCTCGAGGGTGCGGCGCAGCCAATTCTCTTCGTCGGAATCGATTTCGGCGAGCGTGACGAAATCGCGATGGAGAACATCCTCGGCTTCGGCGCGCAAGACATAAGCGAGGCCGCCGGTCATGCCGGAACCGAAATTCAGGCCGAGAGGTCCGAGGATAACGGCAACGCCGCCGGTCATGTACTCGCAACCGTGCTGGCCGACGCCTTCGACAACGGCGAGAGCGCCACTGTTGCGGACGGCGAAGCGTTCGCCGCCGCGTCCGGCGATGAAGAGCTGGCCGGAAGTGGCGCCGTAGAGAACGGTGTTACCAGCGAGAACGTCACCACGGCGGGAAGCGGCAAGACCTGCGGCGATCGCGATGGTGCCACCGGAAAGACCTTTGCCGACGTAATCGTTGGCTTCGCCCTTGAGGCGGAGCGTTACGCCTTCGGCAAGAAAAGCGCCGAAGCTTTGGCCTGCCGAGCCATGAAAATTCTGGCGGATCTCGTCGTCGCTGGGGAGACAGTTTTTGCGGCGGCGCATCAACTCCCCGCTGAGGCCGGTGCCAACGCTGCGATCGGAATTCTGAATGGGTTGAGACTCATTCTGGAGGCGGAGGGCGGTGTTGAAGTGGAGCGATTCCTCGAGTGCGCCGACGTGGAGGGCAGGCTCCTGCTGCGGAGCAACGCGATTCGAGGAAGAGATGGGGACGATCAGGAGCGGATCCATTCCCGAGCGGGCGCTGAGGCGGTCGTACCAGCCGGTTAGATCGCTGAGGGAGCG
>JBGPIX010000292.1:0-6815 GCA_041485085.1 Candidatus Acidiferrum sp.
ACGAGCACCACGCTCGAGCCGGTGACGAATCCCGACTTCGCCGGTGTGGTGTACTGCAAGCCGGCAGTTTGGAAGGCGTAGCCCAGAAACATAAAGCAGCCGAGGCGGAGCCCCGCGAAGAGATCCTCGCGTTCGAATCGCTGGAGAGCCCGATTGCTCCAGGCCGCCATGAGGACCGCGGCAACGCTGAAGCGCACGGCGAGAAAAATAAACACCGAAGCGTGGTCCAGTCCGTTCTTGACGACCACAAACGTCGCACCCCAGAGGAGCGAGCAGAGGGCGAGCGACAAATCAGCGCGCAGGCGTCTGGACAATTCGAATCCTCCGCAGATCAGCGGCTAAGTGTACTGGAGTATAGGGAGGTATTGTGAGCGCGAGAGTGCCAGAAAAATGAAAATGGGGAAGGCCAGAAGGCCTTCCCCGTTTTCGCAGCGAGCGTTTGAAACTCGCTGGAAGGGATTAGAAGCTGAGCCGGATGCCGAACTGCATCTGCCGGGGATTATTGCCCTGGCTGTTCACAACACCGAAGGATCCCGCAGATGTTGGATCGACGCCCTGGGCAAAGAATGAGGCGTTCGGATCCGCGAACACCGGGTGGTTGAACACGTTGGTGACGACATACTGGAACTGCAGGCCGACGCGCTCTACTATGTGAATGTCTTTCACCACTCTCACGTCCACGTTCCAATAAGCCAGGCCACGGAACACGCCAACGCCGCCAGTCCCGGTGTCTAGACCCAGAATTGGAGGCCGAAGAGTGTTCAACACCGCGCTGGGGTTAGCAAAGATGTTGAACTCCCCAGCGTTACCGTCGTTGTGGAGCGAGGCTGAGCCACCGGAGTACCTTTTCGTCAAAATGCAGTTTTCGTTTGTGAAGAAGTTGGAGCCATCAGCCGACCCAAAAGATTGGCCATCGGTATTTGTACCACAGCCGATCGCCGCACCGCTGCCAATGGCGAGAATCGGTGACAACGACCAACCTCCTGCCAGGCGGCCGACTAGCCCGCGCTGGCTCTTGTACCAGGGGTCTTCGATCATGGCGTAGGTGTTGAACACGAACTTCCGATCGAAGTTCTGCAAGCCATACTGATTGTTGAGGTTGAAGGGATCATTCAGCGTGTACTCGCTGGTGGCCTGAACGAACGCTCCGGTGCCCAAGGCCTTGCTGTAGGTAAAGTTTTCCTGCAGGGTGACATTGTGCCAGTTGGTCACCTTGAGTGAAACGAACCCGCCATTGTAGTTCCCACGACCGAGGCTGGCATTGACGCCGACGCCACTGGAGAGCTGGCCGTTACCGCCGAAGGCCCCCGCGAGGGGCGTGTTCAGCATGCTGCGGGGGAAGATGAATGCTCCCTTGTCGAGATCACTCCACAAACCCCAAACAGCCTGATTGAGCAGGTTACTCTTGGCAAAGCCCTCCTTGTACACGACGGCTGCGGTGCAACTTGCAAAGCCGGTGCAATAGGCGGAACCCGGTCCTCCGAGAGCCGTCTCAAAGAACTGCTGCGCCGCGAAGGTGTTGGCGTACGCAGTGGCAGCGGCTGCCGTGGATGGCATGTTCGCGCCGCAAGCAGCAAAGGATGTGGCGCACCCTAGTCCCTGCTCGATGGCGGCATAGGCTTTATCGAATCTTTGCCCGCCCATCGTCATCATGTAGGGCACAGCGTTGATGTTGACAGGTTGATATTCGTGAGTGATTCTCCGGCCAATGTATCCAACTTCCAGGAGAATCTTGTTGGTCAACTGCCGTTGGATGGTGAAGTCGAACGAATCCACGACATTGGGCCGGAAATGCGTATCCAACGCTTCACCAGCAGCAGCCGAAACGTCGTTGACTCCCGGGAAGGTCGGCTGAGGAAGTGTCGGCGACGCTGCCGGAATCGGAGCGTTGTTGCCGTCCGTTCCGATGCGAAACGCATTGGCGACGCTAACGGGGCCAGTACATGTCCCGTTCATGTTGTTGTTGCGGCACTGAACCGCCTGGATCAGTCCGGTGCCCAGCAATGGCACGAGCACGAGGTCCACGCCGTTTAGACGCCCATAGACGCGGCTGTAGCCGCCGCGGAGGACTGACTTATTTCCGCCGAACATTTTGCCCAGGACGCCTTCGCTGATGTTCGGGTTCCAGGCCGCAGCAAAGCGCGGGCTGAAGGAACCATAGAAGGGGAGATAGGGATACTTCTGCCCGCCGCCGGTATTGCCCACGAGAGCAAAACCAACCGTGGGATTGTAAACCTGGCCTTGCAGTGCAGCAGCTTCGCGCGAATTCATATACGTCTTCAGGTCAAGCTGCTGGCCCGCATCGTCCACCAGCTCAATCTGCTTTCCGAATTTCTCCACTGGGGGCATTTCGAGCGTCCAGCCCAAACCATACGTGAGGGTGAAGGATGGCTTCATGCGCCAGCTGTCACTCCAGTACACGTTGTAGTAAGGAATAGTGCTCTGATCAAAGGCGTGCGTGAGAGGAGGATTCAGTGCGAGATTATTGCCCGCGCGAGTATAGGCGATTTGTGAGTCCGTGACGATGCCCAGGATCGCAGAAACGTCGCGGGCCCACGTGGTCTTGGTTACGCCAGCAGGATTAGTTGCCGAGAAGTCCACAAGGCCCCCGCCACCTCCCTCACCGAGCTGGTACGTGGGCTGGTAATTGATACCTCCGCCGTTGTCGGAGCGCTGGTGGTAGTTGTAGTTGCGCTGATAGGCGCCACCGAAAGTGAAGAGGTGATTGCCCTTCAGCATAGTGACGTCATCGCGGAAGAACTTGTCCTGGCCATCCCAGAAACGCGTGCGAACACCCTGTGTGTTCACATTGTAGGGAGCGAGCAGCTTGGTGGCACTCTCCCCAAAAGGCTCAAGAGCACCGCCAAGCTGGGGGAACTGGAGAACGCCGCCGGGATCGGCCCAAGACCAGAAGTTCCGCAGATAGCTGAAGTGAAAATCGTTGGTGGTATTCGACGTGATGTTGGTCGTCAATCCACCCACCAGGTACCAGGGCTGCTGAGGACGCACGGAGTTGGAAGCTGGTGTACCTAGCGTGTCCCCGGGGAAGAAGCCGCCGATATCCACCTGACTGGTAGTACTACGGACCAGTTTGTAGTAGCGGTAGCTGGCAGTGAAATGCCACTTTGCCCCAAAGTCGTGATCCAGGCGGGCGACTCCGAAATTGGAAGTATAGGGAAGCGAAACATTGCCCTTGAACCCCTGTTCATTGACTCCGTCGCACTGTGCTCCAGACAAGCCGCTGCAAGCCGGGTCATTCGGGAGCGGCTCGTACTTGTTCCACATCTGCTGGACCAAGGAATTGATACCGATGCCTCGGGGATCGCATGCAACGTTTCCGGACGGTCCGCAATTGGCCCCGTTATTCAGGTTGTACTGCACTCCACCGAAGGTGAGGATACCCGCGCGCATGTTAGCTGTGGGGACGGCCCGCTCGTAAGTGGCTGAGTTCTTCCAACGGAAGCCCTCGTAATTGGCGAAGAAATAGGTCTTCCCCCCCAGAATGTTTTTCGAAACGATCGGTCCACCACCCGCGACGCCAAAGCGGTTGTAGTGATACGACGGCCTTGGAAGTGGCCCACCGTCGGCCGCCGGAACTGCGTTGTTGTCCCATGTGTTAGCATTGAAATTGTTGTCAAAATAATACTCGTAGCCGGCGCCATGCCAAGAATTGGTGCCGCGCTTGGTGACGACTTGAACCTGTGCGCCAGCGGAACTGTTGAAGTCCGCCGTCTGGTTGGCGGTATTGACCTTGAACTCTTCGACGCTGTCGAGAGGCGTAGGCATCACACCCGTGGGGCTGCCGCCAATCTGGCTTGAAACGATACCACCCGTCGGATCGCCGGCAAAGCTCGGGGTGTAGACCTGCATGCTGCCGTCCATATCATTGGTGTTCTGGCCGCCATCGAGCATGAACGTGCTCTGGTCGACGACCGCACCGGCCACGCTCCCGTCGGGAGAAACGCCCGGTTGCAGGGTCACAAAGGTGCTGCTGTCCCGGCCTACCGACGGCATGGACTGCAACATGTCACCTGATACGGTGTTGCCTACCGTGGCATTCAGAACTTGCAGTTCGGCGCCGGTGGCGGTGACTTCGACGATCTGGCTCACCGAGCCCAGTTCCATGGTGGCATTGAGAGTAAGTGCCGATCCAATGTTCACAACCTGACTGCTAAACTTCGTCACGCGGAATCCCGTTTTGTTTATGGTCACATTGTAGGTTCCCGGCGGGACGTTAGCGAAAATGTATCTCCCCGACTCATTGGTCATCGTCTTTCGCGTGTCACTCGTCGATGGGTCGATCAGCGTGACCGCGGCACCCGCAACAGCCGCACCGGACGGATCTGTCACCGTGCCGGCAACCGTGCCCGTCGAGGCAGCCTGCCCTAAAACTCTAATCGGAGTACAAATACAGAATAGAAACGCAAAGAATAAGACCCCCACCACACTTTTAGTTCTTGAAATCTTTGACATGACTCTCCCCTTCCACTCGCAGTTGTACATTCCTGGGAGGAATGTAGAGCAAACTTGTGGTCTGTATAGTTCCCGTGGGACATTTTGTCAAGCAAATATAAGGTCTATCTAAAATTTGGATAATTTACCTTGGGAAGCGCGACTGCCCTACCGCGATAAGAAGCGTTTCTGCATTGGCTTTACCGCACCTTTGAAAGGGTTACACCGCGGAAAACGTCGCCTGCCGAGGGCCCCACGAACGTTCCGCCAACGGGCTAGATACGCGAATCCCCAAAAAACTTGACCTAACTGCACGCCTGAGGGGTGGGTACCAGGGGTAATAGCATCTTTACTGGTTTGTAGGCGGGGGGAAAGCTGCAGAACGTGAATTCGCGCTATCAGCGATCCTGATAGACGGTTCGGCCGCCAACGACGGTGCGCAGAACGCGCGTCTTGGTGAATTGCGCGGGTGGAACTTTGCTAAGGTCGTTCGAAAGAATGACGAAGTCGGCGTACTCGCCCGGCTTCAGCTCGCCCTTCTTCCCTTCCTCGAACTGCGCGTAAGCGGAACCTGAGGTGTACGCTCGGATGCATTCGTCGAGCGAGATTTTCTCCAGCGGCCCCCACCCATTTCGGGGACCGCCATCCGGACGTTCGCGCGTGACGCAGGCGTACAAACCGCGAAATGGGCTGATGGGCTCCACACTGTAGTCCGTACCAAAAGCGAGGCGCACGCCATTCTTGAGCATGGTGGACCAGGCGTAGGCGCCTTTAATGCGCTCCGGCCCGATGCGGTCCTCGGCCCAGCGCATGTCCGTGGTCTGATGCGAAGGCTGCATGGAGGCGATGACTTTGAGTTGCGCAAACCGCACGAAGTCCATCGGCTCGACGACCTGGGCGTGCTCGATACGGTCGCGGCGATCGCGCGCGCCGTTGGCTTTGACCACGGCTTCGAAAACGTCCAGAGAAATGCGATTGGCGCGGTCCCCGATGGCGTGGAAATTGAGCTGGAAACCAGCCTTGTCCCGCTCGATGGCCATGGCGCGCAATTTGTCGGGATCAAAGGTGAAGATTCCGCTCGTGGAGGGATCGTCGGAATACGGCTCAAGCAGTGCCGCCGTGCGCGAGCCGAGAGCGCCATCCGTGACGGCTTTCAGTGCGCCGGTCTTCAGCCAGGGGTCGCTGGTGCCGCCCTGAGCGCGCAAGTTCTGCAAATCGTTCAGAGGCAGGCTGAAAGGCAGCCACTCGGTGATGCGAACGGTAAGTTTGCCTTCGTCCTTGATCTGCTTGTAGACCTGAAAATCCTCCCAATCCGAATTGTCCTGGACCGATGTGACTCCATTCTTGGCGACGTTCTGGAGAACTAGTTCGATTCCATGGCGGCGTTGCTCCGGTGCGGGATCAGGAATGCGCACTCGAACCAGCGACATCGCGGCGCCTTCCTTCAACATGCCCGTGGGCTCGCCAAGCGCGTCGTGTTCGATTTCACCTCCCTGCGGATTGGGAGTGTTCTTGTCGATCTCCGCGCTCTTGAGGGCCAGCGAATTCGCGACTGCCACGTGGCCGGAGACGTGTACGAGAATGACGGGATTTTTGGGAGCCACAGCATCGAGTTGCTGGCGATTCGGAAATCTCTTTTCCGGCCAGGTAGTGTGATCCCAGCCGCCGCCGGTGATCCACTCACCGGGTTTGTGGTGCGCCACGGCGTCGGCCACACGTTTCTGCATTTCTTCGACCGACGGCACACCGGTTAGCGGGACGGCAAGCGCTTCCGCGCCCGCGCCACCGAGGTGCACGTGCGCGTCGTTGAAGCCAGGCATCACGAACTGGCCCTTGAGGTTGATCGTTTCAACGCCTTCCTGGCCACCGCCACAATCGAGAAGCACATGATCCATCTTGCCGATGCAACTGATTTTCCCTTGGCTTACGGCCATGGCCTCAGCCCAGGGATGCTCGGGGTCGTTGGTGTAAATGCGGCCGTGGGTGTAATAGGTCGTGGCGGGAGCTTTTTGTGCGGCGTTCGTTTTCGTGTGGAAAGCCGCGAGGAAGGCGATACCCACTAACGGGATTACGCCGGCAAGGAATGAAAAACGATCCATCCTGGTTTTCATCGAGATTTCTCCTCCGCGACTCCGGAAACTCCGAGAATCGTCAGCAGTGTGCGCTTCAAACCCATTTCCCGGCCAGCGGAGTCGTACCATTCCTGAAGCGAATGCGCTCCGCCGCCGCTTCCGCCGGCGCCGATGGAGATGGCGTCAATTCCGAGGGACAGCGGAATATTCGCGTCCGTTGAAGAGCGCTCGATGCGCGACTGATTGCCGACAGATTCATCCGCAGCACGAAGCGCGGCGAGCAAGGGCGAA
>JBGPIX010000293.1:0-6807 GCA_041485085.1 Candidatus Acidiferrum sp.
CACACCCAAGCCTCCGATTTTTCTGCCCGCAAAGAAGATTGGAATGCACGCCGCCGAGGAAAAAAGAGCGTTGAGAAAAACCACAACAAAAAAAGACTTCGCGGTGAAGATCCCGAAAACACGAAATACGCCTGCCACCAGTAAGGGATACACCGGCGTCAACCACGCTGTTGGCCCCGTTTCCTTTCGAAACGGTGAACTGAAACCCTTTCCCGCTGCCAGTGAGTAAGCGATACTTCCGGTTTCCTGTTCGAACGAGGCCGGGCCGATCACGTCCCGGGGAATCTTGCGCTCCTGATCCCAGGCAAATCCCAACCGCGCTCCCAATGCCACCAGTGTGATCAGCAGGAGGGACGTCGCCGCGGTTTTGAATCCATTCTTTATTTTGTCCATGTGGAGTCGATGGCGCCACAAAGCAATATAGCTTCAATTCGCGGCCTTCGCAGGCAAAAAACTATCTCCTGATCACTTCGACGCTTCGCGTTCCCATCGGAAGAGACGTTTAGGACATTGCAGGGCGGACTCCAGATGGCTAGCAATGTTTCACAGCGTGCGTTTTACAAATACAGTTTACCGAATGCGCTAGCCGCCGTTTCAAGAATCAGCGTGGAAAAGAGATGCGACGGCCGTACGGGGAACTTTTAAGGGGAACTTCAGGCAGAGAGATTCCCGCCGCCGCGCTGCCGACCCGGACATCGCGAGTGTGGCCACCCGGCGCAGGGGAGCCAGATATCTTGCTAGCGGCTCTCCGCTGGCCTGTCCCTCGCCGTGCGAATCAGCTGAACGAGCAGTGTGAGCAGCATGACAATCGCCGCGGTGCAAGCCATCCAAAGGACTTCCGCCTGAACGGCTCTATGGAAATCTTCATCTTGCCCAAGCAGTCGCAGCAAAACCTTCTCCGAGTGATCGTGAATCCATATTAGATACTGTTTTGTTGATTCGAACTTGCTCAACGCGTCATGAAAACCGTACCCGCCGAGGAGCCCCGTCGTTCCAGCCTGAAGTTTATCGCCGAGTGTAGCCAGGATGATGGAGGCCAGGATGCTTCCATCGATGCCCCCGGCTAAAAGACCGCAAGTGGCCTGGTATCCGGTCCGGAATCCCAAACGCACGAGGAGAACATTGACGAAGACCCAGATCATCGCCAGGAGCGGGACCCAAACCGAAACAGGCAGGGTTACAAAAGATCTCCTGGGTGGGGATACAACTCCCGACGCGGTTGACATGGTTACCTCCGCTACCTCATTGGCCAATAGTGACGGTCCCGGGGCAAACGTTTCACCCAGGACGACGTATTTCTGCGTTACGCTGCGCCTCTGGCAAGGCCACAAATCGAGAATCTCCTTTTTGAATTGCGGAACGTCTCCAATGGCTCGTTGCTTGTCCGTCTGGGGAGGAATGAGCGCCGCGTTCCGTGTGGGGCGGTTTACGCGGCGCTCTAGGGGGTTTCTGGCTGGTTGTTAGCGGTTAGGCTGTGGAACTACTTGGGGTAGGAACTGTTTGGCGAATCGTGCTCGCGTCGCTGCGCTGCTTGCCGTTCGCCGGCATCTCCTTGACCTCTGAATTTCGTTCTCCCGGTTGGGACGAAAGGCTCCCCAGCTTCACACCGAGAATTGCCGCCCGTCTATTGCGCTCGCGGATTCCTCGATCTCTTGTCCCGCTTCCGGGGTTGTTAAATGCAGGGGGAGTGCCAAAGAAGCCTCGGCGCAATCTGCGCCTTTTCAATGATTTGGAATAAGCCTGAATTTTGCCTCGTGCTTCATGGCGGGAAACTGATTCGAATTGGAACACCCTGCGTTTAGAATCGAATCGGTGGCAAGCCGGCACAAACTTTCTTCGCCGTCTGCTCACCGGTATTTCCCAACTACTAGGGGAGAAAACAGGCGTGATAGTTTGATTGTCTTGGGAAGCAATAAACGCAGACCGAGCAGGTCCGGTATCCGCTGAAACGTTCCGTGCTTGAAGAAAGCCGGTGACTATGCCGGATCTCAGGCTGCGGCGCCGCCGGATTTGCTTTTTCGAGTGTCCACGCCGTCGCGTTTCAGGTAGCGGTACAAACTGGTTCTCCCGATTCCCAAAAATTGCGCGGCCCTCAGCCGGTTGCCCTGGCACATTTCCAGCACCCGCTGGATATGCACCTTGCGGACCTCCTCCAGCGACAGAGGTTTCCAGTCGTCACTTTCCAGGGAATGCCCTTCCCGGTGCTGTAATTGCTCCGGCAAATCCGCCAGATCGATGAAGTCTCCCGTCGCCGTGATGCACGCGCTGGAGATGACATTCTCCAGCTCGCGCACATTTCCCGGCCACGCGTGCCTCAGCAAGACGGTCTGCGCCCGGCGCGTCAGTCCGAAAATATTCTTTCCGTAAGCAGTGTTGTATTTCTTCAGGAAAAATTGCACCAGCAGCGGTATATCTTCCAGCCGTTCCGTCAGCGAAGGAATGCGGATCTGGATCGAACTCAGCCGGTAAAAAAGATCTTCGCGAAAATGACCCGCCAGCACCTCCGCGCGTAGGTCCCGGTTGGTGGCCGCGATCAGCCGTACGTCGATGTGCCGCACTTCGGGCGAACCCACTCGCTGGATTTCGCGGTTCTGGATCACCCGCAGAAGTTTTGCCTGCATGGGCAGCGAAGTTTCCCCCACTTCGTCCAGGAACACCGTTCCGCCGTTGGCGTATTCGAACAATCCGGGCCGCGTGTCCGTGGCTCCCGTAAACGAGCCGCGCATGTGCCCAAATAGCTGGCTCTCGAGCAGTGTGTCCACCATTGCCGAACAATTGCACACCGCCAATTTCTGCTGGCTCACCGGACTGATCTGGTGGATGGCCCGGGCGACCAGCTCTTTTCCCGTTCCCGTCGGCCCTACCAGCAAAACGTTGGTATAGTGCCGCGCCACTTTCCGCGCAAAATCAAAGACCTCCAGCATGGCGGGGCCCTTCCCCACGATGCCGTGAAATTCCAGGTCCTTCAGCAGTTGCTCCTCGAGGGCCCGCACGCGCCGCCGCTGGTCGTATAGCGCCGCGACGTCGTCCAGCGACCTCTTCAACCGCGTGCGATCGATGGGCTTCGGCAAAAAATCAGATGCTCCACGTCGAATCGCTTCCAGTGCGGAATCCAGCGTGTAGTCTCCCGTCATCAGAATGGTGTGCACTCCGGGATCGCTCCTGGTTGCGCGGTCCAAGAACTCGTAACCGTCCATCCCCGGCATGTGCACATCCACCAGCACCAGCCGGCACTGGCCGTTCTTGACTAACCGGAGAGCCTCCTCCGGATCGGAAGTAGGGATAGCCTCATATCCCATGTCCGCGATCACCGCCGACAGCATTTCCAGTTGCGCTGGATCGTCATCCAGGATGCACGGCGTCAGCGCGGACTTCGGAGCGACGATTTCAACTGTCTTTGTCGATACCATTCCCACAATGTCTTAGCTCATGGCAACCCGTCTGCCATTCCCCCCACTCCCTCCACAACCCATTCTTAGAAATTCCCTACGATTGCACTGGATTCACAACTTCATGGAAACTATCGGGTTTATTGCTCCGTGTAGAACCAAACTTGATTTTGGCGAGGGGACCGCCTGCGGTTGCAACGACCTGCTGATTCAGTGCGCCATTCGAACTACGTCACTTCGGTCCAGCAGTCTTCCCCGACTTCCCATTCTGGCACTGCGCCGTAGGCCCGCGGCTCATTCGACCGCCTGTGCCCGCACGCGCCTTGATCCATCGATTTACTTTTATTTTTCTTTCGAGCCGGAGTTTGGCTGAATCTGGTTCAGCCGAAACTGCTGCTGACCCTCGGGCGTGGCCCCCATCGGCTGTGCATGGTAGGCCACGGGCAGGGAACGATCCGGCGACAGGGGTTGCAGCAGTCGCAGAAAGATCATCGCGCCCGGGCACAGCGAACGACTGAGGGTCAGGTGTTTACCGGTCACCTCATTCCACTCCAGTTCGGATTTCTCCACAAAGAAAGATTGGGCGCTATCCCAGCCAGATGCTTCGACCGGGTAAGTGTCGGTTATGGGGCGTTGCGCGGTTAAAAGCATAAACAACCTCTGGCGAAGGGAACTGCAGATTCCCGGCCAGGCGAGTGGGCGCTAAGTAGATGAAAGGAGGACGTTTACGGGAACGTGAACTTTCTGAAACTGTGCTGGGACGGGACATCCCGGCAGCGGCTGTTTAGAACTGGGGCAGCAAAGCACCTAACTTGCTTCCGGACGCGCCCCTCGTCAGAAGTGACGTTGAAGCAGGTAGTACATTGCGATGGTTCTGATGGGTTTGTAGATATACCCAAAACCCAAGACTGCCAGCAGCAGCCCCACCATCCCATAGCTGTTCCCTCGAAGCCAGTCCAAGTATTGCCGCGAACGTGTCTCCCCCATAAACAGCATGATGCCCTTGCTGCCGTCCAGTGGCGGAACGGGAAGCAGATTAAACGTGCCAAGCAGCAGGTTGAGTGAGAAGAATGCGAAGAGGACCGTGGTTGCAAAGTCCGGGTTCCCAGTAACGGGGTCTTCATGAAGCAAGTCGTAAAACCGGCCCAGCCGCAGCGCGATGGCCGCGATCAACATCAAGGTGTAGTTCGTGGCCGGACCAGCCAGGGCCATCCAGGCGGCCCGCCGCGGATGCCGCCGTTCCCAGTCCGGATTGTAAGGTGCGCTCGCCCACCCAATAATCGACTTGTTAACAATCAAGGAAAGGATGGGGATCACTAGCATGCCCCACGGTTCGCGCTGGATGTGCGGAACCGGATTGAGCGAGACCTGTCCGCCCACGAACGCGGTATCGTCCCCGCCGATTTTGGCGGCCAGCGCGTGCGCTGCCTCATGGCAAGTGGTGGAGAAAAGAAAAGCGACGTACCAGATAAATCCCAGTGCAATCAGTTCCGGTTGCAAATCACCCATGAATTAACTCTTGGCTTCCTCAGTTCAGTAGCGTAGTTGTCCACGCCCCGCTTTGCAAGCGAGACGCCCGGTGGTTTTTTCTCCTTGTTCCTCAGTATTGAACCTCTCAGTCGCTCTCTGACCTCGACCTAATTTGACCTACCATCGGTGCATCTCGAACCGGAGCGCTCCAAGGAAGGCGCCCTTCTCGCGTTTCAAGGCAAGCGTCGCGACGCTGCAATATGGCGCAGGAGTGGTATGCTCCCGGCATTCGCCGAGGAGGGTTATCATGAGCCAAGGGGCACCCTACAGCGCGAGGCAGCAGGATCTTTATTATCCCGCCAAAAATCTGGATGTATTTCCGAAGCAGCGGCCAAAGAGTGATGCCGAGCTTTGTGCATGGATGGCCTGGCTAACGTATTGCGACCAGTTCCCGAATTTTGCATTTGACCGAGGCAAGATTACGCAAGCGCTGGAACCGTTGGGTTTCAAGCCGGTAGGTTTTTTCGAGAGCGAGGGGCTGGAACGAAACGGTGGGACACACTGTTTCGTGGCGCTTCACGACGATGCGGTGAAGGAAAACAGATTGGCGGTGGTGACGTTTCGCGGGACGGATAGAGACGATCCTACGGACTTGCTTGACGATGTTGAAGTGGAACTTGTGGGTTGGAAGGGCAAAGGCAAAGTCTTCGAAGGGTTCGCGAAAGCGCTCGCGGAAGTGGAGAAGACGCTGCTTCCGGCGGTCCAGGCGATCGATTGCAGAGTGCTTTTCACCGGCCATAGCCTGGGAGCGGCGCTGGCCACCCTGCTCGCGGGGGTTAGGGCGCCCAGCGCGCTATACACCATCGGCTCGCCGCGCGTGGGCGACCACGATTTCGTGGCGTCGCTCGGCGGCTTGAAGAGTTTTCGTTACGTCGATTGCTGCGACGTTGTCACAACGCTACCGCCGCCCTTGCTGGGCTACGAGCATCTCGGCGATCCGCTGTACATCGATCGCAATCGTAAGGTAATTCCCAATCCCGGCGACGGTTTTATTTCCGCGGACACCTCCCGCGCCGCCACCGCCTATTTTCTTCACTACGGCTGGAAGCGGGGAAACGTGTGTTTCCGTAAGCTCGCGGACCATGCGCCCATCAACTACGTCACCGCGATTGCCGCGGGGCTTTAGAGACATTATTCCCAGTTCGTCCCAATTGCCGAGACGAAACGACAAAAGAAGATGGTTGCCGCGCCTGGGGCGTAAACTTTCTAGGGAGCGGTCTGCGTTGGCAACGCTTTGGAGCCGGTTGAGGCGAAATGGAAACGGATGAGCCATTCGCTGGGGATGCTGTGACCGCCGGCTTCGGGTGAGGTGAATTGCCAGCGGCGCGCGGCTTTCAAGGCGAGATCGGCGAAATATGGGCTGGGGCCGGGTGAATCGAGCGCGGCCTCGGAGACGTTCCCGGTGGGATCGACTTTCACGCGAACGCTGACGCGAACTACACCCTGAATGGTGGCGAGGGCCTTCTCGGAGACATCGGGCAAAACCTGATCGAGGACTTCACCGCGCCCGGATGACGCCGCGGACGATGAGGCGGATGTGTTCGGGGCCTTTGCGGATGGAATCGTATCGGTGCGCACCGCCGCGGGCGCTGTGGTTGTGGCCGGCAAACTTTGTTGTGGAGCTGCAGGCTTTTTCTCGGCGGAATTTTTCAGAGCTTCTTGCGTCGTGGATGCCGGGAACGGCTTAGGGGCCGGTGGGATTTCACGTGTCACGGGTTGCTCGACGCGTTTTGGCGGCGCTGCGGCGGGAGCAGACGCTGTTGAAGCGGAAGACGAAGAGTCGGGACGATGTCCCAGAATTTTTGGCATCACGATGATGGCGACGATTACCAAAAGCCCGGCGGCAACAGGAACGATGTAGTTGGGAAGAACGAAAGTTTGCTTGGGC
>JBGPIX010000294.1:0-6785 GCA_041485085.1 Candidatus Acidiferrum sp.
CCCAACTGCGCGGAAGTTCTCCCTCACGTTTTCCACTTTCTATCTTCCTCGGCACTTTCTCGAACGCGGAACGCCGTGATCTTGTGAATCAGAGCTAGAGGTAGGGGCTTCTCCAGCGGAAGCTGGATCGACCCTTTAGCCGTCGCAAATTTCGAAAGATCCTTCGCGAAGGCTTTCACGGCGGACGGCGTGGGATAGAATCCGACGTGGTGTGTGTGCGCGGCAAACGTGACCAGAATCCTCCCGTAAGAAAACGCGGGCATCCCCCATTTTAGGCTTTCCTTGGCCCCGGGCGCCGATTTGCGAATGCACGCGCGCATTTCGCGCAGTTTCTTCTGAGCCTCTTTGGGGGCGGCATTAATATATTCGGTGATGCTCTCAGGCCGTGCTTTTTTCGGAGTCATGCGTTTACCTTATCGACTCTTCCGCGGATACTCCAATGGCTTCTGCCAGCCGCCTTCCGGCGGATGCCGATGCAATGAATACTGCCGGTCATGAACGAGTGAAAATCATATTCCTATGAGCTAAGGCGCCGCACCCAGATGCGGCTGGTCGCAGGCTTTCCCAGGTGCATCGTCTTGCCATTGGAGCGTAGCGTCATTGTCTCGTCGTACTCCCGCTTCAACACTTCAACGTTCGTGGATGGCCGCAAGTGCAGTCCTTCGAGAAATTCCAGGAATTGGGGGTCTTTCTCGTAAACGCAAACAATTTCGCCCGATTCCTTAGCGCGTAGATCGGCAAGCAGCACGGCACCTTGTTTGCGAAGTTGCGCGATGCCTCCGCGCATGGGCACGCCATGCGGACAGCTCTTCTTGTCTCCGAAGCGCTTGAGCAGCAGCGCTTCCACTTCCGGAGAAATGGCGTGTTCCATGCGCTCTGCTTCGTCGTGCGCCTTCGCCCAGGACAGTCCGATCACTTCCGTCAGCAACATCTCGGCGAGCTGATGCCTTAGCGCGAGGTGTTCCGCATGCTTGCGGCCTTTTTGTGTCAGATCGATTCGTCCGCTGCGCTCCACGCGCACGTGGCCGTCGCGCGTCATGCGCTTCAAAGCAGCGGTCACCGCGGGCGGAGTTACTTTCAACTCCTCGGCAAGCCGCGCGCTGATGGGCATCTGGTCTTCTTCCAGCATCTCCCAGATGGCCTTCAGGTAATCTTCCTGCGATACGCTTGTTTTTTCTCGCCGCAACGCAGCTCCTATTTTGTCCCTCGCTGGTGCTCCCGCTTGTCTCTCAAGCCCAGAGCCAACTGATTCACGCGCCGCTTGATGCCCTCAAACACTCGTTGATACGTTTCCGGCGCCGCGCCAAAGGGATCCTGCACGATCCAGTCCTCTACTTTATCCTGATCCCAAAACGTTTCTTCTCGAGGCTTGCCAGTCATATTAATGATGACGTCCGCGGCATCGGCAACTTCACGGGTGAGCGAATCGGAAGTCAGTCCCGCTACGGAGTAACCGTTGCGCATCAACGTTTGCTTGGTTTGCTCGGCGATGGAGCCCATGGGACTCAATCCCGCGCTCGACGGCTCGATCACATCCGCGGCATCATAGCGGGCGATAGCTTCGGCCATGGGACTCCGGCACGCGTTTCCCACGCACACAAAGAGAACCCTTGTACGGCTCGATCGCCGGGGACCGGCGTCTGCCTTCTTGTCTTTTCCCACGATTAGGACTTTGCGATGCTCGCCGCTTGCTTCGTTCCCGCTGCGACGAGACCGAGGAAATGTTGATGCACAGTGGTGTCGTCTGTCAATTCCGGATGAAAGGTGGCCGCCATGATGTGGTCCCGCTGGACCAGCGCGGGTTTCCCTGCGTACTCCGCGAGAACTTTCAAGCCGGGCCCAGCACGCTCAATGATGGGTCCGCGAATAAAAACCATTTCCAGCGGTTCTTTTTTCAATTTTGTGGGGCCGGTGACCACGTCGCTCGCAATTTGCCGGCCGTAAGCGTTTCGCAGGACCGTCATGTCCAGCAATTTCAAGGAATCCTGCTTGGGATTTTCGACTTCCGTTGCGAGCAGTATGGCTCCCGCGCACGTTCCGAAAATCGCTCCGCCCTGCTTGGCGAATTTCCCGATGGCGTCCGCCAGGCCTTCTTCCCGAAGAAACTGCAGCTGCGTCGTGCTCTCGCCACCCGGCAAAATCAAGCCATCGCAGCCCTCGAGATCCGCCGGCGTGCGCACTTCCACCGATTCCGCATCGAGCCGCGCCAACATCGCCGCGTGCGCCTCAAAGTCACCCTGCACCGCCAAAATTCCAATCTTCACTTCGCAGGCTCCGACACTCATTTCAAAAATCATGCGTACTTTCAAAAACGCAATCGAACTCTATCTAATTTCCATTGTGCAAAGTTTTCGACTGACCCGGATTACTGAGGACTGATCGCGTTTACTTCACCATCCGCGAGTCGAGAGCATGTCCTTTTCTTCCATTTGCCGGACATCCAGTCCGGGCATGGCCTCGCCTAATTCTTCGTGAGCTTCCAGAACGGCCTTCGGATCCTCGAAGTGTGTCGCGGCCTTCACCACTGCCTTCGCCCGCACCTCGGGGTCGCTGGACTTGAAAATACCCGATCCGACGAATACCGCTTCCGCGCCCAGTCGCCGCACCAGAGCCGCGTCCGCCGGAGTCGCAATCCCGCCCGCTGAAAAATTCGGCACTGGCAGCTTGCCCGTCTTGGCAATCTGGCGAATCAGCTCGAGCGGCGCGCCCATTTCTTTCGCTTCGCGCATCAGTTCGTCGTCGCGCATGGTGGTCAGTTTCTTCATCTGGCTGACGATTGCGCGCATGTGCCGCACCGCTTCCACCACGTTTCCTGAGCCCGCCTCGCCCTTGGTGCGTATCATCGCCGCGCCCTCCGCGATGCGCCGCAGCGCTTCGCCAAGATTGCGCGCTCCGCAAACGAATGGCACGCGATAATCGTGCTTCCAGATGTGATTCTCTTCGTCGGCCGGCGTCAGCACTTCGCTCTCATCGATGAAGTCCACTTCGAGCGCTTGCAGCACTTCCGCTTCCGCGAAGTGTCCGATGCGCACCTTGGCCATCACGGGGATAGTCACCGTGGCCATAATTTCGCGGATCACTTTGATAGACGCCATGCGCGCCACGCCGCCCTCTTTGCGAATATCCGAGGGCACGCGCTCCAGCGCCATCACCGCGCAAGCGCCGGCATTCTCGGCGATCTTCGCCTGCTCGGCGTTGGTGACGTCCATGATCACGCCGCCTTTGAGCATCTCCGCCAGGCCGACCTTCACGCGCCACTCATTCGATCCCTTGCTGCCGTTGCCGCTGCCATTTACTTTCTTCGCATCCATTTCGCTTCTCCTCTCAATTCTTGAAATCCTCGACGGCCTCGTGCCGTCAAATCTTTTTTTCGTAAGCCTTCACTTCTTGCCGATCACCACGAATCTCGCCCTGCCCCGCGCCAGTACAAGCCCGGCCATATCGCGAATCTCTCCGACGATGAAAATATTCCTTCCCTTCATCTCCGTTTCGCGGCCTTCCACCTCGATCTGTTTCATCACGTCAACCGGCTTCAGGTACTCCACCGTCAGCTCCGCCGTCACCGCGCGAACCTCGCGAAACCGGCAAACTTTACCCATTGCTTCATCCAAAAGCACCGCAATGATTCCGCCATGCGCAAATCCCCCGCCGCCCTGATATCTCTCGCCTAAAATAAAGCGTCCCACAATCCGGCGATTGACATTGTCCTGTTCAAACGTCAGCTTCATCCCGCCGGCATTGTCCCCGCCGCACCCGAAGCATTTATTCGCCGGATTCGGCGCCAGCGTAATCGTCTCGCTCAACGTCTATTTTCCTCTCCCTCATTGCTTCCAACGGCTGTCTTTGCCGCAAAGAAGGTCCTCTCTTCTTACTTAGAACTAAAAACTTACAACTGAAGACTTTCCATCAGACCAGCGCCACCCGGCTGCGTTCCGCCCGTCGAACACCGCGCTGCCGTTTGCGCATTTCAATCTTCAGCATTTCCGCGAGCGTAGCCACCCCGCGCGCAATCTGTTTTTCATCCAGGCTGGCAAAACCAAGGCGCAGTGTATTCGGCAACGGCGCCTGCACGTAAAAATACCGTCCCGGAGCAAACAGCACTCCGCGCTCTTTCACATGAATGAGCAATTCGCTGGCGTCGAATCCCGGCGGTAGTTCCAGCCACAGGCACATGCCGCCTTCGGGTTTTGTCCAGCGCGTGCCCTCGGGCATGTGCTTGCGCAGCGCTTCGTCGAGCGCCGCCAAGCGCGAACCGTAGACCTTGCGCATCTTGGCGAGATGCTTCGTGAAAAGGCCGCGACGCAGAAACTCCGCGAGCGTGGCTTGCGCGAGTTGATCTGTGTGTAGATCCGTCGTCTGCTTCACCACGCGCAGGCGCTCAATCGCCGTTGGAGGAGCGACAATCCACCCCACTCGCAAACCGGGAAACGCCACTTTCGCAAAGCTGTCGATGTGAATGACCAGGTTCGAGCGGTCCAGTTGCTTCAATGAGGGGATGCGTTCCTCTCGCGCATGCAGCCGCGCGTAGATGTGGTCTTCCACAATGGGAACCTGATGGCGCCCGGCCAATTCCAGCAATTTGCGCCGAGAGGCCAACGGCATCGACGTTCCCGTCGGATTGTGAAAGTCTGGCGTCAGCAGGATGAGCTTTACGCGATTCGCCGCCAGCGTTGCTTCCAATGCTTCCAAATCCAATCCCAGCGCCGTTCCCGGTTCCGCTTGCGTCCTCATCGGAACGCTCAAACACCGCGCCCGCGCTCCATGAAAGATCGCCACCGCTCCCGGATACGTCGGGTTTTCCATGATCACCGAATCGCCGGGCCGTACAAACGCTTTGCTGATCAGGTCGAACGACTGCTGGCATCCATCGGTGATCAGCAGGTTTTCATCTTTGGCCGCGATGCCATCGTGATGCAGCAGCTCCAGCAGCGCTTCTTTCAATGGGGGATAGCCATCCGACGGGCCGAGATTCAGCACTTCCGCGGCTTCACGCCGAAGCACGGCGTTCACGCAGCTTTGCAATTCTTCGACGGGAAAAAACTCCTGAGCCGGGCGCGCCATCACAAAAGAGAGCGCATCTTCCGGCACATTGGCGGTCAGGCGGCTGAGGACCTCTTCTCCGCGTTCATCGGCGAAGAGCAGCTCCCACCGGATTCCCCCGTTTCCGTTCAGCACCGGGGGCGCCGGGGGCGTGATCTTCAATCCGTTGCCGTTTCCCTTGATGAACGTGCCGCGTCCGACGTGGCCCTGAATCAAGCCTTCCGATTCCAATTCGGCGTAGGCATTCGCCACCGTCGTGCGGTGGACGCCGAGCATGGTCGCGAGTTCACGGCTAGCCGGAATGCGGTCGCCGGTGCGCAAATCGCCCGCGTGAACGAGGGCGCGCAATTGATCGCGAAGTTGGATGTACAGCGGAACGTGGCTTTGCGGCTGGAGATGAAGTGGAAGCATTGTCTCTCACCTTCGGCCAATTCTACCAGATATTGGACTGGTGCAAGAGCCAATTTGTCTTTCGCGCCTGGCCTACGAACGGCCCAGAACCAGCCGGTCGACCCGGCGGCTCACGTCGCGCAAGTAGGTCTCGTCGCCGCTATCGAGCTCGCAGATTGCACTACCCGAGTAGTCCGTCTCCCGAAAGGCCTCGCGCACGGCCTCCCAATCCACGTCGCCGTCGCCGAGGTTCACCCACTCGTAGCCATCTTTTTTGCGCTTGAAGTCTTTCAGGTGCACTTTCGCGATGCCCTTCCCCAGAGTTCGAATCCAGTCTTGCGGATAGCCGTACAGCACGACATTCCCCACGTCAAACCACGACTGGATCCACGGGCTTTGGAATTCACCGATGTACTTCGCCATCTCCAAGGGACTCAGTAGAAACTTGTTCCACACCTCTTCGATGGCGATCACGATTTTCAGCTCCTCCGCGAGAGGAAGAAGCTTTCGAATCTGCGTTTGGGAGCGGCTCCACGCGTCGCGATAAGAAGTCTGCGGATTGACGACCGCGGGAACTAGCAACACCGCGTCGGAGCCCCATAGCTTTGCGTTGTGCAGCGACGTGCGCATTCCCGTCGGGCTCTTTTCCACTACAGCGGCGTCGCTTGAGGATAGCGGGTACTTCCAATGGTCCATGTTCATCACTGAGTCGATGCGTATATTCGCGCCGTCCGCGGCCTTTTTGATCTCCTCAGCCTCGTGTTCATCCGGCGTCGTTGACGCTTGCACCACTTCAAAGCCCACATCGCGCGCCAGTTTCATGCGCTCCGCGTAGCTGAGCTTGGCCGGCAGCATGTCGAAGACCAGTCCCTTCTTGATCGGCAATGGTGCCGGCCGTGGAGACGCGAGCGCGCCGTTCGAAACCGGTGAGGCCGCAAATAGTTCCGCACCGGCGCACGCACCGAGCCCCGCCGAAACAGCTGTCGTCACGGTAGATTTCAGAAATTCACGCCGCGATGAATTGCTCATACACACCCCACCATCTAGCTCGCGTTTAGCGCAATTTGTTCAAGTCCAACTTCGCGTCCCACTTTTCCTTGGACTTCAGCGTCTCTTCCCAGCTCACTTCGCGCCCGGTATACGCCGCCGTGCGCGCCATCATGCAGGAAAGCGCGGCCTCCGCTCCTGCTGCGGCTTGATTGTGAAAATGGCCACTGGTGATGCTCTCCACAAACGCTTTCTTCTTTTCGCGGTCCGCAAACTCCAGATTCGAGGTGAATTTCCCCGTTGTGGAAAAAGCCGCCGGTGGCGCGTCTTTCGCAACTGATCCCTCAGCCTGCCACGGCTCTTCTCCC
>JBGPIX010000295.1:0-6745 GCA_041485085.1 Candidatus Acidiferrum sp.
AAAGGCCAGGAGTTGCCGCGTCAGATTTGCCGCCTGCTGGCCCGCCTTTTGGATCTCCCCCGCGCGCTTTCGAACCTGGTTCAAATCACCGGATTCGGCGAGGAGTTCCGCGCAACCCAGAATCACGCCGAGTAAATTATTGAAATCGTGAGCCACGCCTCCAGCGAGCTGTCCAATGGCTTCCATCTTTTGAGAATGGCGCAGCTGATCTTCCAGCAACCGCTCCTCGCTCACGTCGCGATTGGTTTCGAGCACATAGCACCGGCCACCTTCGGTAATCTGCACCATGCGCGATTCGACGATAATGCGTTTTCCGTCGCGTCGCGTGTGCCCCAGCTCACACTCAAAGCTTCCTTTGAGCGCCAGGCGCCGCAAGACATGCTCCAGCCCTTCCGGTGCCGAGGTTTGCAGCAAGTCGTGACTGACCCGTCCGATGGCTTCATTCTTTGAAAATCCATACATCTTCTCCGCGCCTTGGTTCCAAAAAGTGATGGCTCCATTCTTTTCCCACACGAATACGGCGTCGAACGCCTGGTCAAGCAACGACGCTTGGCGCTGGAGCTTGTCCTCTGCCAGTCTGCGCTCCGTGATGTCGCGTGCAATCTTGGATGCGCCGATAATGCGCCCCTCACTGTCCCGGATAGGCGAAATCGTCAGCGCCACCTGAAGCGATCTTCCATCTTTTCTTAGCCGGACCGACTCAAAGTGCTCCATCTTTTCGCCCTTTTCAATGCGCGCCAAGATTTCCCGCTCTTCGTTCAACCGATCTGGCGGAAAGAGCATCAGCGAGGATTTGCCCAAAGCTTCCTTAACTGAGTATCCAAACAATCTCTCCGCGGCGGGATTCCAACTGGTAATGATGCCGTCGAGATTTTTGGTGATGATCGCATCCGCAGCGGATGAAATCACTCGCGAAAGCGTTTCGTTGCTCTCACGCAATGCCAAGGATGCGCGATGGCGCTCCAGGGCATAGCGCACCGAGCGCGCCAGCAGGGGGGCCTGGAGCTGGCCCTTTGGAATGTAGTCCTGCGCTCCCTCACGCATCGCTTGCAGTCCGACGGCTTCGTCAGTTCCCGTGAGTACCACAATCGGGACGCGCGGAGTCCGCCGCAGCATTCGCCGGAGCGTTTCCAATCCCTCAGAGTCAGGCAAATTCAAATCCAAAATAACGACGTCAATCTCGGCTCGGCCCAGACAGAGCAAAGCTTCCTCGAGCGTTGTGACCTGAGTAACGGAGAATTGACTCGATCCCGCATGCTGCAGGAGCCCGGTGACCAACCTGGCGTCGACCGCACTGTCTTCGACCAAGAGCACTGCTGTCCTGCCGGGAGTATTCATGGGTTCCTGACACCAATCCAACATGGGGGAAAGGGTACCTATAGGAGAGGGGCTACAGACGAAAGGGTATCTATGAGTTTAAGCGCAAGCAAGGCCCGCGTCCAATGGAGCGGTGGCGTGGGTGCCAAACAGATAAGCCCGTGACCAAATGACCGTCAACACACCGAATAGAAGGATGGAAGCGGGAGAGGTGTTGATTCACCGCGCGGGAAAATGCCAGAAAGAGTTGTTCGCCCGCCTTTGGAACCACTCGGCAAAATTAGACGGACCGATTCATCCGACTTGCAGATCGTGAAGATACGGGACGCTGGCTTTCATCATCTCCAGGTTCATTTCGACGAAGTAATTCTTGATGCCGCCCGTTTTCGCCGCGGTAAAGATTTTCTTCCAATCCAGCGTGTCCTTTCCCACGGGCATCACTTTCTTGGCTTCCGCCGACCAGCCTTGTACGTGCATGGAAACGAAGCGGCCAGGGTACCTGGTGAAATACTCCGCGGCGTCGTAGCCACGGCTGATGGTGGAGACCTGGAACTGGAACTTGACCAGCTTGGGATCGAGAAGTTGCAGCAACAAATCATAGGTTCGCTTTCCGTCAACGATCGAGAGCTCGAAGTCTTCATTGTGAAGGCCCTGCTGGATACCTGCCTTGGCTGAAAGTTCACCCATCTTGTTGTATTCGTCGGCGGCCCGCTTCACATCATCCATCGTCGGCTTCTCGGGCCCGCCGAGGCTGGCCACGAGCATTTGCGTCAGGCCGACATCTTTTGCCCAGGCAATTCGCTCCGCCTGATTTTTCCTGAGTTCGTCCATGCCGAAGTGAGAACTCACACAGGCGACACCGGCATCGCTTAGAATTTTCCGAATCTCCGTTCCCGAGTATTTGGCGAGCCCGCCGAAGCCGAACTCGGCATAACCCGCCGGTGAGCACAGCTCAATGGCTTTAAATCCGGCATCGGCAAGCTGCTTGATCGTGCCAGGAAAGTCCTTGGCGATCATTTCCCTGACAGGCCACGTCTGACATCCAATAGGCATGCCCAGCGGATCGGCGCGAAGCTCCAGCGCGCCCGCGGCGAGAAAGCTGGCCCCGGCAGCATGCGTCGCCGCAGTTTTAAGAAACTCTCTTCTCGAAATCGCAGACATGGACGCCTCCCCGGTCGCATTGCCGCGGCCACCGTCGCAGGCGTTCGCCAAGATCCGCCAAGGATTGTGGCGCAGACTTAGCAATGCGAAAGCGAATCTACCATAATTTGGCTCGAGCGCTTGGTCCGTAGTGAGATTGAGGAAGCGGGGAGACGCGCGTTCTTCCAGCCGCGACCGCGTTGATTGTTTCGCCGGGACGACATTTTGAATCTTAGGTGATGCGGCCAGACGGCGTAAACTGACGATGCTGTCCGCCTGGAGAATCGGCATATGAAGAGATTACGGATCGTCGTGTCGCTTCCGAATGACAACGCGTACCAACACGAGCAGGGAGTCGTGGCGAAGTCCACCGGGGAACGCCTGGGGCTCGAGGTGCAAGTGATTCGCGCGGACGATGACTCGATAACGCAAAGCCAGCAATTGCTGAAAATCATCCAATCTCCCGCAGAAGCCCGGCCTGACGCCCTTATTGTTGAGCCGGTGACCGCGACCGGGCTGCGCCGCGTCGCGGAAGTCGCAGTGGGGCAGGGAATTGCCTGGGTGATCAGCAACAGCGATGTGGACTACGTCCAGCAACTCCGCAAAAGCCCCCGCGTTCCGGTGTTCACGGTAACTCAAGGGCAACACGAAATTGGCCGGCTACAAGGCAAGCAGCTCGCCGCACTTTTGCCGCACGGCGGAGCTGTTTTGTGCGTCGAGGGGCCGAGCATGAGTTCCGTTGCGGTGCAGCGGCACGAGGGCATGGATATTGCCAAGCCGAGAAATGTCCAGACAACAACGCTGCGGAGCAAATGGAGCGAGGATAGCGCTTTTCAAAGTACCGGCGCCTGGCTGCGGCTAGCGACTTCTCGAGCGGAAAAGTTTGGACTGGTGGCTGGGCAAACTCATGAGCTTGCGGTAGGGGCGCGGAAGGCGTTGCTAAGTACCGACAATCCAGAACAACAGAAGAAATGGCTGGAAACGCTGTTTCTCGGCATTGGCATTGCAAGCCAAGTGAAACCCTTGGTGGACGGGCGCATCCTGACCGCCGCGGTGGTTACTTCCGTGACGATGGAAGTTGCGCTTAAGACCTTGGTTCGAGCATTCGAAACACAAGTACAGCCGCCGGAACGCAGCGTGGTGGAAGCGTCGTCATTTCCCGATTTGGACAAACTGGCGGCAAAGCGGTAGAGGAGTGTTTCCCCACTTGTTCGAGTTGTCCGGTAAACGCGTGGTGCGTCCGCGGCACATCACTCTTGAATATCGGTGCGAACCTGGTTGTGCCGACAGCGGGTGAGTTATGAACGAGGATTTCATTGCGGTTGTGCGAGTCTCACTGCCGGAAGTTCGTCTGGCGTAACAGATCCCGGGAAAGCGGTTGGGGCAGAAAAAAATCCTGAAATTCGCCAAGAAGCTTCGGACCCGGCCGATGTCCGGGCCCGAAGAGTTAGTGGGAGACGTCTTTCGGTGTTCCTCTCGTCGACGACATGAAGTTAGAGCGGCTAGCGGGTGCCTCACGCGTCGCGGACTACGCGATAACCTTACGGCTTGACGCCGCCGCCGGGGTCTAAGGTCTGATTGCCGACCGTAATGCTGTACTTGTAGAGCTTGTTGGGATCTGGTTTGACGCTGGCACATCCGGAATGCGCATGATGACCTTTAAACGCGAAATCAGCGAAAGGAGAATTGCCCTTGAAGTCCACGGTGAAACAGGGATTGTCCGGATCATCATGATGTTTGTGTTCCATGGAACAAAACCACTTCACTTCTTCGTCCTCTGATTTGTGGACCCAGAAGGGGTCTGGATGGACAACGATATTCCCACTGGGATCGCGTTCAATCACGACCGCAACTTCTGCCCTGGGTACAGGCGGTTTAACTAACGATGGTGTAGCCATACTCTGTCTCCTCCCATTCAGTTTATTTTGGCCTTGAGTAATTCCTGGAATTGCGGTTTGGTCCGCAATGGTTCAAAGTTGGGAATGTCTCGAATGCGAGACGAAGAATACCCGGCAGCCACAGCTTTCTTCAGCCAGCCGATAGCCTCATCCGGTTGCTCGAACTGGTTGTGAACGATCGCTGCTTGAAAGAACAAGAACGGGTCTTCCGGCGAGAGCTGCAGCCCTCGTTGCAGGGCGTCCAATGCTGGTTTTTTCTCCTTAAGCATCGCGTGGCAGATAGCCAGAACGCCGTAGGCAGCAGAATCATTCGGATTGACGCGGAGTTCTTCGCCGGCAATCGCGATCGCTTGCCGATAGGCAGCCAGGGACTGGCTGCGTTTTCCCGGGGTCCAATAATATCCGTCCCCCAGATTCCACCAAAGGAGGGAGTCCTTTTCAGTGAGCTTTACCGCCTGTTCGTAGGCGCGGTCAGCTTCTTCGTACCGGCGCAAGAAAAAGTAGGCGTTTCCAAGGTTGGTGTAGCCGTAGTCGGAAGGACGAATGGCAGTAGACCTTTCAAGAACAGCAATGGCCTCGTTGTAACGGGCTTGCTCAACGTAGGTGGCACCTAGATTGGAATAGCCGAGAAAGCTGTCAGGGGCGAGTGCCACGACCTGATTAAACATCTCGGCGGCGTCCTGGAAACGTGCCTGGCTGTAACAAAATACGCCCAGCCAATTATAGGTGGCCCAATAATGAGGCCGCAGTTCGATGGCCCGCCGATACACCTTTTCGGCGTCCTGGGACTTTCCCAGATGTTGGTACGCGTCTGCCAGGCCGTGAAATGCGGCATCATTGGTCGGCTCATTCTCGAGGGCACGTTCGAATTCTCGTGCCGCCTCCTGATACTTTCCCGTTCCCGCGTCGAGGGTTCCCAGGCAGCCATGGGCGGAGGACATTCGGCTGTCCAAACGGTTGGCCTGTTGACAGGCCTCACGACTTTTCTCGATCCAGTTCGATTCTTTGCTGCTCTCGTATTTCTTCCAGTAAGCATCACCGAGACCTGCGTAGGCCAAAGCATAGCTCGGGTCGCTAGCCAATGCCCGCCCGAAGACTTGGATGGCGCTATCGAGGTTTTCCACGCGGTCGTAATTCTGAAGATAACCTCTCCCTTGCAAGTAATAGTCATAAGCTCTGGCCACCTGTGTGCCGTGATTCTCGATAGTCTGACGCTCGCGCTCTTGCACTCTGAGCTCCAGCATCCGAATTGCTCCTTCAACTATCGCATCTTGGGCGCCGAACGGATCGGTGGCCGCTATAGTCAGGCTGTCGGCGCGAATCTGGCGGCGCGTGTGAGCATCCACCAAGATGTAATTCACACGCACCTGCTCGCCCGATTTATGCAGGCTGCCCTCCAGGGCCAGGTTCGCGCCAAACTCTTTGCGTGCATCGTCCACCGTGCTGACATGCTTGGCGCGGATCTCGGCCGCGGGGACCACTTGCAAGGAAGGATCGCCGGTAAGTTGAGTGAGCTTGGCGGTCAGTGTTTCAGTGAGGCCGGCGCCGAACGCCACGGTATCCGGGTCACCTCCCACAACACTGAACGGTAGAACCGCCACTTGTTTCGCGCCAGGTATAGGACTTAGGCCCGGCCCACTGCTCAGTCGCTGTCGCAGAGGGCCAAGAAGTGCCACGGCGGCCAACAAAACCGCTACCATGCCTGCGGCCCAGAGCAGGGCTCTCCTGTTCAGCTGAATAGAGGATGACCGATGTCCGATGTGCGTTCTCCCTGCGGAGGGCACGGAACGCTCGTCCGAAGCCAGCGCGCGCAGGTCCATTGCCAGTTCCTTGGCCGACTGGTAGCGGTTCTCGGGAACCTTGTCCAGGCATGTGCCGATGATTCGTTCCAGCTCCGGAGATAGTTTGGGGTTCAGCGTTCTGGGATCAGCGGGAAGACGCCGTAAGATGGCGCCGATCAACCGGCCACTTTGTACTTCCGCAAAGGCGCGCTGTCCTGTAGCCATCTCGTACAATACGAGCCCGGCTCCGTGGATGTCCGTTCGAGCGTCAACCTCTTCCCCCATCAACTGCTCCGGAGCCATGTACGCAAAGGTTCCCGATATGGATTGCGTCTGGAGGGTGGTTTCTGCCGCGGCACTTTCCGCCAGCAGGGGCCGCAGTTTTGCCAAACCAAAATCGAGAATCTTCAACCGCCCCTCGCTCGTCAGCCGAAGATTGCCTGGCTTCAGGTCACGATGCACGACTCCGTGTTCATGCGCTGCAGCCAGACCGTCGCAGAGTTGTGTTCCCAACCGCAGGACTTCGTTCTCCGGCAACGGCCCGGCAGCCAACTTGTCGTTGAGTCTGACCCCGGGGATGTATTCCATCACCAGGAAGTCAATGCCCCC
>JBGPIX010000296.1:0-6736 GCA_041485085.1 Candidatus Acidiferrum sp.
ACCATCGAGATGTGCGTTATGTCCTCAAACGATTTCAGCCCCGTTTTCGCGGTGGGATCGGAATCTTCTCCTTCATAGGACTCCGGCCCCGGGCGATTGCCGTCCGATCCGCCTCCCAAAGTGACCTGAATTTGTCGATCGGTGTCAGCAAGCTGCGAATTTCCCAGAGTTGCAAGGATCGAAAGGTCGGTGGTTGTGTCTGATTGGGGGAGACCCAGCAGCTTTTTCAAGCGTCCCTTCTCCACCTCAGTTCGTTGCTGGGTCAACATAACGGATGCGATGAGAGGGCCGGTCCCAAACTGTTTGTCCTCGTCGAATACAAGGGGGACAGTGAGCGACCGTGAGCGCGAGGTGAGCTCAACGCCAAAGAATTGCGAAAGAGAATTAGGGTGGGACGGATGAAAAGTCAGGCCCTCGTACAACGTGGATCGCGGAAAGGCTCCGGGAAAAGCCACGCTGGCAGACACCGTGAGAATTCTTACCTCGTCACCTCCAACGCCTGGGACGAGATGACCAGTCCCTTCGGTAAGTTCGATGGTGTCACCCGCCGTCTCTCCATGAAATCTCCACTTCCACTGATGCGAAGTGGTCAGATAGTTTTCCGCCCAATAAACTCCCGTAGCAGGGGGAGAACCTGTTTTTTTGATCCAGACGGTGTCGAAATCTCCCACGCCGCGCAGCACGGGGTCCTGCGTTCCCAGAGGCTGGGTAGGATCGTGGGGTATGCCCGCCAGGACGTTTTTACTGACATGCACGGTAAAGGTCAGCGAAATGTTTCCGCCTTGACCGGGATTCCTTGCGCGTAGCGGGATCGAACCTACCGGGCTGATGAGCGTATCGATTGATGCAGTGGCACAACCGATTCCCGAATTCGCCGTATAGGGTCCAGACTCAGCGTCACCAGACTTAAACACCCGCGACACGAATAATTGCTGGCCGCCGTTCTCAAAAAACGCCCGAACCGCCTGGGCCATGTAGTTCAGGGACAGCCCCTCGTCTTCGAAATGAATTTGATCGAGTCCGCCGTAAATATGTTCGAAGTCCGAATAGCTCGTGAGCAACTCCGGCACCCCGAAGGGCGGACCAAACAGCGTCGGGCCTACAAAGCCCGCGATGCTGGTGCTTACACCACCGATGGAGTCTGCCCGAAAGCTAACTTCTTCCACGTATACGCCAGGCGCTAGATACTCAGGCATGAAATTGCTCCTTTACTAAGGCGATGTGACTTGGGAAATCGAGAGCGTCGAAAAAACGGTGGTCGCCGCGTTCGGCACGGTGCGCAGCACAAGTTCCTGTCCGTAAAACAGATCGCCCGTCCACACTGGCACAGGAGGACCGGCTTCTTGTTGCCAGATCGCTGCGGGTTGCTGCGCGTCGAGTATGCTTTTCAAACTGGGGGTGATGCTCCACGGCCAGGCAATATCCCGTGAACCCCGTAGTGGGAACGCCAGCTTTTCAGGCTGGTAGCGCACTTGCACTTGAATCGGCCAACTCATTCCAGATGGCGGACCCTGGCCGATTCCCGGCGGTGAACCGAGGCTTAGCCGTTGAATCAGAGGGGAAGGAAATTGAACCTGCGCGCGCCCTTCCTCGTCCGCAATTCCAGTCCACACGTTGCCGTCAATAGTCACCTGCAGCGCGGCGAAGGCGGCGGGTTTGTCTTCCTCATGATCCCAGAGGTCCACGCGAACTACGCCAATGCCTTGCCCAGTCGCTCGAGTCGGAGCAGAAAACAGATAAGCTCGCGCTCCGCTCCCCGGCGGGCTTACGGTGTTGTTGCTCAGGAAAAGCCCAGGATAGGGAAGAGGCAAGTCCACACTGAAAAGCATTGGGAGGAATCGATTGAACGAATCCGCAACCTTAATCACAAAGGGCAAGAGATTTGGAGGACTTGACTGCGATTGACCTTCCGTAGCGGGGTACTCCACGTCGCTGAGGCAGGGCAATCCTTGAAACGCATAGAATCCAGAATAGGTGCGCAAGGCCGCTACTGGAGGGTAGTCCGCGCCCTGTAGTTGAGCCGTCACGCTTAGACCGTCCGTCACCGGTTGATCCACCGTCTGGTCCCAAAACTGAATCCCGAGAACAGTGAATACTGTCCGCTGTTCTAGGAAAACTCCGGGACCTGCCATCGACATGAAAACAATCTCCTTCAATGCCGTGTGCGCAAATTCGTCGCCGCAGCGCTAAGTGTTCAAGCGACGAATATCCGGCGCCCGCTCTTGAATCGGCAGTCCGGCAGGCGGGCCCACCATGGTTGACTCGATCTCAACCATCCTCGCCATGTAGGGCACGGATAGCTGGTACACATGGCCGATCATTACTTCCCACACCCGAAACATATCTTCCACGCTCAGTTCCGTAAGCCCGACTTCCACACCCTCGTCCGGACCAAAAACATTGCCTTGGTACGCGTTCAACACACTTGGCGGCAGGCTTGCGTTGTCTTCCATCACGCGCATCATCCACCCTGCAATTTCATTCTGCAGAGAGGCTTTCTTGGCCCATGCGGTCAGGAGAAAGTGCAAGTCCAGTGGCAGCCTGGGGTTCTGTCTCCGGCCATTTGGCAACACGCGGCCCGGAAAATTCCGGTGGTTTCCGTTCTGGTATATCCGGTACAGAAAAATTGACACTCCTTCGTCCATGGGCTGCGTGAAATCATTCGCGACGTACACCTGAAAGTCGAGCGTCGCCCCATTGAAAATCGCGGGATCGTAATTTGATCGAAGCACGCGAACGATTGCCTCGCACGTGCTGGCGATTGCTACGTAGCTGGCCATTTTTTCCGTTTCAACCTTCGGCCTCGTTCTTTTCCCGCGTTCCGAGTTCTTCCAGGAAGCGTTCCGCTTGTTCACGACTGTCTACATTCAGCCGGTACATGGCGCTCGAAGTTCCGGCTTGCTCTTCGACGAGCAAACCGCTGGACACCAACCACTCCAGTGCTGCCCGGGCCTCCGCCACGCTCCGGTGAATCTTTTCATCCAGCAGCCGCCATCGAACTACACCTTCGAGGTCATCCGCCGCCCGCGGATTTCGCAGGAAGTAACGGAGTATGTCTCTTGCAACATCAACGTCGATCTCGGGATCGCGATCCTGCAAGACAGCACTGCCTCGCTTTGGTCCAAGCAATCGATAGACCAGAGCTCATCGCAAACTCGCGATTGACAGCGAGGGGTTTAACCGGCCCCGGCCTGTACGATGGTGTTTGGGGGTGGGACCAGCAAATCCCATCGATCAACTACTTCGATAGCCGTTTTTTCTTTTAACTATTGGAGATGCTTCAATATTCGCGGGTGGGACTTTCTAGTCTCGCTGCTGGGTTCGGCGAGACGCGCAATTACATATCAAGGCGGTCGATTTGATATTTTTTCATGAGCCGCCCAAACACGCGCCGGTCTTTTCTTGCATCGATTGCGGCCCGCGTGACGTTTCCATGATGTTTGCGCAGCAGATCTTCTACGTACTGTTTTTCAAAGTTCTCAATCACACGCTGCCGGGCCGGGTTGAACGCACACTCGCTGAGCCCGCATTCAGGATTAACCGCCAATCCTAGATGGGCTGGCAGAATCGCGGAACTACCCGAGAATGCGATTGCGCGCCTCACCACATTAAACAGCTCTCGGACATTCCCGGGCCAATCGTAGTTTTGAAGGATTCGCAGTGCGCCGGGAGTGAATTTTTTCTCATGCGAGGCTCCCGCGGTTTTGAGGAAGTGATTTGTCAGGGAAACGATATCCTCCCGTCTCTTGCGCAAGGGAGGAAGTCTGAGTGGCAGCACATTCAGCCGAAAGTAGAGGTCCCGGCGGAAAGTACCTGCGCGGCTGCATTCTTCCAGGTCCCGGTTTGTCGCTGCGATCAATCGAACGTCCGCGGATTCATGCCTTTGTGAACCAAGCGGCCTGTAAGTTCCGTCTTCGATGAAACGCAATAGCTTCGATTGCGCCGCAAGGGTCAGGGAATCGATCTCGTCGAGAAAGAGTGTTCCTCCGTGAGCCATGGCAGCGAGGCCCTTTTGGTCCGAGTGCGCGTCTGTGAACGCCCCTCGGGCGTGGCCAAAGAGCTCATTCTCAACCAACTGTTCTGGCATGGTCCCGCAATCCACGGGAACAAACGGTCCTACATGCCTGGAACTGAGACTATGAATCGCGTGGGCGCAGAGTTCCTTGCCTGTCCCCGTCTCTCCCAGCAAGAGCGCTGGTGCGCGGCTGGATGCGATCGCCGGTATTTTTGCGATTTCCTGCAAGAACTCCGGGGCTTCACCCACAAGTTGCTCCAACCCCAGCTCTTTGTTCAGCTTGCAGCGCACGGAGGTTTCCGCATCCGTCGTCTCACCGAGTAGCCGTTCAAGCCGGCACTGCAATTCCTCATCCCTAATCGGACACAACAGGAAATCATCTCCGGACTCTCTTGCTGACCGGAGCAGTACTTCGCCAGGTTCCTCAGGCAGGATCACCAGTACTGGGGCGCGGATTGGATGGGCACGCAGCCAATTATGGAATTCCAGGGAATATTCATGATGCGTAAGAGTTACAGTAATAACCAGGTCTGCGCCAGATGCGGGTAGCTTCTCGACTTCAAATGTGCCCCAAGTCTCTCGCTCGCACGCAAAGCCCCGTTCACGCGTCAAAAGACGGGATAGGCTGGCCTCGACAGTCAGCGCGTCTTCCTCGATAAGCAACAGACGGCGGAGCATGTGAATGTACAGAGTGTAGTGGCGACAACGGAGAGAGCGTTTCAGTTTGGTCCACAAACAAAAGCGCCCAATCCAGGTCTATCGATATCTGAAGAGTGTCATTAAATCCGTACGACGCAGATTTGACTAGACTTGGGGCGCCACAAGGCCGACAGCTCGCTACACTTCGAGTCCCAACCTGTGGAAAACTCCCATGACCTCTTCCTCGAATTTTCGCATTCAAACGCTGCTGGGCACTCTCTGAGGGATCAAGAATCTGTGTTACTCAATTAACACTTTGACTGACCAAAATCAAGATGCTATGCCGCTGGGTCCTGTCCTAGTACAGGACCAGTCGCTGCATTGGTATCCCATATCAGAAGGCTTCTCTTTCCGGTCCGCTGACCTTCTCATTTCAAACACGGGCGAGTCTTTTGCAGGCTGGCGGCAAACCATTCGCAGTATCGTGGTGCACGTTTCACAGAAGATGCTGAAGTACTCTTCTCACATGCGCCTTGAAGTTAAGTGCGAAGGCTCTTGACGCACTCTCGCAGCAGGGCGGAAGGCATCCAATGGCACAGACTACGTCGCAAATGGGCGTGAAGCCACGACTGCAAATGCGTAAGTTATTGAGAAGATTGGTGGACGAGAAGGGATTCGAACCCTCGGCCTCCTCGTTGCGAACGAGGCGCTCTCCCAGCTGAGCTACTCGCCCACGAGCAGCAAATCAATTTTAGCAAAGGCGTTGGTGCTTGCCAACACGCGTTCTACGGATTGTAAACACATCGGGCGCAGCACTTGCCCCCATGCGTCCGGGATGCTGCGCCCTTTAGACCGAAAACGTGCGTTGCGCTCTGACCTTACGGCTGCTCGATGGCCCCGCCGGCACGCTGAGCCACGATCTTCTTGGCATTCTGATACAACGCTCGCGCCTGGGGAATCGCTTCCACGGCCTTCTGTACTTGCGGATCGGCTTCCAGCAGGACCTTGAAGCCTTCCTGCTGGCTGAAGGTCGACATGAACACTTCCTGCTTGATCTTGCGCTTGATCCAGTCGAGACTCTCGGCCATCTCAGGTTCCGTGTAGTGGACGGTGTGCTTGCTCAGATACTCGCGGAATGCATGCATCACGTTGTCGTCCGCCTCAAAGTCCTTGGTGATCGCGGGCTTGCCGCCGAGGAAGAAACGCGTAAATCCGCCCACGCCCGTCTCGGCAGGGAAGAACACGTCGTCGCGATAGAGCAACTGTTCAAACTTCGTCAGCTTCGGGGCAGGCACGGCAATATCAGGTGTAATGCCGCCACCGCCGGTCACTTGGCGTCCGCTATCCGTCAGTTTCACTTCCGTCGGATGATCCGGCACTTTACGCTCGTAATGGTATTCGTAAAGCGAAACGGATTTGTAGTCGCGCTGAATCAGCCGTCCGCTCGGTGTGTAATATCGCGCAGTCGTCAGCGCCAGTCCGGTGTTTTCGCTCAGCCCAGTCACCGTTTGCACCAGGCCCTTGCCGAATGTGGTCTCGCCAACGATCAAACCGCGGTCGTGATCCTGCACCGCACCGGACACAATCTCCGTCGCCGAAGCCGAATTGTTGTTGACCAGAATTACCAGCGGAACGGTCACGCCCTGATTGCCGCGCACCGCGTAGTACCGCCGCTCCGGCGAAGTCCGTCCATGGTGCGAAACGATCAGCTGGTTCTTGTCCAGGAACATGTCGCCAACCGCGACTGCTTCATTCAGCAAGCCGCCCGGGTTCCCGCGCATATCCAAAATCAAGCCATCCAGGGTGGAGGCATTGAGCTGTTTCAGCGAATCCGCAATTTCGCGGTCTGTCGTCTCGTTGAATCCCGACAGCCGGATGTAGCCCACGCTCGGCTTCAGCATGAACGCTATGTCCACGGAATGCCGTGGAATCTCGTCGCGCGTCACTGTGAAGACGAGCTGCTCGGCATAGCCTTCGCGTGAAACCGTAATCTTGACGACCGTGCCCTTCGGCCCCTTCAGCATGTCGGCCACTTCAGTGGTGGTCAGTCCATCCGTGGACTTGTCATCCACCTTAACAATC
>JBGPIX010000297.1:0-6718 GCA_041485085.1 Candidatus Acidiferrum sp.
CACGCATCACACCACCTCGCCAAAATATGTTCAAGATAATCTTTTTCTGGAAAGGGAATTCCCATTTGGTCTGACGGGCGGAATAATTTTAAGGAAGGTACTAAGAAGATCTTGAGACTTATGTCGCGCGCTGGCTCACGCGGCCAGCAATTTAGCAATCACATCCGAAGCGCTGTACTCGAATCGACCCGGCGGCAAAAACGATGGAATTTCCGTCAGGTCATCTCCGGATGTCACCACTCCTCTTTCCACGTATTTCCCGCCGCGTACTTGAGGAAGCCCGATGTTTGCCACCAGCGCGTTGCACAAGCATACACGGCCCGCGGTGTCCTCCACCTTTCCGTCTTTGGACAAATACACGCTCAGTGGCTCTCCCGCGCAGCGATATTCAATGGTGCCCGCTTCCGTCCTGTAAGGCTCGCGAAGGTATCCGAGGTCGCAGACGCGCGGCCTCGCCTCGTAGACTTCTCGCTCCGAAAGCGTGTTTTCCAGGCGCGCAATCTTGAACGGGTAGCCAGTCGGCGAAGCCAAAGGATTGGTGAACACCTTGGCCTCCCCGCTAATCGCTCTCTGCAAGAGCGCTTGCTTGTAATCGTCCCGCAAACCCGACTCCGCGCAGAACGCAAACGCGGTCCCCACCTGCACGCCGGTTGCCCCCGCCGCCAGCGCTTCGCGAAGCTTTCCCGCGCTGCCGTATCCTCCGGCCAGCCAGAATGGCACTCCCAGTTCCCGCAACTTCGCGAGGTCGACGACGTCGCGTTCTCCGTAGATCGGTTCGCCGGCTTCGTTGAGCTGCATCTTTCCGCGCGGCGGCGCATTGTGCCCGCCGGCCGTAGGCCCTTCCACTACGAATCCGTCAATCCTGCCGTTCGCCTTCCTCAGCAATGTCACGGCAAGCGTGTTCGACGCCACGATGGCAAGAAACTTTGGCCGCACCAGCGGCGGAAGTTCGCTCTCCATAAAATCTTGCGGCGCGAAATTTATCGTGGTGTCGTCGCCTTCCTGCGCGCCCGTCACTTGCAGCGTGTAGCTGGCGGGCTCGTGATTGGCCAGTCGGTCGAGGACTCCCGGAATTTTCAGCGGGATGCCCGCTCCCATCAGCACATACGCCACGCCTGCGAGCATCGCTCCGTACAGGGAAGGCAAGTGCGGAATCTGAATCTTCTCCAGATAGTTAATTCCCACGGGATTGTCATGGCCTTCGCGCGCCAGGCTGATCTCCACAAAGTTGGCCACGATGCACAACTCGATCAGCTCGCGCGAATTGTCCTTGGAATGTTTCGGCAAGGTTTTGTAGGGCTGGTCTTCTGCTTTGCCACCGGGGATGTAGTAAGTTTCCCAAATGCGCTCCGCCATTTTGCGGAAAGGGAAGCGGTCAAGGCCGCTGCGCATGTGCCCGCCGGGATCGCCCTCTTGCAATCGCCGGACGAAAATCTGATCGATCGCCGTCCCTGACACAACACCAAGCTGCCCCAGCCGCGACACCGCTCGCGCCAGGTTCCAGTGGGAGACTCCCGCCCCCATGCCGCCCTGAATAATGGTCGGATAATCCTTCGTGTTCTTTATCCCCTCAGTTCGCACACTCATTCTCACCCTTACCATAGGTGACGGCAACCATCTCCGGATATGACGCCGGTCACACCCACCTGTGAGGTCCATCACATCAGCCAGCGGCGCGTTAATCAGAAGCTAGCCGGTTTCCTCGTTCCTTTTCGAGATCATCGTCCAGTTCTTGACCCAGTGCCTCCACGCGTCCCGCACTTCCTGATACAAGTGCGAATTTGGACTCGCCTGGATTTCATTCGGGTCAAGTGCCCCGAGAGAGCTGTCCAGTATGTAAAAATCATCGTAGCTTGCGTCGATGACCGCCCTTACGACATCGTTGCTCTCCACCTGCTGGGTAGGTGGGAGAGAGACTTGGCAGAAAAGATTGGTCAGCGCCGCATAGTAATACGCGACGATGTAACTCTCGATTGCCTCCGGATATCCATGCTGTGCCGCATGGATTGCTGGCGAAGGAATCTGCAGCATAGGTATCTTTCCGCTGATTATAGAGGACGCCGTATCTGCGGCCACGTTCATCTCTTTTGGCATGGGCGAAACCTTTTAGGAGTGGTGATTGGCCCAGCCTGCGCGGAAGCGTCCCCAAACGCCTGCCGGTCCCTGTATTGTTACTCGCCGCTGGGGTGTGGAGTTTGCGGTGTGCTCTTCGGCAGCTCCGGGGGCATGATGTAGCTCATCGGTACCTGTCCCGTCAGCGAATTCATCCAGATTTCAATCGACTTCACCTGGGCTTTGGTGAGCGGTATTCCACGCTGGTGAATCGCCATGTTGCGGATCGCCTGGTCCAGCGTCGCAACCGATCCATCATGGAAGTATGGTCCCGTCTTTTTGATGTTCCGCAATGAGGGA
This sequence comes from Candidatus Acidiferrum sp., assembly GCA_041485085.1. GTDB lineage: Bacteria > Acidobacteriota > Terriglobia > Acidiferrales > UBA7541 > Acidiferrum. The sequence continues at coordinate 2,413 of JBGPIX010000297.1, forward strand.
ACCTTGAAGACCATCATGTCGATATCTTCCTTGGTCAGTTGGTAGCGTCCCTGATCGGTTTGGTTGGGCCACGGTTTCACAACGCCGAGTTTCTGGTACACCGCTCCACCGACATACGGACCGTAGTGGCACCATTGGCAGCCGGTCGCGGCAAATGTGTTGAAACCCGATTTTTCGGCGTCCGTCAGGGCCGACTGGTCGCCTTCGACGAAGGCATCCCAACTCGACGGAGTCACCAGTCCGCGTTCGAACGCCCCAATCGCCAACGCCATGTTGTTGTAGGTAACCGGATCCTTGTCATTGGGAAAGGCTGTCTGGAAAAGTGCCACGTATTCCGGCATGGACTGGATCACTTGCACGGCCGCGGCATTGGAGGGCATCGCCATCTCAACTGGATTGGTGATCGGGCCTTTCGCTTGCTCCTCCACGGTGGGAGCCCGGCCATCCCAGAACTGCACAAAGTGCCCCGCAGCATTGTAAACGGTAGGCGCGTTGCGATTCCCCTTCTGGTTTTTATGGCCGGTCGACACAGGCTTGGCTTCCGCGCCATAGGCGTCGAGCGGATGGCAGGTGTTGCAGGAAATTTTCTGGTTGGCCGACAGGCGAGGATCGTAGTACAGGATTCTCCCCAGCGTCACTTTCGCATCAGTCACAGGATTGTCGGGCGAGCTCATCATCGCGGGAAGCGGCGCGAACATCTTTAATGCCTCGGCGTTCACCTGCACTTTGCCGGAGGCCGACAGAAGGTAGGTGACGGGGATGAGGATGAGCGTGAGTAGCAAAACGAACTGTATAACTTGGCGTGATTTAAGATTTAACACAGGCGCCCCCTTTAGCGATGCCCGACCGCTGGTGGGTAGGGACCGGGCACTATCATCATGTTTATGGGGAGCAGCAGAATCCTCAAGGACACCAATCACTCTGGCCCGTGACCACGGTCACGACCGGGCGGAACTGGTCAGGTTAGAGCATTAATCGGGCGCTACGACCAGTTCGCCGTTGTCTTTTCTTCCAAAGAAGGTTGTTTGTTCATTTCTTAGGCTGTTCTTGCCTGCTCGCGCTTTCTGCATGCCCCAGGTGTGCGCAAGCTACTTGCTGCTCTGGCGTGATCTCGGTTGGAGTTTCCCCGGCTGGCACGGAATTGCATCGCATCGTATCCTCGAATCCGGGCGCCGAGAAGATGAACGTCAGGCTGATCGGTTCGGTGCCAATGTTCTTCAAACTTACCCAGGTATTAGCTGGAATAAACACAAGTCCCCCCGCATGGAGATCGCGCTCCTGATCGCCGAGCCAAACGTGGGCATTTCCGCTGTGGACCAGCACTATTTCATCTTGGATCAAGTGCCTGTGCTTTGGCAGGGTCGCTCCAGGAGCAACCTCCTCCGTACCTGCCACGAGATGCTGAGAGCCGTTGTTTTTCGGGCTGACCTTCAGCATGAATTGCGAGGATGCGGGGGCACTGTTGTCAATGTGAATGCGGCGAGTCCGCAGCTCGCCTTCATTCCTTTCCAACAGAAGTGGCTTAGCATCAACCTCTGAACTTGGGGGTGCGCTGGATTGATTCGATTGAGAGAATGCACAGAGCCCAACCACCATTAGCGCCGCTACCGTAAACACACTACAGATTACTTTTGACTTCACATTGTCACCTCGGCAAATAGTCTACTCTCATCAGGCAGCTAACTCTTGGTTAGTAGGATTACCGGATACGTGCCGCTGGCCCCCTGAATCGCGCATGTGGATTACTTCCGAGTGCGCGGTGGTCCAGACACGATCCCTCAAGCGATTGGCCTCTAGTCGCCCTCAAGACAGCGTGATATGCGCAAGATCCCATTATAGTATGTCCGCATTTAAGCGGAGGTCTTCGCATGCCTCAGACTCCTCACGTTGAACGGCATTTCACGGGCGGTGAGTTTGTCCGCGACGTTGTCATCGGCATGTCCGACGGGCTCACAGTCCCGTTTGCACTGGCTGCGGGCCTTTCAGGCGCGGTGGCCTCTGCGCGGGTGGTTGTTGTGGCGGGTTTGGCCGAGATTGCCGCGGGGTCCATTGCTATGGGACTCGGCGGTTTTCTTGCAGCCAAAAGTGATGCTGAACACTACGAACAAGAACTGACCAGGGAAAGAAGAGAAGTGGAAACGATTCCGGAGGCGGAAGCTTCGGAAGTGTCCGAGGTTTTCGAATCGTATGGCTTGACCAAGGAAGAAAGTCAGCCGATCGTAACGGCACTCCGGCAAAAGCCGAAGGCATGGGTCAACTTCATGATGCGCTTCGAACTTGGATTGGAAGAGCCACGCCCCGGCCGAGCCCTGCGCAGCGCGTCGACCATTGCAGCAGCCTATGCCAGTGGTGGACTTGTGCCACTCTTTCCGTACATGTTACTGACGCAAATGAATTCAGCCTTCTCGCTTTCGGTGGGCGTGACTCTCTTGGCGTTATTCGTCTTCGGTTACATCAAGGGACGTTACACCGGTGCTGCGCCCATGCGGGGTGCTATCCAGACACTCATCATTGGAGCACTCGCCGCAGGCGCCGCATTCCTTATCGCAAAGTGGATCGCTTAAATTTGAAGAACCTCCATTTTCGGAATCAAGCGCGGATGCCCACAATGATCCAGCATTCCTCTTCCTCTCTCTTCTCTGCTCATTCTGCGTTCTCCGTGCCCTCTGTGTTAATTCCGATTCCTTCTTTCGACTTTCAACCTTCAACTTTCAACCTCTTCCAGCCGTCCCTGCCTCTTTACTTCCTTATCTCTTTCATCGGAAACAGCATAGGCTCAGCCGGTGGAGTATCGGCAATGGACTCGAGTTGCGGGTAATGCTTTCGCAGCGGCTCCGGAACCTTCACCTTCGAGCCCTTCAGGATGCTGATTAGCTGCAGCGCATTCACCACCGCTTTGCCCTGAAAATGATTGTTGGTGATCACGAAAGTATTGCGCGCCTGTTCGCCGACCTTGCGGACACGACCGACCCACGGAGCGAGCTCTTCGCCGGAGTAAAGATAGTTGTACCGCTCGTGTGCGGGAATTGTCGCATCGTCGCTGAACCACGTGTCATACCGCCGCCCGTGTAGCCGCACGTACCCGACCGCCGCGGTAGCTTCAGCGGAAGGCCCGAGCGATCGTCCGATGACGGGCTGGTCGATGTTGCAGAAACTCACTCCGCTGGTTCGCAGCAACTCCAGCGTTTCCGGAGCATCCCATGTACCATGGCGCACTTCGACCACCAGCGGATAATCCGCGAACCGTTTCAACACCGCCGTGAGGTAGGCGATAGTCTCCGTCGTGCGATGAAACGAAAAAGGGAATTGCAGCAGCACCGCGCCCAGCTTCTTTGCCGCGCGCAATACATCAAAGCCGGCGCGCACTTCGCGTTCCTCCGTCGCGGCGGAGCCGGATTTTATGGAGCGAATGTCGTGCGTGAACCGTTGCCAGAGCTTGGCCGTGAAAACGAACCGCGGATTTGCCGCCACGCGATCGATCCATTGCGCCGCGTGATCCGGACGCAGCGGCTGGTAAAACGAAGTATTGATCTCGATGGTGTCAAAAAACTCCGCGAGATACGTCGCCTCGTGGAATCCCTTGGCGCGCCGAGATGGATAAACGTACCCCGCCCAGTCCGGATAAGACCATCCGGCGGGGCCGACTCGCACAATATGCTCCACTGCCGGATTGGCCGCTTCGGGGTTGATAGCCCCTGGATTGAAAGAATGTTCCGCCATATTTGGAGGTAATGCGGTTTGTGATTTGCGCTGCGGCATGTGGAGTGGCGCGCCCCGCGCCCGAAGCAGAGTAGAGGGAAGGGGGGAGAAGTGTCAACGCAGGCAAGTATCAATAGGTCAGCCGCGGTTGCTCCTTGCCTCACGCGCTGCTATGCTTTTAGATGATGTGGTGCAAGAAGCAGATCCGCCTTTTCCTCCCCCTTCTCAGCTTTTCCTACAGGTGCACACATGAAACTCACCATCAATTACAAGCATGTCGAATCTCACAAATCCGTCGAAACCGAGGTCGAGCGTCACGTAGCTAAACTCGAAAAATTGCTGCAAAGTTACTCGCCGGATCTCATTCAACTGCACGGAGCCTTCTCCAAAACTCCGCGCACCGACGAGACTTCTTTTACGCTGAACTTGTCTCTGCCAACCGCTACATTGCACGCCACCGGCACAGGCTCAACGGTAAGAACCAGCTGCAAAAAAGCGTTCAGCGATCTGGAATCCCAGGTAAAAAAGCACCAGGCCAGGCTGCGCAAAGATCACGAATGGCGCCGCAAACGCCCGCTCCCCAACGTCGAAGTTCTATCCTGAGGCC
>JBGPIX010000298.1:0-6701 GCA_041485085.1 Candidatus Acidiferrum sp.
ATTGAATTCATCTGCCCCCGCGCCGCCCTCAAGCAATTCGTCAACGCCGAAATCACCAATCAGCAGCTCCTCGATCAAAGCATCATCCTGGTCAACGGCGTCCGCATCGCTCTAAACCTTCAACTCGTCGAGTAGCCATTCATTCTTCGCACCACGTAGCGCCGGGCATCCCAATGTCACACTAGCCAGTGCCATTGCCGTGCCCCCCCGTAGACAATTAGGCCCACGGAAAAAGCCGCCCCAAACATTTGTGGAAATCCGAGAATTAACCTGGCAAGCGCCCATTGACGAACCGTTCTCGCACTCCCGCTCTCACTAACAGGAGTGTGGAAGGCAATTTGAGGATTTGGCGAAATCTTCATTCTTTACCGATCTTGTCGATTTCCTTCTTGATGGCCAATTTGTCGAGACTGGATAGGGGCAAGCACAGGAGTAGGCTGATTCTGCGATCGAGAATCATGAACGCTTCGCGGAAGGCGCGTTCAATTTTGTCCTCCGGGCCGTCGACCGCTGCGGGATCAGGAATACCCCAGTGGGCTGTCATGGGCTGACCCGGCCATACAGGACACACTTCCTTCGCCGCGTTGTCACAAACGGTGAATACAAAGTCCAAACGGGGCGCGTCAGGCCTTGCAAATTCATCCCAATTCTTACTCCGCAGGCCAGTCGCCGGCAATTTCGCTATTTCGATCTGTCGAAGCGCGGCTGGATGAACCACCCCCTTCGCGTAGCTGCCGGCGCTGTAAGCCGTAAAGTTGGGAAAGCCCCTACGATTGAGAATTGCCTCGGCCATAATCGATCGAGCCGAGTTTCCAGTGCAGAGGAATAGAACGTTATAGTGTCCTTGCATTAAGGGTACCCTTCCTTGAAGCGAGTGCCGCGAGACCTCTACTTTCACCGAGAACAGACCTGGGTGATGCACGTCACTGCGCTTCGGCGCCAGCATAGTAGCATAAGTGCATGCGTGTATGCGAATATAGACTTATACGAGAAAGGCGGCCTTTTTGTGGGAACCACCTTCGGTGTGACACCTGTTGCAAAGCCAGCGAAACGGCTCAACCTTTTTGAGCGTTACCTGACGCTTTGGGTGGCACTCTGCATGATTCTTGGCGTTGCCCTGGGAAAGACGTTGCCCGGATTCGTCCAGAGTTTGCGATCTTTGGAATTTGGGCGCGGTAGCCAGGTTAACGTCCCCATCGCCATCCTCATTTGGCTGATGATTGTCCCCATGATGATGAAGGTCGACTTTGCTTCCATTCTGAGCGTGCGAGAAAAACCGCGGGGACTTCTCGTCACCTTGTTTGTGAATTGGCTGGTGAAACCCTTCTCGATGGCTCTAATCGCCTGGGTTTTCTTCCGCCACATTTTCAGCGCCTGGATTCCTAGCGCGCTTGCGGACCAATATATCGCGGGAACGATCATCCTTGCTGCCGCACCTTGTACGGCCATGGTTTTCGTTTGGAGTTACCTGACGGATGGCGATCCGGCTTACACGCTCGTACAGGTATCTGTAAACGACCTGATTATGCTTTTCCTTTTCGCCCCCATTGTGCGATTTCTGGTGAGTGGAGCCTCTTCGTTGCACGTGCCATTTAATGTGCTGCTGTATTCGGTCTTTGTTTTCATTGTTATCCCTTTGGCAGTGGGTTCTTCGCTTCGATATTGGTTCATCCGCCAGCACGGCGTGAAGTGGTTTGAGCGAAGTCTGCTGCCCAGATTTGCGCCAGTCACAATCCTGGCTTTGCTGGCTACCCTGGTTTTCATCTTCGCTTTCCAGGCCGACAACATCACCAGTCGTTACGTCCATGTAATTCTCATCGCCGTCCCGATTCTGCTCCAGGTTTATTTCAATTCCGGCTTGACCTACAGCCTGATGAAATTATTTCGGGTTCAGCATTCCGTCGCTGCACCCGGAGCACTAATCGGTGCAAGCAACTTCTTTGAACTTGCCGTGGCGACGGCCATTGCACTTTTCGGCCCAGGCTCGGGGGCGGCGCTGGCCACTGTGGTTGGCGTCCTCGTGGAAGTGCCCGTAATGCTCTCCGTGTGCAGTATGTGCAACCGGACGCGAGATTGGTTTCCACCAGAAGAAGTAGTTGGCCATCGGAGTATCGATGAGGAGGTAGTATCATGAACGGCGAACAAGAATGCTACGGCAAGATGTTTCCTTCCGTTGTGGAAATGGCTCACAACAGAGGTGTCGCCGGCAAAGTATTTGGATACCAACTGGACTGCTTGGGGCAAGTGGCTCAACAGCGGTACACAACCATCGACCGTGATGCGTGGCAGAAGTGTTTGGAATGCCGTGAACTGGACGCCTGTTTTCGGCTATCCGCGGGCACAATGCTCATGGAACTGGCGGTCAAGACTTCGCCCAAATCTCTGTACTGAGAAATTGCGGCAAATTGCAGAGAAGCGGTACAAAGGTCAAGAGGAATGCAACCATGAAAGAACTGGAACAATATTTCAAGGCTCTGGGTGATACAAACCGGCTGCGAATCTTGAACCTATTGCTGCATGGCGAATTGTGTGTCTGCGACATCCAGTATGTATTGGAGGCGACGCAGCCAAATGTCTCTCGTCATCTTTCGTATCTGAAGAACTCGGGCCTTGTCGTGGACCGCCGGGACGGCTACCGAATCTTCTATCGCCTCGCTGCCCCGAAGCAGGGCATGAAGAAGCGTATATTCGAATTTCTACAGGACGCATACAAGAACGAAACACAGCTAGCGGCTGACAAGAAACGGCTAAGAGAAGCGATTGAAGCGGGTTCCTGCACGCTCAGCGAATGGAAACCCTACTCGGCGATGGGGTGCACGAAGCCAATACACACAAGCCGGAGTTAACGATTTTGCTCCGGGCACAAGTGCCGTTCGCGCCTGCCACGTTCCACGCGTATTGATCGGGCGCTCGGAACTAATCTCGAACAGGGTAGCGGCTAGAGACTAACTCCCGATTAACGCGGTAACCGGCCAACTGGAATAGCCCCGGCCCGCTGTCGGGTAACGTGGACCTACCAGACAAATAGAATCATTCCCGAGTGGCATCACCTGGAGTTATTGCGGCCCCTCGGGGAGCGGGTGCCAACAGAGTTGGCGTCGGGGGAGGGGACCCTGACCCGCCATTTGGCTTCTCCGGCAAATCCATTCTCGCCGTTCTCATTTGGATCGTCTGCGCACGTTCCTTGGCAATCGCTTCTTCGATGTGCTCAACCAGAAGCTTAAACGCCTCATCATCTGTCTTGCCTCGGTACGCACCCGCGTGCGCCTGAAACAAGCATGCCTCTTGGCGCAAGAAAGATTTTATTAAGTCGTAGTTCTTCCAGTGTTCTCGAAAGTGAATGATGCCTTCCAATCCGACGAGGATGGTCACGAGAAGACTGAGTACCGTAGGGAAGACGGGTGGCACTTCCTTCAGATTGATCAGTACCGGGACGGTTGCAGCGGCTATCGCCGATGCGCTGGCCATGATCAGGTAGCTCCAGCGATACCGCTCACCCTTCGCGCGGTAGGCCTCCGTCTTAAAGTCGACGCGCGTCTCAAGATATTCTTTCGGAGTATAGGCGGAATACGTCGAGGCATGAGCCATAGCTTTAACCTCCTGGAGGGGAAGCCGAACCGATGGTAGCTCGCCTCGGTAGAACTGAAAGACACCTGGCGCTACGGTTTAGCGGTGGGCGGACGAATCCAACCGTTCGTTAAAACCGGTTTTGTTAGCCGTGTGCATGGTCCTGCCGCGGAAAAGAGCTATCGCCAAAGCCGAGGGTCGTGACCTTTTGTTTTTATGCCGACCGGTTCGGATAATCCCATTGCCCTCGCGGGGGAGTTGCCCGAGTGTCCCATACCCGCCGGCATAAAAGAAGAAGAACTTTGTTTCGCCACACGTCTTTCTGATCCCGCCCGCCAACTCCCGAGTCGTTAGCCTCTTTGTTTCTGTGAATTTAGCTCGATTCCCCAATTCCAAGCTCTTCCTCCCCCAGTTTCTAGTTTCCGCTTTCTAGTTTTCCTCCCCATCCCCTTTCGGCTTACCCACCCAGGAGGCCAATTCAGCAGGATGTAATCTGCAGGAACGAGTGTTAACATGTCGCGCGCTCTAAACACTTCCGTTTCAGCAGGAGATCGGACGAATGGGCTTAACCACCATCGACTGGGTCATCATGGCTGTGTACTTCGCCTTCGTCCTGGGCATCGGCGCGGCTCTCAAGCGCTATATGAAGACCAGCGCGGACTTTTTCCTCGCCGGCCGTTCGATTCCCGCATGGGTCTGCGGCCTGGCCTTCATCTCCGCCAACCTCGGCGCGCAGGAAGTCATCGGCATGGGCGCTTCCGGCGCGAAGTACGGCATCCTCACCAGCCACTTTTATTGGATCGGCGCTATCCCAGCCATGGTGTTCGTCGGTATCTTCATGATGCCGTTCTATTACGGCTCACGCGCGCGCTCCGTGCCGGAGTATTTGCGCCTGCGCTTCGACGAAAAAACCCGCGGCCTCAACGCCGTCTCTTTTGCCACCATGACGATTTTTTCTTCCGGCATTTCGATGTACGCCATGGCCAAGCTGATTCAGACGCTGCACTTTCTGGACGCGCCATTTCGCGCTCTCGGCCTTCCGCAAGCGTGGATCTTTCATACCGGCATCATCGTTTCGGCACTGGTTGTGCTCACTTACATCTACCTCGGCGGGCTGACCAGCGCGATCTACAACGAAGTTCTGCAGTTTTTTCTAATCGTTGCTGGATTTATCCCTCTTGTTTGGCTTGGCTTGAAGAATGTCGGCGGCTGGGCGGGCTTGAAAGCGACGCTCGGTCCTTCTTATGTGCATTCATGGGTTGGCATGGCCAATCCGCACACGAATCGCCTCGGCGTCGAATGGTTTGGCCTGGCGATGGGCCTCGGTTTCGTGCTCTCGTTCGGATATTGGTGTACGGACTTTCTCGTGGTACAGCGCGCCATGGCCGCGAATTCCATGGCCGCCGCGCGGCGCACTCCGCTCATCGCCGCCGTTCCGAAAATGCTCTTTCCATTCCTCGTCATTCTCCCCGGCTTGATCGCCATCGCGCTTCCCACCCAAGCGCCTCCCATCATCAATGGCCCACAGGGTTCTGCCGTCTCCGCTCCCGCAGGACAAGGGTTGATCCCCGCCAAACTCGACGCCACGACTGGCCAGCCCGTGCTCGACAACAACGGCCATCCGCAGCTCGACTACGATCTCGCCGTTCCCAATCTGCTGCTGCACTATTTCCCGACCGGAATTCTCGGACTCGGGCTAACGGCGCTGCTCGCCAGTTTCATGTCTGGCATGGCCGGCAACGTTACCGCCTTCAACACGGTTTGGACGCACGACATCTACGAGCCCTACATCCGGCCTGGTGCCGGCGATGCCCACTACTTAATGATGGGCAAAATGGCCACCATATTTGGGATTGCGCTGTCCGTCGCCGGTGCGTACCTGGCTACGCGCTTCAACAACATCATGGACATGCTGCAGCTCGTGTTTGCATTCGTGAACGCGCCGCTGTTTGCGACGTTCCTGTTGGGAATGTTCTGGAAACGCGCGACGGGGCATGGCGCTTTCACCGGACTGCTCTCCGGAACTTTTGCCGCCGCAGTTCACCATGGCCTGACGCTCTCAGAGGGCGCCATTCCCGGCATCAAGGGCGGCTGGCTGGCAGTAATCCACACTTACCCGAGCGAGATGGCGCAGAATTTCTGGACCGCGATTTTTGCCTGGACCACCTGCTTTGTGGTCACGATTCTGGTGAGTCTCGTCACCAAAGCCCCGGAGGAATCGCGCCTCGTGGGCCTCGTCTATTCCATGACCGAGCGCCCTCAGGAAGGAAATATTAGTTGGTATAAACGGCCGATTTATCTTGGAGCCATGATATTGGCAGCCACTGTTTTGTTGAATCTTGTTTTCCGCTAGAGAGGGGCACTCATGGGACTGGACATTCGTTTGCCAATCGGAATGTTATTCACCATTTTTGGAATCATGCTGATCGCGTTCGGCGTGTTCAGCAACCCCGCGATCTACGTGCAATCGCTGGGGATCAATGTCAACCTGAACTGGGGCGTAATTTTGCTGATATTCGGCGCGATCATGCTATTTCTGGGAGCGCGCTCGATGTTTTTTGCTCCGCACTCGCCCGAGACGCCGAACCCAGAGGGCAGGGAACCGCGGCACTGAGCGCGACTACATCGACCACTGAAGAACGGTATACGAACGCGCCGGCACTTCAAATTTCGTGCGGCTTCCCGTCGTCGCCGGTTTCGCGAAAGTTTGCGGCGCGACCTTCTGCGGAGTCTGGAAACTGTTCACTGCTTTTAGATCGTCACCCGTGAGCAACGAAGCACTCAAAACTTTGCTCGGCGCATGATCTTCCCAATTGATTTCAATATCGTGAGCGTTCGACAAATCACGATTCAGAATGAAAAGGGACACGCTTCCGTCGCCGCTGTTGAAAGATCCGGCCACATCCACGTGCGGGACCGGATCCATTTTGGCCACCTCGTAAGTGGACGATTCCACCAGGAGATTCAGCGCCGCGCCGCGAGCAAATTGCAGCGCCCAACTGTACGGATAATAAATCGTTTGCCGGAACAATCCGTCCGCGTTGGTCATGATCGGCGCGATGACGTTGACGAGCTGAGCGAGACACGCGAGCTTCACGCGATCGGAATTGCGCACCAGCGAATTGATCAGGCCG
>JBGPIX010000299.1:0-6683 GCA_041485085.1 Candidatus Acidiferrum sp.
ATGCTCAATAACGTGGAATTGCTGGGCCCCGCCGTCCGCGCCACCGGCGAAGAAGCCTTCGAGATGGTCGTCCCCGCCATGAAAGTCCACAACTTCCACTTCTCCGAAGTCACCAAGTTCTAGCCCCGTTTCTCACGCGCGAGCGGACCAACGGAATTGCAACCGCATCCCGTAGGGGTAGTGGGTCAGTTTCTGATAACCCGACAAGGCAGGAGCTATTTGGCCAACTTCCGGTTTGCTGACTCAGACCTTTGGTGGGGCAACCCAACGGTCACTTTTTTCAACGGTAGCTTAGACCGTTCTATTCCTCACGTAATGTATTGGCTGGGTCGATTTTCGCAATTCGTAGGGTTGGCAGAGTTGTCGCCAGAAGCGTCACCAGCACAAGGGTGAGCACCACGGTTGCCAGGGTTGGCGCATCGTAGACCCCAACGCCGTAGAGCACGCTTCGCATTACTCGCAATGCTCCCGCACAAAGAGCTAGTCCCAGAAAAAGGCCTAAGACTGAGGCCCCTGCGCCGGAACGACCGATCTGCACCATGGCCTGAATCACCGTCGAGCCCAGTGCCATGCGGATGCCAATTTCGCGGGTCCTTTGCGCGACTATGTTAGCAACGAGGGCGAAGATACCGACTGCGCTCAGCAGCAAAGCCAGTGCCGCCAATGCGCCCAGGAGCGCTACTTCGACACGCTGCGTTGCAAGCGTTTTCGCCTGGAGGTCGCGCATGCTGTAGAAGCCCGAGAAGGGCAGATTGGGATCGACATTCGCGAGCGCGCGTTGCATCTGGTCAGTCAATCCCTCCACCGGACCAGCTGTGCGGACAATCCAGTCCGGTTGAAACCATACATGCAATAACGGGAGGTACTGAGCATTCACTTGCGCGGCAGGAATGTATATCGCCTGCTCGCTCATAAGCGGGGCGCCCTCGTAGAGACCGGAAGAAACAGAGACATCGGCGACCTCGCCCACGATGAGCGTGTCTTTGTTGATATAGCGGCCAACGGGATTGGTTCCGCTATAGAACTTGCGGGCGAATGATTGGTTTACCACTGCCACATGCTCGGCATTCGGGCCGTCGGCATCGGTAAAGACGCGGCCCGCAAGCAAAGGCATATGCAATGTGCCGAAATATCCGGGCGTGACATACACAACATCCGTCTCATCTCGCTGCCCGGCCTCTTTGCCATCGCTGAGGGTGACCCCGTCATTTAACGTGCGCTCGTATGGAAGGCTCAAGCCGACGGCGGCATTTTGCACGCCGGGAATCTGGCGCATGGCGGCTGTGCCCTCGTTCAATAACTTCCTGAATGCTGCGGGATCGTGGAAGCGGACGTCATCGAGCGAGGCCTTGGCGATCATTACTCCGTTCGGATTGAACCCCGGCGGGAGCGTCTCCAAGTGGACCAGCGTGCGGATAAGCAGGCCGGAGGCGGCCAGCAGCACGACAGTAAGGGCGACCTCGCCGGCGATCAGCCCTTGGCGCAGGTGCACGGCCCCGCCACTGGGTACGGCACGGCTGTCCATCGAAGAACGTAAGTCCACATGCCGGGCTGCCAGCGCGGGGATCATGCCGAAGAGAATGCTGGTCAACAGCGAGACGACCAGCGTAAAGGCCATCACATGACCATCGAGAGGGACATGCGCGACAGGAAGAAAGTGTTCGGGCAACAGCAATAGGAGGCCGCGCAGAGCGGCAACGCCCACACCGATGCCAACTGCTCCGCCCACGAGTGCCAATAGCAGGTTTTCGATCCAGAACTGCTTCTGGATCTGCCAACGCGAGGCTCCCAGCGCGAGCCGGGTGGCTACTTCCGAGGTGCGACGCAGCATGCGGACCAGCGTCAGCCCGGCAAGGTTGGCACAAGCGATGAGTAGTATGAAGCCGGCGGCCAGCATAAGTGCAAGCACTTGTGGACGCAGGGAGTCGGTCTCGCCCTTCTGGAGCGGCACGGAGTAGTAAGTCACCTGCGCGCCGGGGCTGTTCTGGAGTTCATAGCGGTGGGGACGGACGGACCAGACACGGTTAATTCCCGCGTCGGCCTGCTGCCACGTTCCCCCATCGCGCAGCCGCGTGATGGACTCAAAGTTCGTTCCCCCGCCTTCGCCCTCGCGGCTGGGCTGGAGCGCGGTATATAGGTCGGCATTCAGGGGTGTCGTTGAGCCTTCGGGGAGTACCCCGATAACCGTGTATGGCTCGCCTTTCAACTGAATGGATTGGCCAAGAATGTTGGGATTAGAGCTGTAAGTATTTCGCCACAAACCGTAACTCAGGATGACGACCTTCGGCCCGTGCGGACGGTCCTCATCCTCTGAGAAGTTGCGGCCCAGCATAGTCTGAAGGGCTAGCACGTCGAAGTAGTGGGCCGAAATGCGTCCCGCGCGGAGATACTGCCCATGGGATCCCAATCCGAGATTGACACCTGAAGTTCCTCGACTTGAAACAGCCGATATCACTGAGGGGACATTGTCGCGCAGCAGTTCCCATTGCTCACCATTTAGGCCGTGCCGCTCATCGGAGGGATGGGAGCCGGCGACTCGTGTGTAAATCGTGCCCATCCGTTCGGGATGAGAGTAGGGAAGGCTCTTCAGCATGAGCGCATTCACCAAGGAGAAAATCGCGGTGTTTGCGCCGATGGCGAGAGCGAGGGTGATGATTATCGTCGCGGTAAAGCCGGGATTACGCCAAAGCTGGCGGGCTGCAAACCTGAGATGCTGCCTAATCTCCATAGTCCATCCTCCTTGCCGATAGAACTGACGGCCAATGCCCTCTAGAAAGTACGTCGACAACTTGGCCTAAGTTTCGCTCCGATTGATTTTGATTTGATCATTTTGTCCTCTACAGGTAGAAGATGCTGCCGTCGCATAGCACTCGCTGGGATAGATCGCGAGTAACGCGCTTACCGGATACTGACCCACTAGCCCAGTAGGGCCGCCCGCCGCGGCGGGCTGCGCCCCAGCTTGGCACTACTGTCCCCTCTCCGCCGTCCTCCTGCGCTTTTGCCCGAATTCCAAGCACCAGAACGGACCCCAATTTCCCTGCCCAAACCTCCCTTATCAAGAATTCAATTCAGTGAATCAAAATTCTGCGTTGTACAACCACCCCCCTCCCGTTCGATAAACTGGTATGTACTTCCGTGACGGTCGAGGCCAGAACGGTCTTCACGATGCCCGGCCCCTGTCTCCTCAGGGCCGCCATCCCAACTGGGGCCACCCGGACCACGACGCCTGCGGCACTGGTTTCATCGCCCGCCTCGGCGGCGCTCCCAACTACGACATTGTTCAGCATGCCTTAACCGCACTAGAGCGCCTCACTCACCGCGGTGGCGTCGACGCCGATGGCGCCAGCGGCGATGGCGCCGGCCTGCTCACTTCGCTCCCCCAAGCTTTTTTCCGCGCGCGCGCCCAAGAGCAGGGAATCGATCTCCCCGAAATGTTTGCGGTCGGTTTCGCGTTTATCCCGTCTTCGGTCCTCGACGAAGCCCGCGCCGCCATCGAGTCCGCCGCCGACACCGAACGTCTCCGCGTCATTGGTTGGCGCCGCGTTCCGACCAACACCAATTCTCTCGGCCGCCGCGCGCTCGAAACGATGCCAGAAATCTGGCAATTCTTCGTTGAACCTTTCCATCCTGCGCGCGCCGCCGCCCGTTTCGAGTGGCGTCTTTCTCTCCTCAGAAAGCGCGCCGAATCGCTCCTGCCCCCGCGCTGTTACATCTGCTCGCTTTCTTCGCAGACCATCGTCTACAAAGGGCTGCTCACGCCCTGGCAATTTCCACAATTCTACGAAGACCTGCGCGACCCTTCCTTCGCCATCACTTTCGCCGTTTTTCACCAGCGCTATTCAACGAACACGCAGCCTTCTTGGCATCTGGCGCAGCCCTTCCGCTACGTCGCCCACAACGGCGAGATCAATACCATCGTCTCCAACCGCCGCTGGCTCCGCGCTAAAGCCTCCGAGTTCCGCTCCCGCCTCACCGTCGGCTCGTGGTTCCCCCTTCTCGAGGAAAACGTCAGCGATTCCGCCAGCTTCGACAACGGTTTCGAGCTCCGCCTCCTCGAAGGCCTGTCCTCGGAAGAAGCCATGCTCGCCATGGTTCCTCCCGCCTTCGAAAAAGATCCCCTGCTTTCGCGCGATGTCCGCAGCGCGCTCACCGCCCTCTCGCAGCAAACCGAACCCTGGGACGGCCCCGCCGCCCTGGTTTTTTCCGATGGCCAATTTGTCGGCGCCAAGCTTGATCGCAATGGCTTGCGTCCTCTCCGCTACACTCTCACGCACGACGGTCTCCTGATCGCCGGCTCCGAAACCGGCCTCGTCGATCTCGACGAATCGCGCATTGCCGAACGCCAGCGCCTCGGCCCCGGAGAAATGATTCTCGCCAATCCCGCAACCGGCCTTTTTTTGCGCTGGCGCGATATTCTCAAGCGCCTCGCGATTCAGCAGTCGCGCAACGCTATTCCGCAAAAAATGTTGAGCGTGATCGCCGTCTCCACATCCGTCCCCGTCCACGAGCCAAAGCGCGTTGCCGGCGCCGCCGGTTGGACCGAAGACCAATTTAAGATTCTTTTTTCCGCGCTCACCCACGGCAAAGAAGCCGACTGGAGCATGGGCGACGACGCGCCTCCCGCATTTCTTTCCGCGCTCCCCAGAACTTTGTGGGACTACTGCAAGCAACGCTTCGCGCAGGTCACCAACCCGCCGATCGATCCGTTGCGCGAAACCCACGTCATGTCTCTCGATGTCCACCTGAAGGACGGGATCACGCTGCCGAGTCCCGTTATTTCCGCCGGCCAACTTTCGCAGCTCGCTGCGATTTTTGGTCCCGAGCATCGCATCGACATTACTTTTCCTGCCAGCACCGGAGTTCCGGGGGCGCGCTGCAGTTTTGCTCAGCTTTCTACTACCCCTCTGAGCAGCAGCGGGCGCCCGGGGCTCCTCCTCCTTTCTGATCGCGCAATTAGTGCCGATCGCGCGCCACTTCCCGCGCTCCTCGCCGCCGCCGCCGTCTGGAAAGCCATGGTCCGCGAGGGTCTCTGGGACGTTCCTCTAATCGTCGAATCCGCCCAGGTCTTTGACACCCATCACGTCGCTCTCCTCGTCGCCGCAGGCGCCAGCGCCGTCGTCCCCTATCTCGCCGATGAATTTGCCGAGACCCTCGAACCCGGCGGCCTCGAAAAAGCACGCGCCGCCATGAACGCCGGCCTGCGAAAAGTTCTTGCCCGCATGGGTGTCTCCACCCTGGCCAGCTATCGCAACAGCCATCTCTTCGAAGTCGTTGGCCTCTCCGAACATCTCTGCGCCGAAGTTTTCGAAGACGCCGCCGATTTTCCCGGCCAGAAATCGCTCGACGATCTTCTTTCCGATTATCTGCGCATGCACAAAGCGGCCTTCTCCAGTGAGTCCGATGAACTGACCGATTCCGGCCTCTACCGCTTCCGCAAAGGCGCGGAACTCCACGCCAGTTCGCCCGAAGTGGTCCGCCGTCTCCACGCCCACGTCCGCGCACCCAGCGCAAAAACTTATTCGGCATTTGAAGAATTGGCGGAGCACCAAGGCCCCGTCTTCTTGCGTGATTTGCTCGACACCGTTCCGGACACTCCCGTTCCCTTGGAAGAAGTCGAGCCACTCGCCTCTATCGTCAAGCGTTTCAGCACTCAGGCGATGTCTCTCGGCTCTCTCAGCCCGGAAGCCCATCGCACTCTTGCACTCGCGATGAACGAACTCGGCGGCCGCAGCAATACCGGCGAAGGCGGCGAAGATCCCAATACCTATCGCTTTGAGCCGGCCGCCGCCAACAAAATCAAGCAAGTCGCCTCCGGCCGCTTCGGCGTCACCGCCGACTATCTCGTTCACGCCGAGGAACTCGAAATCAAAATGGCGCAAGGCTCCAAGCCCGGCGAAGGCGGCCAGCTTCCCGCGAAAAAAGTCAGCGAATACATCGCGCGCATCCGCCACGCTACTCCCGGCACGCCGCTCATTTCGCCGCCGCCGCACCACGACATTTACAGCATCGAAGATCTCGCGCAATTGATTCACGACTTGCGCGCCGTCAATCCCCGCGCCCGCATCGGTGTGAAACTTGTTTCTGGCGCCGGAGTCGGCATCATCGCCGCCGGCGTTGCGAAGGCTGGCGCCGACGTCATCACCATCAGCGGCCACAACGGCGGCACCGGCTCTTCGCCTCTGACTTCCATCAAAAACACCGGCCTTCCCTGGGAAATTGGGTTGCGCGAAACGCACGACACGCTTGTTCGCGCTGGCCTCCGTTCGCGCCTCTCTCTCCGCGTGGACGGAGGCCTGAAATTCGCCCGCGATATCGTGCTCGCCGCCATTCTCGGCGCCGACGAATTCGGTTTTGGCACTGCTTCACTCCTCGCCATCGGTTGCGTCATGGCGCGCCAGTGCCATCTCAACACCTGCCCCGTGGGCATCGCCACTCAGGACGAAAAGCTGCGTCTCCGGTTTCAAGGCAAACCCGAAATGGTGGTCGCCTACTTCACTTCTTTGGCCGAAGAGGTGCGTCATCGCCTCGCGCAACTCGGTGTTCGCTCCCTCAGCGATCTAACCGGCTGGTACGACCGCCTCAGCGCCCGCTCGGGAATGGATCCGCTCCTGATCGTCCCCATCTCTTCCTCGAATCGCGTTGCTCCGCAGCAGGAGCCTGCCCTCCACGTCGGCGCACTCGAG
>JBGPIX010000300.1:0-6678 GCA_041485085.1 Candidatus Acidiferrum sp.
GACGGGATATTGCCTTCGACCAGAAGGCCAACGAAGTGCACCGGTATAAAGGTTCCTCCGATCCGGATCATGTCCGGACGGCCGATGGTCGTTTGAAGCCAAGCGCCATGATGGAACGCCGTATTCCAGTAGCCGATCGGTGTGTGATACCTACCGAAGGAGACCTTGAAGAAATCGTTGTAATCGTAGCGAATGATTGAGCGTTCCACCTCCACGGTGTAACCCGTGGGCTGCGCATTGAAGGTCATTTCACCGAAGTAGCTGACTTTTCGAGATAGCGCCGAAGCCAGGTGCAGGTCGAGCTGGCCAAGATTGAAACCGCTGTTCGTTCCCTTCTGATCCGTCGAGGAAAAATCCACGTCTCCAAATCCGCGTATCTGCAGGGAGGGATAGTGAGCCTCCATCTGGTGGACCGTTGCCTGTTCATCGGTGGCTTCGTGTTGATGACCTGCCCCAGGACCGCGCACTGGAGCCGCTTCTGGCGATTCCGGCTTCGGGGCCGCCGGGGGGTTCGCGGCCGATTCCGCGGGCGCAGTAGCCGCGGGCAGCTTGGCCTCCAGTTCAGCAAGCCGTTGCTCCAGCTTCTGGACGCGCTCGAGCAGGATCCTGTTTTGCTCCGCTTGATCCGGTGGTGGCGAGCTTTGTGCGCGTGCCGCTGCCGCTGCAAATAACATCATCACGAGGACCGCCAGTCTTCGATGCACGGTTCCCTCCTCTACTTTTTTCTCGGCTCTTTGCCCAAGGGGAAGAAAGCTCCCTTTGTGAATATTCAGAATGGGACTCTGACAGCCGGATCCGGCGAAACACGGTTCACATGCTGGATGTCAGGCACCGCCCTGAAATATGCGGGAGAGTGGAGCGTATTTTATGCTTCGCAACTCGATTGTCAAAACAAACTTTTGCCGCTCAGGCTGCTTGGAAATAACGAGAAGAGACGGAAGCCACGCAAGCGTACCTGCACGACCCCGTTGGCGCGGCGCCGCTCTCTGCGCGAGTAGCCCACTACGCGCGAAAGGCTTGCGCTCCAAGGATGAACCAGTGGCTTCATATCTCAATCTTCGCTAAGTCCTAGAACGTCTATGCCCCTCGTCCTACCTTTTGCTCTCCGCTGGTCCAATTGCTTCCCGGTACCCCGCCGCGTATCATTACCGATTCATGCTTACGGCCCGGTGCCATCTGTCCAAGTCTCTTCGCGTCCTGCTCCTCGCACTCCTGGCGTTCCCGGCTGTTATTTGTCTGGGATTTGGCTTCGCCTCAGCTCAAGAATCGAACGAACTCCTGCCCCTCAGCCAGGTGCGCGCGGGCATGCAGGGCTATGCCTATACGATCTTCGCCGGCGATCAGGTGGAAAAGTTCAACCTCGAAGTCATCGGCGTGCTGGACAATTTTCTGGGCCCCAAACAGTCCATCATCCTCGTGCAGTTGAAGGGCGCAAAGGTCGAGCACACCGGCGTGGTCGCGGGCATGAGCGGCAGCCCGGTCTATCTGGATGGCAAGCTGGCCGGCGCTCTATCGTTGAAGCTGGGCATCTTCACTAAAGAGCCCATCGCCGGCGTCACGCCAATTAATGACGTACTGAACCCGCCGTTCCAGATTGCCGCCGCTCAGGCGGGCACGCAGCAACTCGGCCTTCCCAGTGAAGCTTCCATGCGAACGGGCCTGCCTTCCGGCTCCGCACTCGAGCCCATCGAGACTCCGCTCGTTTTTTCCGGTTTCCAGCCTGCCGCGCTCCAGCAATTCGCGAATCAACTGCAAGGCTACGGCTTCGTCGCGGCGCAAGGCGGCACGGCAGCGCCACGGCCCGATGATGGCCATCTCGCTGCCGGAGACATGGCGGGCATGGTGCTTGTACAGGGCGATGCGTCCATCAACTCCGCCTGCACGGTCACGGCGGTGCGAGCCGACCAAGTCTATCTTTGTGGCCACCCGTTCCTCAGCCTTGGCGATATTCAGATTCCCATGGCGCGCAGCCGCGTGGTCACCACGCTCTCTTCCGATCTCGCTTCCACGAAAATCGTAAACGTCGGCGGCTCCATCGGCACCATCACGGGCGATCATCTCACCGCCGTCACCGGCAAACTCGGCGCCGCACCTGCGATGATTCCGCTGGATCTCACCCTGCTGGTCTCAGGGGCCGAGCCTGCAAAGCAAAAGAAGCTCCACTTCGAGCTCGTCAATCTCCCGAAGCTCACGCCGCTCCTCGTCGCGCTCACCACCTTCAACGGTCTCACGCAAAATTCTCTTTACGGCGAAGGCACCACTCTCCATCTCTCCGGCGAGATTCGCCTGCAAGGTCATCCGCCGGTGCAAATCGAAAACACTTTTGCTCCCGGCGATTCCCTTTCACCTGATGGACTGCCTATCGCCCTGACGATGCAAAATGTTTTCACGCGCCTGTTCGTCAACACATTTGAACCCGCCAAGGTAGAAAGCATTACTCTCCGAGTCGAAAGTGTTCCCGGTAGAAAATCTTTCACTATCGAAAGCGCTTGGCTCGAAAAAGGCGAAGCCGCTCCCGGCGAGACTCTTCGCGTCCGCGTGCTGCTTCGTCCCTATCGCGGCCCTGCCCGCGTGGAAGAAACCACCGTGCGCGTGCCGGAACAGGTGGCGCGCGGCACTATGTTGCGCGTCCTCGTCAGCGACGCCGATCTGCTGAATCGCGCCTCGCGCGGTTTCGCGTTTGCCGGCGCTGGCAGCGGCCCAAACGGTTTGGATCAACTCATCGCCCTGCTGAATCGCGAGCGCCGCAACGATCGTCTTTACGTCGGCCTCTTCGCCCCAACACCCACGCTCCTCTGGGACGACAAAGAGTTGCCGAACATTCCGCTCTCGCAAATCAACGTTGTCGACGGCCGCCCCACGCCCGGCACCGTCCAGATACTGCGCGAGTCCTTGGCCAGTGAAGCTTCTATCCCGCTCGGAGGCCCCGTCTCCGGCGTCATCTCTCTGAATCTCCAAATCCGGTGAAAATTTCAATGACTCCATCGCCCAAGCGACTGCTCAAATTTTTGCTGTCCGGCGTGGTGCAACCCCGCGCTCTGTATTTCTCCTTACTTCTTTGCCTCCTCACTTCGTTACCTCTTCTCGCCGAGCACACCCGCCGATGGCGCCAATCCACTTATGATGAATTTCTAAAAGGCACTGCGCATGGCGTGGCGGTGCGCAGCGATGGCCGCCTCGAACTCGCCCCCAAATTTACTTTGCTTGCCGATGCGGACGCTTCTTATCTCTGGTCTATCCGCCTCGATCCCAAGGGCACGCTCTATGCCGCGGGCGGCTCTCCTGCGAAAGTATTTCGTTTCGATTCGAATGGTAAACCCGCCGTGGCCTTCGATTCCACGGACCTCAACGCACAAGCCATCGCCTTTGACGCCAAAGGCTCTCTCTATGTGGGCACTTCTCCCGATGGCAAGGTTTACCGCGTCTCGGCTTCCGGCGAAAAGTCCGTCTTCTTCGATCCCAAGACGAAATACATCTGGGACCTCGCTTTTGCGCCCGATGGAACCCTCTATGTCGCCACCGGTGACAAAGGACAAGTCTTCTCCGTCGCTCCCGATGGCAAGGGAGAACTCTTCTACTCCAGCGATGAAGCGCACATCCGAGTTTTGGCTTTCGACGCCAAGGGAAATCTCATCGCCGGCACGGAACCCAGCGGCCGCATTCTGCGCATTTCTAAGAGATCCTCGAGCGCGCCAGCCAAAGACGCCAAGGATTCAGCTGCGGTTAAATCCGAAGGCTTCGTTCTCTACGAAACTTCCAAACGCGAAGTCACTTCCCTGGCCGTCGCCGCCGATGGAACGATCTACGTCTCCGCGATTGGCGAAAAGCAGCGAACCGGACAAGCTCCCAGCGCCGTCATCTCCACCCCGCAAGGCACGACGACGATTACCACCGGCGGCGTAATCGCTGGTGGCCAGGTCCAGCCGCAACAACCCTTCATGCCCTTTCCTCCCCTTCTCTCTAGCAGCATCTACCGCATCAGCGCCGACGGCGCGCCGGAAGAGGTATGGACCTCGCGAGAAGATATCGTGTACGCCCTCGGACTCGCTTCCGACGGTCGGCTCCTGGCCGGGACCGGCAACAACGGTGCTCTCCTGACCATCGATGGGCACGGCGTCTTCGCCCATCTTGCCAAGTCCGGCTCGGCGCAAATCACCGGCATCGCGCGCAATTCCGCGGGCAAAGTTTTTCTCTGCACGGCCAACCCTGGAAAAGTTTATTCCGTCGGCCCGGAGTTCGAAGCCGAAGGAACGTTCGAAATGCGCTCCTTCGATGCGCAACTTTTCTCGCAGTGGGGCCGCATCGAGTGGTGGACCCCTCCGGCGGCGGAGGGCGCAAAAACTTCGGCGCATTCGGCATTGCGTGCGGATGATCCGCGCCTGGAATTCTTCGTGCGCTCCGGTAATACGGAAGACCCCGGCCGCGAGTGGTCCCGCTGGTACGGCCCCTACACGAAATCGGGCAGCGCGATGGAAGCGCCCTCGGCGCGATTTGCACAGTGGAAGGCCGTCATTCACGATGGACGTCCGGGAGATGGCATTGATTGGGTGAGCCTCGCCTATCTGCCGCGCAATGTTGCGCCGGTCATCGACGGAATCGTGCTGCAGGACCCGGGAGTGCGGGCACAAAACCAGACTGCCATTTCCTCGGGCCAGCCGACACCTGTGACACTCAAGATGCCGCCTTCGCCTAATCTTTCCGGCGTAGTGATCTCGCAACTCGGTACGCCGCCGCGATTCGAACAGCCGCCGCAGGGCACGCTACAGAAGGGCTATCAGACAGTTGTATGGACCGCGCATGACGACAACGACGACGAAATGCGCTACGCGGTCTACTTTCGTGGCGAAAACGAACACGAGTGGAAGCTATTGAAGGACAGCCTCGAACAGAAGTTTTATTCGTGGGATACAACGACTTTGCCCGATGGCGCCTACTACCTGAAAATCGCCGCCACCGACTCGCCATCGAATCCTCCTGCGCTCTCCCTTAAAACAGAACGAGAGAGTGAGCGCTTCGAAGTCGACAATACTCCCCCGGTGATCGAGCACCTCGAAGCAGTAGCGGCCATTACGTGGAGCGGCAGCGTAGCGTTAAGATCGGTCTTCATCAAGTTCGTAGCGCGAGACGCTGCCAGCAGCATAGATAGGGCTCAATATAGTGTGGACGGCGGCGAATGGATTCTCGTTGCCCCAACAGGCCACATTAGCGATGCGCCGGAAGAACGCTACGAACTATCACTCAGCGGACTTGTCCCAGGGGAACACACCATTTCGGTTCGCGCTTACGACCGCTTCGAAAACGTCGGCAGCGCAAAAACCACGTTCGCCGTGCCAACCGCTAAACCTTGAAGTTCGGCGTGCCTAGAAGCCAGCCGGGCTAAAGCCCGGCCTCTACATCTACAAATTAGTTATCGAAAACTGAGGACTGACAACTTTACTTCAGACGACCCAGCGGTCCTGTGTGGGGATGGTTTGGAATTTCTCGATTTCGGCGCCGAAGCCGATGCGGCCGTCTCCATAAGGCTCGTTGCGCACATGCACGACGCGCGCAGTGCAGCGCATTTCCTGTGCGCTATTCCCGGTCACTTCAGCGGGCATGCGCAGGGTCGCTTCGATGGGCATTCCCACCTGCAGAGGGGCCGAGGAAGCGAAAAAGAACCCGCCGCGCGAGACATTCAGCGCTTCCGTAAAATGTTCGGTCCTGTCCGCGGCTACGCCAAGCGCACGGAAGCGCAGAGGCGTCCGGAGACTGAGGCGTGCCAATTGGCGGCGTTCGGATACTTTCATTTTGTCCTCCCCAGCGCGAGGAAACGGCTAGCGCAGGCACTCGCGGACTTCGTGGAGGGGTGCTTCCAGCGTAACAGAGTAAGGGGAGCGGTCAAGTACCAAACCGGGCATGGCCAAGTGATACCAGTACCCTCTTAAAGCGTGCGTGAGAATGAAACAGCGGCTCCGACGCCGACGATAGCAACATGCCATAATGCCTCTTTAACAGCGGCCAGGAACGCTTTATAAAAGGCGCGACAGACGTGGAAGCCTTGGCGCGTGTTTCCTAGCCCAAAGTGAGCCCTATGAGCACAGCTTCATCCGTCGAATCCACCAACTACCAGCCACCCACTTGGGAGGCCATCGTCGCGGCACACGCGCGCATCGCCCCCCGAATCCACCGCACGCCGATCCTGACCTCCGCCTCTCTTAACTCAATGACCGGGGCACAGCTTTTCTTTAAATGCGAAAACTTGCAAAAAACCGGCTCATTCAAAATTCGCGGGGCCTCCAATGCAATTCTTTCGCTGACAGAAAGAGAAGTCGAGAAGGGGATCGTTACGCAATCCAGCGGCAATCATGGCGCTGCCGTGGCTTGCGCCGCTGCCTGGCGTGGAGTACCGGCATGGATCGTCATGCCCAAGAATGCGCCCGCCGTGAAAGCCAAAGCCATAGAGGGCTACGGAGGAAAAGTTATTTTTTGCGAGCCCTCTGTCGCGGCGAGGAAAGCAACTTGCGACCGCATCCAGCTAGAAACAGGCGCCCACCTCGTGCATCCCTACGACGACGACCGCATCATCACCGGGCAGGCCACCGCCGCCAAGGAACTGCTGGAAGAAATCGGCGACCTGGACGCCGTATTCGCCCCCGTCAGCGGCGGCGGATTGCTCAGCGGGACGTGCCTCGGCGCAAA
>JBGPIX010000301.1:0-6674 GCA_041485085.1 Candidatus Acidiferrum sp.
CGCGTCTGCTTTCGGAAGCCGGTTGTGGCATAGCGCGCGGATGCGGGTGTCACGATGCTCAGGCGATTGCCGGATGCGTTCCAGGAAATGAGAGCCCACTTTGCCCGTGGCGCCGGTAATCAATATGTGTTTTGCGGGGTCACGGATCGTCATGGCTCCTCATCAAATCATTCGCCGAATTCTCGGCTAATCGAGGCTCGCATCCTACTACAGAGCGCTAAGGATTGAAGGGAGTGGCTTGTTTCTAATACTTGGTTAACCATAATCACCACCCCTCCCCCAATTTTTTGTAAGTGTTGATTCCAAAGAGTTTAAGTTCTTCAGAATGAACACTTGTAGAAGTGTTGATTCTAAATGGGTTCTGGTGGCGGGAAGTTTGTATAAGAGTAATACTTGAGGGGCGGGAGAAATTGGAGAGGCTGGAAGGACTGCGAGAGGCGCGGGACAAGTTAGCTCTGGAATTCACAAAAAAGATAGCATGAAACTGTACTTTTGTCAATAGCTAACTGAGTGGTACTGGACACCCGCGAGCGGCGGTAAAAGGGTTTAAAGTTAAATTCAATGGGCGAAGCCGCCGATACGGGGCGAAGAGCGGCCCGCCTCGGAAGGCGGGCCCTACAAGATGCAGTCAAGCGGTCAGAGTTGGATAACGGAAAGACCGGGGATTCTCTGGAAATCACGGAGGTTGAGCGTCGCGACTTCGTAACCGAGATGCAACGCCGTCGCGCCGATCAGCAAATCCTCAAACGCAAACTGGATACCGATTGCTTCCTGCTGGCCTTCAATGCGCCCGGCTAGCCGGGCGATGTCGAGACTTACCGAATGCACGGGCACGTCGCTCGTCAAGTGCTCGATGAATTCCAGCCGTCGTTGATGCAGGGCTTGGGTATTGGTGCGGTAGGCGCCGTGAACCAGCTCGGCGATGGTCACCACCGACACGCCGATTTCGAGTTCGCCCTTAGCTGCTTTCACTTGTTCCAGGATTTCCCGAACGGTATGACCTCTGCGTTCGGCAGCAATAATGACGCTTGAGTCGAAAATTATTCCCACGCTGGCGGGTTCCATGGCTTACGGCGGCTTATGATTTCTCTAACGTCTTCCGCGAAGTCTGGATCGAGGACCGGGGCCTTGCCGGTTTCTTCTTCGTGCGCTTTGGCCAGCGCGATACACTCGGAGATCATACGGCCACGAGGAGCCTCTGCTGGACGGACTACAGCCACGGGGCGCGAGTTTCGCTCAATGATGACCTCGACTCCCGCAGTGACGCGGTCCAAGAGTGAAGCGAAATCACTCGCTGCTTCCGCCTCTGAGATATGGATTACGTCCTTAGCCATACGTCAATTATACACCCGTTCCACAGGACCGATCCCTCGTTGCCAGCTGGCATGCGAGCAAAGAAAAAGCAGAGCCCTCACTGCGTTCGGGATGACATCGTAGGAGCACGGGACGAGAGAGGCCCGCCCGCCTGCGGCGGACGGGCCTACAAGATCAGGATCCGGGCGGCGGGGGGCAGCCGGGGAATTCGCGGAGGGAGGTGTTGCCAATGTATTGGAGGTCGGCGATGCCGATTTTGCTGGTGTAGAAGCCGTCGCAGGTGAGATTGCGGAGGAAGGCGAAGAAGGCTACGCCCTGGCTGAGGGAGGCGTCCTTTTTGGCGCTTTTGCGATAGGCGATGAGGTCGAGGATTTCTTTCTTTTGGTCGGGGGTGCATTCCATGAAGAGGTGGTTGTAACGGTCGGTGCAAGTGGCGTCGAGCCAGTAGAGGCCGCCGCCTAGCTTTAATTGATAGTCGGGGTTTTCGCTGGTGAGGAGGTCGATGAATTCGGGGGCGCCGGCTTCGACGGCGCCGCCGGATCTTTCGTCTTTGGGGATGATGGCGTCGCAGAGGAAGAGGACAGCGGCGTATTGCGCGGGGGAGAAATACTTTGGGGTGTAGGCGCCGGCGGGGGCAGAGGATTTTTCCTTATGGACCATTTGGTGGACGTAGGCGGCGGCTTCGGCGGGAATGATTTGCAGGACGGAGCCGGCGGCGGCGCCGAAGGCCAGGGTGCGGAGGATGTCGCGGCGGGAGATGGAGTCGTTCATGGGCGCGCCTCACAACCATAAGAGAAAGGATTTAACACAGAGATCACAGAGGAGGCAGAAAGCACAGAGGACACAGAGAAGAGGCGGGGAAGAATCGGACGGGCGGCGCATGGTTCGACTGCGCTCACCACAAGCGCCCGGCATGTACAAACATGCATAGATGCAGTGTTGAGCGACATGTTAGAGGTTGCCTTTCTTGGCTTCGTCGAGGAGGTAGTCGGAGGCGCGCCAGGCTAGGGCCATGATGGTGAGGGTGGGATTTTTATCGGGGTTGGTGACTAGCGGGGCGCCGTCGGTGACGAAGAGATTTTTCACGTCGTGGGCCTGGCAGAAACCGTTGAGGACGGAGGTTTTGGGGTCGGCGCCCATGCGGGCGGTGCCGACTTCGTGGATGATTTTGCCGCCTTCCTCAATGCCGAAGGGAGTGTCACCGTGGATGGAAGTTCTGGTTTTGTACTCTCCACCCATGGTTTCGACGATGGCGCGGAACGTTTCCTGCATGTCCTTGGCCTGGAGCAACTCGTAATCGGACCACTTGAAGTGGAAGCGCAGAGCGGGAATGCCCCACTGATCGACGACGTCGGGATCGATTTCGCAATAGGTGTCCGGATTGGGGATCATCTCGCCGCGGCCGGCGAAGCCGATGGTGGTGCCGTACATTTCGCGAGCGCGCTGCTTCAATCGGGCGCCGTAGCCTTCTTCGTCGTCGCAGAGATCATCGAACATGCCGACGCCGGGCATCTCGCGCCCGCCGCCAAATTCGATGTGGTAGCCGCGCGGAAAAGCGTTCTTGCGATCGAACTTCCACCACGGCATGTACATGTGCATGCCGCCGGTGCCGTCGTGATTGTGCGGCGGCATTTTCGCGAGTTGCGGGAAGTAGCCTTCGCCGCCGCTGCCGACGGAATCGGTGAGATATCTGCCGACTGTGCCGGAGGAGTTGGCGATGCCGGCCGGATATGACGGAGATTTGGAGTTCAGCAGCAGGCGGGCGGATTCGCAAGCGCTGGCGGCCACGACGATGGCGCGCGAATAAACGCGCTTATCGGTGCGCGTCGCTTTATCCACGTAGGAGACGCCTTCCGCTTTGCCTTCTTTGTTGACGAGAATTTCGCGGGCCATCGCGCCGGTGATCATGGTCAGCTTCCCGGTTTTCATCGCGGGAGGCAGCAGAACCTGGCTGGAGCTGAAATTGGAACCCGTGATGCAGCCGCGGCCGCACTGGCCGCAGTAGTGGCAAGGCAAGCGGCCGTTGAGCGAACGCGTGATGACCGCGAGACGTGAAGGAATGCAAATGATGTTGAGCTTGTCGCAAGCCTTCTTGACCATCAGCTCGGTGCAACGCGGCTTGGGAGGAGGCAGGAAGACGCCATCGGGAGCGCTGGAGACATTTTCTTTGGTGCCGAAGACGCCGATGTAGGATTCCACTTTGTCGTAGTACGGGGCAAGATCTTCGTACGTGATGGGCCAATCATCGCCGATACCATCGCGCGTTGCGGATTTGAAGTCGATGGGAGCAAAGCGCAGCGCGATGCGGCCCCAGTGATTGGTGCGACCGCCAACGATGCGCGAACGAAACCAATGGAAACTCGAACCGGGAGCGGAAGTGTAGGGCTCGCCTTCAATCTTCCACGCGCCGTTGGGAGCCAAGAACTCGCCGAAATTTTCGCCGGCTTTGCCGCCGACGCCGGCGCCGCGATGCGGCAATTCGTACGGCCACATGAACATCTTGAAATCTTTTTCAGGATTTACGTTAGGCCCGGCTTCCAGCAGCACGCAGTTCAGGCCGCCTTCGGTGAGAATTTTGGCAGCCATGCCTCCGCCGGCACCGGAACCGATGATGCAGACGTCAAACTGTTTTGGAGAGCGGATGACTTGGGACATCGAGGCGGTTTCTCCCGAATTCGAATGTAATCAGTTTTCAGTTCTCAGTCTTCAGTCAGAGAAAGAATATTCACTGGATCTATTTTCCCCTAGCGTTTTCTTTGCCGCGGCCAAATTCAGAGATTGTTCCTTTTGATTTCGGAAACGGCGAAGTCGCAGGCACGCGCGGTCAGCGCCATATAGGTGAGCGACGGATTCACACACGCAGCGGACGTCATACAGGCACCGTCGGGCATGAAAAGATTCTTCGCGTCGTGCGCCTGGTTGTGCTCGTTCAGGACGGAGGTCTTGGGATCGCGGCCCATGCGGGCGGTGCCCATTTCGTGAATGCCGAGGCCGGGAGGAGACATATCCTGATAAACATAAATGTCTCGTGCACCGGCGGCGGCGAGCATTTCGGCAGCCTGGACGGCGATATCCTTCGACATGGCTTTCTCGTTGTCGTTCCACTGGCAGTGAATCTTCAAGGTGGGGATGCCCCAGGCGTCGAGCTTTTCTTTATCAATATCAACGTAGTTGCTGTGATAGGGCAAGCACTCGCCGAAGCCGCCAAAACCAATGCGCCACGGGCCGGGCATCTTGATGGAGTTTTTGAAATCCACTCCGATCCCGGCTTTCGCGGAGTTGGCTCCCCAGCCGTCGCGGCTTCCGCCTCCCTGATAGCCGTAGCCGCGGATGAATTCCTTTTGTTTGGTTTTCACGTTGCGGAAACGCGGGATGTAGATGCCGTTGGGGCGATTGCCGAAAGGCATTTTGTCTGCGTGACCGGGCATTTCACCGCCGGCGCCTGCGCCCATGTGGTGGTCCATGAGATTGTGGCCGAGTTCACCGCTGCTGTTGGCGAGTCCATCTGGAAATTCGGGAGTCGCCGAATTGAGGAGAATGCGGGTGGACTCCAAGGTGGACGCGCAGAGGAAGAAGACGCGGGCCTTGAATTCGAGAGGCGCTTTGGTTTGCGCATCGATGACGCGAACACCACTGACGCGGCGGGTTTGCGGATCGAAGATGATGCTGTGAACGACGCTGTAGGGACGAATGGCGAAGCGGCCGGTTTTCTCCGCGGCTGGGAGAGTGGAATTCAAGCTGCTGAAATAGGATTGCGTGATGCAGCCGCGGTGGCAAACGCCACAGTAGTGGCAGGCAGCGCGGCCCTTGTGAACGCGCGTAAGCACGGCGGAGCGGCCGATGGTCATGATGCGATCATCGAAATTTTTGGCGAGCGAAGCGCGGAAATCCTGCTCGACGCAATTCATCTCCATCGGAGGGAGGAATTTTCCGTCCGGCAATTGCGGCAAGCCTTCGGCCTGGCCGCTGATGCCGGCGAACTCTTCCACGTAGTCGTACCAGGGCGCGATGTCCGCATAGCGAATGGGCCAATCAACGGCGATTCCGTCTTTTAGATTGGCTTCAAAATCGAGATCGCTCCAGCGATAACTCTGGCGCCCCCAGGTGAGGGATTTTCCGCCGACCTGGCGGCCGCGAATCCAGGTAAATTTTTTATCGGGATCGAAGGAGTAAGGATTTTCCTTGTCGCTGACGAAGAACTTGTTGGAGTATTCATCGCACGCGTAGAAGCACTCGCGCTGGATGTACTGGGTGCCCTCGCGTTCGGCGCGATTGTCCCAGCCGCGGTACTTGAGATCATAGACGGGAACGTGCTCAACGTAGTCCTTCTCGGGAACGATGGAGCGCCCCGCTTCGAGGATGAGAGTGTTAAGACCTTTTTCGGTGAGCTCTTTGGCCGCCCAGCCGCCAGTGATTCCGGAGCCGACGATGATCGCGTCGTAGGTATTGGTCGCCATTCGAATCTCCCCTATGCTTTTTTCTCTGCGGGCATAGGCACGCAACCGTGCTGAGCGCCCGGAATGATTTCCAACTTCAATTCCTGAGTGAAGCCGATCTCGGAGGTGTAGTAGCCGTGAACGGTAATGTTCTTAAAGACTTTGAAGAATTCGCCTTTCAGCTGCTTATCCCGGTCCTCTGGAACGGTATTTCCGGCGCGCCTGCGGCGAGTGCGCTGCGCGGCGATGGATTCGTCCATGGCACTAAGCAGGGTGAATTGCTGCGCGGGCGAAGCGTCAACGAAGTTCTTTCCAAAAAGTTCGTTGCTGCGTTTGTCGACTCCGGCGAGACCATCAAGAAAATTCTTGCGTTCGTCGCCGAAGGCCCATTCGGTGAGGATAAGGTCAATGAATTCATTGACGCGCGCGCCTTTTGCCCCGGGCGTGTCCGTCTCCGGAATGATTTGATCGATCATGGCGACGACCGTGTCGTTTTGATGCGGATTGAGCGTGCGCAGCGTGTACCCGGATGCCGGATGCGCTTCGTGAAAGAAAGCTAGAAGATCGGTGGGCAGGGCGGATAGACCACCGCCGGCCAAGAGCAATTTCAACGCTTCACGCCGTTGCATAGTTCCTCCCTGACCTGACAACAAATTCAGACTGCTGTTCAACCGCGAATTCGAAACGCAGAATTTCTGGCGCTGCGATTAATTTTATTCGCCGAGCAACTCTTTGCGGACATTTTTCAGAACGTAAACGGCGCGCTCGACGCCGACCTCTCCCGCGAGAATGGGATCTTCGTTTTCGATGCTCATAATGCCTTCGAAACCGATGTCCATGTACGCTTTCATGATGGATTTCCAAAGGCTGGCGCCGTGACCGTAACCGACGGCACGGAAAGTCTCCGAAGCGGATTCCAGTTCA
>JBGPIX010000302.1:0-6659 GCA_041485085.1 Candidatus Acidiferrum sp.
ACGGTGCGGATGGTTCTCGGCGACTTCTCGCGCAGCCAAGATTGTATTGACGTGGATGCGAATCGTGTCTTCAACACGACGTGCGTACCCGCCGGCAAGGGTCGTTGCCACGGGAATTTTGCGCCGCCGCGCTTCTTCGAATACGCTCCGGTCGCGCCGCTTCAATCCTTCTTTTGTAAGAGATAATCCGCCGAGCTGATCCTCGCAGTAAGGATCGGCCCCGCCGACGTAAAAAAGAATATCGGGCTGAAATTCATCGAGCGCCTGCTGAACGGCTGGAATCAAGGCAGTCAAGTATTCGTCGTCATCGGCGCGGTCATCCATGTTGAGGTCGACACTTGAGGGCGGCTTGTGCGCCGGATAGTTGTTTTCCTGATGTATCGAAATCGTGAAGACCGTGGGATCGTTTCGAAAGATCGCCGCCGTGCCGTTTCCGTGGTGCACGTCCGTGTCGACCACGATGGCTTTCCTTACCGCTCCGTCTGCTTGCAGCTTTCGAATTCCCACCGCCACATCGTGGATCGCGCAAAATCCTTCTCCGTGCCCAGGATATGCGTGGTGGAATCCGCCGCTCAGATTCGAACCGAACCCGTCGCGCAACGCCGATTGTCCTGCGAGAATGGTTCCTCCTGCGGCAAGCCACACGGCTTCGGCCAATTCCTTCGAATACGGCACCTCCAGCTTCATCACTTCGCTGGCGGTGAGTGTGCCAGTCTTCAGTTTGCGCACCCAGTCCGGCGTGTGAACGCGCAGCATGTCCTCGTCGCTCGCAGGCTTAGGACGCAAGAAATCTTCCGGCGCGGCGATGCCTTCGCGGAGCAGCATTTCGTACATGAGGCGGAATTTCTGCGATGGAAAAACGTGCGGGCCGAGATTCAAATCATAGCGTTCGTGATAAACCAGTTTGAACGGCAGCATGGTGCTTGATGCGACTAGTTCTCGCGTTCCAGGATGAAATCCGGAAGCGTGGCGAGCGCGCGAGCAAATTCGGAATCGGGACGGCCATTGAGGCAGGCCTTGGCGCGAGAGGCGTAGTCTTGCGCGAGCGCGCGGGTGCGGCCGAGCGCGCCGGATTCATGAACTAGCGAAACGAGTGTTTCCGGACGCACGGAATTGAATTCCTTTTCTTCCAGTACACGGGCGACCAGCTCACGCGCATCGCGGTGGCCATTTTCCATCGCGTAGATCAACGGCAGCGTGACCTTGCCTTCTTTCAAATCGCTGAGGACCGGTTTGCCGAGTTGTTCCGCGGAGGCCGTGAAATCCAGCAAATCATCTACCAACTGAAACGCCAGGCCGGCATAGCGGCCGTAATCGGCGAGCGCTTGCTCTTCTTTGCCTTCGAGACCGCCGAGCACTGCGCCGAGTCGCGCGCAGCCGCTGAAAAGACAAGCGGTCTTGTAGGTGGCCAGACGCAATGCATCTTCTTCAGTCACATCGATGCGGCCGATTTTTGCGAGCTGTATCAGTTCGCCTTCGACCATTTTTTGGGTCAGGTCGATCAGAATGTCAAGAACGCGGAAATTGCGCTCTTCCAGGGCCATCTGAAACGATTGCATATACAGCCAGTCGCCGGTAAGCACGCTGCGATGATTGCCCCACTTGGAATTGGCGGACGGGCGGCCGCGGCGAGTGTCGGCGCTGTCGATGACGTCGTCGTGGATCAGCGTCGCGCTGTGCAGAAGTTCAACCACTGCGGCCATGCGGATGGCGCTGCGATCTTTGCGGCCGGCGTAGCTTGCGGAAAGAAGCAGGAGCGCGGGCCGCATGCGCTTCCCTCCTCCGCCCAGTAAATACTGCGTGATTTCCGAGACGGGAGGAAACGCGGCATCGCTTTGTCGCGCAAGCTCTTCTTCGACCAGGACAAGATCGTCGCGGACAAGATCAAAAATCTCTTTGGCCGTCAGAATCGCTATGGCGTGTCTCCTGCTTGTACTCTATTCGTGAAACTGGACGATGCAAGACCCGCCGGCTCGGCGAGACCGAAGAAACGCCGGAAATTTCCTGCTGTAGCCGCGGCTATTTCTTCTGGCGAACAGTTTCTCACAGTCGCGAGCGTGCGCGCTACTTCCGCAACGTAGGCAGGCTCGTTGCGCTTGCCGCGATACGGTTGCGGCGCAAGATACGGAGCGTCCGTTTCAATCAAAAGTTTCTCGATTGGCAATTCTTTCGCAACGTCGCGAATGTTCTGAGTTTTCGGATAAGTTGAATTTCCCGCAAAGGAAACCAGGAAACCCATTTCGATGCCGCGCCGCGCATCCTCAAGCGTGCTGGTGAAGCAGTGCAAGATTCCGCCAAGGCCCGTTGGCCGCCAGTATTCTTCGATCATGCTCAGACAATCGGACCAGGCGTCGCGGCAGTGAATGATAATCGGCAGTTTCGCCTGCTGCGCCAGCGCCATCTGGTCGCGAAACACACGCTGTTGCACTTCGCGCGGAGAATGATCGTAGAAGTAGTCGAGACCAATCTCGCCCCAGGCGATGACTTTGGGATGTCTCGCCAGCCGCGCAAGTTCATCCAGATGCTGTTGCGTTACTTCTTTCGCCTCGTGCGGATGAATCCCTACAGTCGTGTAAATCCAATCATGCTGCTCGGCGAATGGCATCGCCGCATCCAGCTTTTCGGGGCCGGGGCCTGTGCCGATGGCAAGTAGAGTCGATACTCCCGCAGCGCGGGCACGATCGAGCATGGCCTCGCGATCCTCGGCGAATTGCGGAAAATCGATGTGCGCGTGTGAGTCGATCAGTTCCATTTGTTGAAAACGTGCTGGTGCGGCAACCGTAGGGGCACGATACATCGCGACCTTACTTCAAGCGGGCGCCGATTTCGACGTCTTCGTCGGGGAAACCGGCTAGGACGGGCCGGCCTTCGGGGCCGACGGAGGCGGCGACGATCATGCCGTTGGATTCAACGCCGCGAAGTTTGCGCGGGGCGAGGTTGACGACGACGGCGACCTTGCGGCCGATCAATTTTTCCGGCTCGTAGAATTGTGCGATGCCGGCGCAAATCTGGCGAATCTCGGTGCCGATATCCACGGTTAGCTTCAGCAACTTGTCCGCGCCGACGATGCGCTCGGCGGTTTTGATTTGGCCAACGCGCATCTCGACTTTGGCGAAATCCTCGATGCCGATTTTCTCCGGTGCGGCTTGCGGCGCTGCGGCGGCAGCCGCGCCGCCAGCGGCGGGAGCGCTCGGGGGCGTCGGCGCGGTAACTGGCGACGGTTGTTTTTGTGCTTCGTTTTCCATGGATTCCATCCTCTCGATTGCTTCTGCTTTTTCGATGCGCGGGAAAAGTGCTTGCGACTTGCCGAGTGGGGTGCCCGGCGCAAGCTGGCCCCATCGCAAACCATCCAATGCGATAGACCCAGGCTGTCCTGGCTGCCCGAGCAATGACCAAACTTTGGTTGTACTTTCCGGCAGAACGGGATGCGTCAGGGCCGTAACGATGCGCAGGACTTCCGCGGTAGTCCAGAGAATCGTGGCGCGGCGCTGCTGATCCGCATCGCTGTCACCGAGAGACCAGGGATGTTCGGTCGTCAGATATTTGTCCGTTGCAGCAACGAGCGACCAGATTTCTTCCAAGGCTAGCGAGAATCCCAACTTGTCGTACTGCTCCAGGACTTCTCCGATGGCCTCTTGCGCTTTCGTGGCTAGTGCTGTGTCCTGCGGCTGAAATGCGGCCGGCTTAGGAATTTTGCCGCCACAGTTCTTCTCAATCATTGCCGCGGTGCGGCTGGCGAGATTGCCGAGACCGTTAGCGAGGTCGCTGTTGTAGCGTTGGACCAACGAGTCGTAGCTGAAATTGCCGTCCTGGCCGAAAACGGTTTCGCGCAGCAGGTAATAGCGCAGCGCGTCCATGCCGAGGACGTGCACGATGGGCCGCGGGCGAACGACGTTGCCTAGCGACTTGCTCATCTTGGTGCTATCCATCAGCAGCCAGCCATGGGCCCAGATTTGTTTCGGCAACGGAAGGCCGGCGGCCATCAAAAATGCAGGCCAGTAGACGGCGTGAAAACGGATGATTTCTTTGCCGACAAGATGAAGATCAGCAGGCCAGAATCCGGTTTTTTCATGCTGCGGGCCGCCGACGGCGCTGAGATACGCGGTGAGCGCGTCGAACCAAACGTAGAAAACGTGCGGCTCTTCCCCTGGAACGGGAATGCCCCAGCGAATCGAGGTTCTTGTGATGCTGAGGTCGCGAAGGCCGCCTTCCACGAAACTGAGAACTTCGTTACGGCGAGCTTCGGGCTGAATGAAATCGGGATGCTTGGCGTACCAATCGAGAAGCGGCTTCTGAAACGCGGAGAGCTTGAAGTAGAAATTGGCTTCAGTGACGGTTTCCGTGGGACGGCCACAATCGGGACAGTTCTCGCCGGGTTTCACATCGACGTACGCATTGTCGTAGATGCAATATTGCCCGGTGTAGTGACCAGGGTAGACGAAGCCATTGTCGCGGCACTGCTTGAAAAGCCATTGGACGGTGTGCGCGTGTTTCAGATCGGTGGTGCGGATAAATTCGTCGCCCTGGACGCCGAGTTCATCCCAGAGGGCGCGCCACTCGGCGGCCATTTTCGCGACGAATTCTGATTCGGGGACGCCAGCCTTTTTGGCGGAGCGCTCGACGTTGACGCCGTGTTCATCGGTGCCGGTAGTCATGACCACGTCGTAGCCGCGCATGCGTTTGTAGCGGCGGATGGTATCGCACACGATGGTCGAGTAGGTGTGGCCGATGTGCGGCAAACCGTTCGTGTAGTAGATCGGTGTGGTCAGGTAGTATTTTGGTTTTCCGGGCATTTTTTGATGTTGTCAGTTTTCAGTTCTAAGTTATAAGTCCTAAGTAAGAAAAACTAGCGGCTTCCCCACCCGCTCGGTAAATTCCGCCGCAGCTACAACTCCTTATCATTACTACATCCTGCCGAGCTGGGGCGCAGTCCGCCGCGGAGGACACCCCTACAAAGAAAATCAACCGCCCGCCTCGTAGGCGCGGAGGGCTTCGCTGATGACGCGCTGGAGAGGAACATTTTTTTCGACGGCTAGTTTGCGGCAGTCGTCGTATTCGGGCGCGACGTGCAGGATGCGGCCGTTTACGCGGGAAATCTTGATGCGCACGTCGCCGAAGGCCGTGGCAACGTTCAGGAATTCGCGCGGCAGAGTGCGGCGTTGCGCGCGGTAAGTGCGCGCGCCAAAAGTAGTCGTTTCGGCAAAGATGAGCGACATCAATGCATTGGTGTCTGTCGGTTTGCACAAGACCGTGAGAAGCGTGCCGGGGCGATTTTTTTTCATCTGAACTGGCGTTGTGTAGACGTCCAGAGCGCCCGCGGCCAAAGCTTTTTCCAGGAAGTAGCCGTAAATTTGCGGATTCATGTCATCGAGATTCGCTTCAATGACGGCAATCTCTTCATCGAAACCGGCGACGGTTTTTTCCGCGGCTTCGCCAATCATGATGCGGACAACGTTGGGCTGGCCTTCCAGATCGGCCGTGCCAGCTCCGTAGCCGATGGAGGTGACGCTCATCGGAGGTTGCGGGCCGAATGAATCACAAAGCGTCGCGACGATGGCGGCCCCAGTGGGAGTAACGAGTTCTTTTTGCACGCCGTTGGAGTACGTCGGCTTGCCTTGCAACAAGTTCGCCGTGGCAGGCGCGGGGACGGGCAAAACACCGTGGGCCATTTTTGCCGTGCCGCCACCGACATTTAAAGCGGAGCAGGCGAACTTCTCGATGCCGAGAGCGTGAAAGCCGATGCAAGCGCCGACGATGTCGACGATGGCGTCAACTGCGCCGACTTCGTGGAAATGAATTTTTTCGAGCGGCACGTCGTGGACGCGGGCTTCGGCTTCGCCAAGTTTTGTGAAAATCGCGGCAGCGCGGTCGCGCACCGGGGAGGCGAGCTGCGATTTCTGCAGGATTTCGAGGATCGCGCTGAGCGAGCGGTGCTTCGATTGATCTTCGGTCTTGACCTTTACGTAGGTGGCGGCCATGCCGTTCTTCCAGACTTTTTCAGCGGCCAATTCCCAGCCGGGGACCTGGAGGCCGCGGAGCTCGGCGCGCAGGTGCTCGACGTCGCATCCGGCGTCGACCAAGGCGCCGAGCGTCATGTCACCGCTAATGCCCGAGAAACAATCGAAATAAGCGAGTTTCATGAGGTGCCGCCGCGGGAACTACCTTCCGTGTTGAAGTCCCTTTGGAGAACACTTGATAGTATCGGCGGAGTCAAAGTGTGTCAAACGTGCGAGGCCATTGGATATTAGAGGGTGACGCTCGGGCCCCGCAAAGAAGTCTCAGGCGAATGCGACGCCCATGCAACGAATCAAAGAATCCAGGTTGCCCTCCCCCACCCCCCGGCAATTTGCATGAATATCAAAGGAAAGGACTTGCAAAATCTGCAATTCGTAATTGATTGATTCTAAAGGATGCGATTTTGGTTGGTTTGAGCTTGCAATAGGCCGAAATGTGGATTGAAAAAGAAAAGCGGGAGCAAGCTCCCGCACTCCAAAACCCAGTTATCTACAAGACAAAGTGTAGCACAAATTAGCGGAAAGTCAAGAGCGATTTTGAAACAATGTCAAACCTCATTAGAAATGTCCCCTTTCTTAACTCGATAGAAGTGTCCCCTCGGGGGGATGGGAAGGGCTTGGCGTGGTGGGCGCTGGAGCGGAGCC
>JBGPIX010000303.1:0-6634 GCA_041485085.1 Candidatus Acidiferrum sp.
GTTCCAAAGCGCTCGTGTGCGTTCTGCATTTGCGCTCCCTCCAACCGATAGATGTGCCGCATTCAAGTCGTCAATTGGGATTTTGGGATGGCTGGTGGTTTCAAATCCTGTTCAGAATTGTGATCCCGTTCTCGCAATGCACATGGGTAGGCCGAATTGGGAGTGGGTCTGTCGGAGACAGGGTTAGAGGAATCCGAGTTTCCCAGATCCCCGTTTCTGGCCAACCTTCCGGATGGCTGCCCCATTCGGATAGTGAAGTTTCTATTGTGGTGCGACGTCGCCACCGCAATCATGGTCAGTGAAGGAAGCTTTGGGCGACAAAAAACGCGACTCACTGGGTCGGCAAATTGGATCCCTCCCGCAGGAATCCATCGGCGACGATGAGCTTGCGGTCAGCGTCCCCGGAATGCGTTCCGGGACCATTAATCATTCCGCCAAGCAGCCAGCGGCCATTCCGAGAGGCGATCGTAGTCAGTTGGTTGTGGCGGGCGCCTCCGGTGTAGCCGAGGTTCTGGGCCAACGAGCCGTCACTGTTTAATAGCGCCAACAGTGGCTGCGCCGCTTCGGATATACTCGCGCCGGATGGGTTCTGCAAATAGCCGGTGGTGCCCAGCGCGAGATATCGCCCGCCAGGCAACACTGCGACATCGAACAACACGTCGCCTCGATCGACATCGACCACACTGTACGGACCGGGAGCGCCATCGCGGCCGACAAACGCAAGGAACGCATCCCAACCACTCCCGTCTGATCGCACCTCGGAGAGAACTCGGCCCACCAAAACGAAGCCGCCAGGTGTAGCGCGCACGCCGTGCAGTTCAGCAAGGTTGTGAGTGTCGATTACCGTGCTTCCCACGCGGCGGCCGTCGGAACTCGCCACACGTGTCAGCAAGGCACCTGTCGACGCTGCAATGGGTTCGCCGAAATACTCGGAGTGCGCACGAAACGTGAAGTTGGCAAATGGGGTATTGACGACACCGACCGCGAGCGTAGCGGGTGTGCCCGCATCCACATCCACAAAAATTCTCAGATGATTCTGCAGCTGGCCGAACACGTCGAAACTGCCACTCGTAATGCTCACCAGGAGGATCGAACTACCGGGTTCTACGAG
The DNA here is from genome assembly GCA_041485085.1 of Candidatus Acidiferrum sp. Taxonomy (GTDB): domain Bacteria; phylum Acidobacteriota; class Terriglobia; order Acidiferrales; family UBA7541; genus Acidiferrum. The sequence goes on from JBGPIX010000303.1 coordinate 1,112, forward strand.
CGTCCGCCAGGCACGCTGATATGCGCCGCTCACGTCAGCGTCGAGACGATAGGCAACGATCGCGTTACGCCCGGTGCGCAATACGACAGCCAAGCTTTCACCGAGCGGAGTGATGCGAGCGGCGTCATGCATCAATGCAGGCTGAAGAGCGTTGTCATTCTTGATCCCTCCGGCATAGTTAAAGAACGGATCGGTTGGGGAGGAAGGGTCAAGAAATAATTGGTCGCTTCGAATCGAGCCGTTTGGATCGAGCCGGACGATGCGCACATCCGTAGCCGTGGTGAGAATTGCCGAAATGTCGCCGGACGGATGCACCGCGAAGTCGTCCACCGACCATCCCGAGGGCGGCGTGTAGGGCTGCACGGTATGACCGTCGCTTTGCACTATCGCCAGCGTACGCTGCGGACCGTCCTCAAAGATGGATGTAAGTCGCTCCTCGAGAACCACGACCTCGTTACCCGTGGTGCGCACCTTTGTAATTGTTTGACCAACGACCGCGAGATCCAGGCCGTTGCTTGGCGAGGCCTCTTTACCCCCGCAGGCAACGAGAAGCGCAGCCGCCAAACAAAGTAGCGCACACAAAATCGTTGACGTCCGGCAAACTCTTGCAGAACTGACCAAGCAATATTTCATCATTCGGAATTCTCAGGGATGTTCTTGTAGAAATCGTGGTTCACACTGCGCATATTTTCGAGCCGTTCCTTAATTAGTGGTACTCGTCTGATGCTGGGCTACACCCAAGAGATGCTTGTAACTGCGAGTGAGGCAAAAATAGAGGCACGAGACGCGGGAACAACTACGACACGCCGCAGACAGTTGACAAGTGAATTCTCCTACTCCCCAGAAGTCCGCTTGGGGGAAGCTTGGTCAGACGTCTTCCAGTCCCAAGTTGTCATTCACCGCGTGCCGCAGTTTCTGTTTGCATCCGAGATAGTGCTCCGTCGTCTGAACCGACGCATGGCCGAGCAAGAACTGAATCTGCTCAAGTTCTCCGCCAGCCAGGTGGCATAATCGCGCGCAGGTGCGCCGCAAGTCATGTGGGGCGAGATTCTTGATGTCGGCACGTTTCGCAGCCGTTTTGACGACGTGCCAGATAGCTTTCGGTGTGAGGCTTGTGCCCCATATTCTTCCTAGTCTGCCAACTCGTCGGAAGAGTGCACCTGCGCTGATGCTAGCGGCATCAGTCCACTCATCCACAACGCGCTTTGCCCACGTCGGAACTGGCACGGTGCGAATGTGCTTTCCTTTGCCAATCAGGTCGGCAATCACCCAGTGTTCTTCACGGACTTGAAAGTCCTTCAAGTCCGAGTCCCACCAGTTCGGCGCGTCGCAAACCGCATCCGATCACCAGCGCCAGAATCGCTCGATCGCGTTTGCCTCGTAAGCTGTCTTGTTGCGGTTCCTCGAGCAAGGTCTTGGACTGTTCGACGGTCAGCCAGTTTCCGATCCGAGTGCCCAAGCGTTTGGCACCTTTAACGCGACCGATTCCGGCTGCCAATTCGGGACTCAAGAGTCCTGTATCAGCTGCCTCATGTGCGAGTCGTCTTACAGCCGCTAAGCGCACATTGATTGTCGAGGGTGCCAGGTTCTTTTGTTCGAGAAAGAATCGGTAACGCAGCACAACACTACGGTTGAAGGCCAAGCGCGGCTCGGAACAATACCAACCGATGAATTCATCGATGGCATGCCCATACGACTCTTGCGAACTTGCCGCCGCGAGTGAGTTCAGAACTGCGTTCTTCGACTGTTCCAAATCGGGCAGCCGAAGTATTGTTTTAGCCTTTAAGCGTTTGCTCGACTTTTTCCGATGTCCCATACTGGCGGCCTCCCGCGCCGCGTCAGTATGGTCATGCACTTAGAAGGCTAAGGACCCGAACCCCGTTTCTGGGTAACTTCCGAGTTGCCGACTTACCGGGAGTTGAGACGTCCAAAGTCATTTAGACCGGGCGACGAGTGAAACGTTTCTCCCCGATTTTGCACCAACAAGTAGTCTCTGCTGGAGTGACACGAACAGAAATCGGAAATTCCTGCCGAGACTTTCGATCTCAGCCGCACGGACATACTAAGTCTGGCCGCGGGATCGGGTTAGCGCTATGCGCTCCAAGAGGAGTACCTGAAATGGCCATCGACTTGACTGTGATCCAACCGGTTCGCCAACGATTTGGAGATGCGTCCACAGACTTAGAGGACAGTCTAGCCGAACAAGCGCCACTCTTGGTCGGTAAGTCGAAGGACTTTCCGTTCTCCTGTCCCAACCTTGATCGTGAGCCGGGGGCAGCGCTTCAGTTTGAATCTCTCGGTGTGACAGCTCCTAGGGCAGAGCAGCAGAGTGGGCCGTGGAATGTTTTGCAATTTACGAGTGCCGATATTCCCGGAGGCATAAATCCTGGTCAAGGGGAATTCTGGAAGGCTGATTCACTCCTCGTGACTGCCAAAATGCTTAATGAAGATAACGTCCGGCACATTGAATCGTTGGTGGTTTTCGCGCGTTTGCTCAGTGCCGTCGTTGCTTTTTGCGTGTTGCTGGCGATCTCTCCAAGCGCCCATGCAGGCGTGGGATGCGGGCGGGCGCACTGCGGCAAGAGCAGCCCGACATTCATCAACGTGTACTGGGACACGAGCGCGGCCACCTGGGACAGCGACGCGGCCGCAATTGGGCCAGGCGTGAATGAGGGGCAGATCGACACGTTCACGGCCGCGCTGGTGCACAGCACCTACTTCAGCAAACTGAACCAATACAGCCCGACGGGCGTGTTTACGGCGTCGATTTTGCCGAGCACGACAGCGACGACATGCGGTGCACCTCCGCCGGACGTGGACACGGCACACGCGAGGATGGGAACGTTCATGAGTTGCGTGATGACGCTGAATCCGGCGATCACGGGCGATATGATCGTGAACGTGTTTTTGCCGCCGCAGACGATCAACACGAGCTTTTGCAACTCGTTCACGGACAGCAGTGGACAGATGGCCCACAATGAGGCGGAGCACGATGTGACGGGCGTGGGCGGGCAGCCGGCCTACACCTTCATTCCGACGACGGCGGCCTGCACGGGCAGCGCCAAGCTCGTGTATGTGGCACTTTCGCATGAGATGGTGGAGGCAGCGACGAATCCCTATCTGGGGGCGGCGGGATGGCAAGAGTGGACGCCTCCATACCGAGAGATCGGTGATTTTTGCGAAAACTCTACGATTCCGACGACGCCTTTTCTATTTGGGACCGTACAGCAGTACTGGTCTAACGCGGACAACGCATGCGTGACAGGGTTTGCAAGTACGTCGCCGCTGACGGTAACGTCGGCCACGATATGCGGGACGGGGCACGGCATGCAATTGGTGCTGAACGGAAATTTCGGGGCGGCGCCATGGGACTTCGCATCGAACCCGTCGCGTTCGTCGTACCTGAGCGTGCGAATCGCCGGCGCGGACAACTGGACGGCTTTCGATTTCGGCGGCAGGCCGATAGGGATGGTAGGACTTGGGCGCGTGTTGTGGTCGCGACGGGGAGGGCCGGGCGGTTCGGACCAGATCGAGATCTTTGGATTCGACACCGTGTACGGAAGCGCGGGGCAGATCGTGAAGCCCGGAGACAACGTTACCGTGACGCTGTGGAATCCGGACAATGGAGCGGCCGCTACGAAGTCGTTCCCGGCTCCAGCGGCTGCGAACTTCGCGGGATTCAACACTCCGGCGAACATGACAGTGAGTGAGGTGTTTCAGGTGACGGGAAGGATCATGGACAGCCAGGGCTGCACGGTGGAAGCGGAGCCGATTACCTGGGCGGCATCAGCCGGCTCTTTTTCCTCCGCGACAGCGACACCCGATCCGACGCTGGGGACGTTTACGGGAACTTACACGGCGCCGGACGTTGCAGGGCAAGTGTCCGTGGGAATCTCGATACCGGTGGCGGTGTCGACGACGGTAAGCGTGCATCCGAAGGTGACGGCGCTGGTGCAGCCGCAGGGCGACGCAGCGGGCGGGCAAACAACCGTGCTGAACGGAGCGGGCTTCTCGCCGGCGACCACTGTCATGTTCGGCGCGAACGCCGGGACGGTGCAATCGATATCGACGGACCACAGCAAGGTGAGCCTGAGGCCCCCCGCGTCCACACCCGCGGGAACCACGGGAAGCGTGGCCGTGAGCGCGAGCGTGAACGGTATCTCCGGCTCCGGAACAGCGGAGTATGAGTACATCACGGCGGGCGTGCCAGTCATGGATTTTCTGGGAGGACTCAACGGCCAGACCACCAACGTATGCAACGCCGGGAAGATTCTGGTGAGCATTTACAAAGCGGACGGAACGCTGGACAACGGGTCGATCAACCTCTCAGCGAGCTATAAGGCGTTTCAAGCCGCGCCGTTCCGGCGGCTGGCCTCGATCACGGTGGCGTCGGGAACGACGGTGGTCATCTACGACGGCGGGCCGATTACGGCAGTAAATCCAAAGCTGCCGAACTCGCCGGTGACGGAGACGTTTCCAGTCATGTCGGCGTCACTGTGCGCGTCGCTCGCGGCATTCCAGGCGAGGCTCGGCCACTACGTGGCGGGCGCACGCCCGCTGCACCCGTCGGTCCCGGGCTGCATCGGCGACTGCGCGGTGCTGAAGCAGACGGTGCTGTGGGTGGAGTCGGAGAAGGAAGAGGCTTCGGCGGTGATGGTTGCCGTGCGGGGCGCGGAGGCGGCCGCCGTTGAGAAGGCATACAAGATCGATAGCGTTTCGGTGGACGCGGAACGAAAGCTGGTGGCGGCAAATCCGTTTGCGCTGTTTTCACCGAAGCTCGGCAATAACGCGGAGTTTGTGGGGCCGGCGGTCAAGATCGAGAAGGCGGAGGGATCGAAGGAGGCTTCCACGGCCATCAAGGACAGCTGCAACATTTCTTTCCGTGTGCCAGCGTCGGAGGCGAGGGGAACGTATGCGATCCTGCATTTGCGCACGGTAGGCAAGCGGCTGGCGTGGATTGCGGAGAAACCTTCGGTTCTCGACCGCAACGGCCGGATATTGACGACGGCGGCCCAATTGACGGGAACGTACGCGCTCGTGCGCCTGACGGAGGAGAAAGCGGTGCAGTAGATGTGGGGCGAGCGGAGCCGACAAGCAAAACCAAAGAGACATTCTTCGGCTATGCGGCGCCCTTGACCGCACGAGGTCCGAGTGCTTCTTATGTGCTCCGCCAGCAGTTGGCATTAGCGGTAGATCTTCTTGGATTCTGTCGCGCCATCTGTGAATTGGCAAGAAGTGGAGCGGTTAAACCAAGAGGTGAAAGGATGTTTGGGCCCTGATAAGTGGGCAAACCGGACGTTGCGTAACTGGAAAGAATCTTCGCGATACGGTCCAGAAGTCCGCTTCTGGGACGTTTGCCGCTGCTCCCGAGGGACGGGCGCATCCAGAAACTATCTGCCGATTTAATCATCAGCCGCCTGTTTGGCTCTGAACTGCTGATCCGCAGGATGGCATTCACGCCTGCGAACAACTTGCGATCCATTACGGACGCCATGCGAAAGATCTGAGCCGCGCGCCTGGAAC
>JBGPIX010000304.1:0-6619 GCA_041485085.1 Candidatus Acidiferrum sp.
GAACGGGGTGCGCTCGCTGTTGGAGGGAGGAGTGCGGCGTATCTGCGTCAGCCTGCAGGGTGCGCACCGCAGTCCGGAGCGGGAGATGCAAATCAAACGCATCATCGATCAACAGTACCCGGATCATTTTCTGGGTTCTGTGCCGGTCCTGGCGGGCAGTGATATTTCGAAGAGCGCGGACGATGCAACGCGAACGTATTGCGCGATCATCAATGCCTACACACACGGAGCGTTGGCGGCGACGCTTTTTAAAGCGGAGGATGACCTGCGCGTCGAGCACAACTATCCGGGGACGTTTCTGGTAAGCCACATCAACGGCGGCGTGGCAGGGATTGCCAAGACGAAGGCGATCGACACGATTGAGTCCGGGCCGATTCTGGGGATCCATGGCAGCGCGCATCTCGCGAAGATTTACAAAATCAAAGATGTCATCGCACTGGACGTCGGGGGAACTACGGCGAAGGTGAGCGTGCTACGCGATGGAGAGGCCGTGGAGAGGAAACCGTCGGACTTTTTCGGCATTCCCGTGCAGATCTCTCTTCCTTATCTGCGCTCCATCGCTCTTGGGGGAGGAAGCGTCGTCAAGGCGCGGGAAAACGGAAAGCCGGGAGAGATAACACTGGGTCCCGAGAGCATGGGATCGCTTCCCGGTCCGGCTTGTTATGGCCTGGGCGGAGACAAGCCGACGCTGACGGACGCGTTCGTGGCTTCGGGGCTGATCAATCCGGAGTATTTTCTCGGCGGAACGAAAGAGATTCAGCTGGAGGCGGCGCGAAGCGCCATTCAGGAGACGATCGCGGGCCCGTTGAACATCTCGCTGGAAGAGGCTTGCCGGACCACGATTGGGGTGGCGTGCACGGCGGTGGCGAACTTGATTGCGCATGCCGGTGCGGAGCTAGGTCGCGATTTTGGTGGCCATACGCTGTTTGCCTATGGCGGAAACGGCGGGTTGTTTGCGTGCGGTGTCGCGGAGAAGGCTGGGCTGGATCAGGTTTATTTCTTTTCGCTGGGTCCAGTATTCAGCGCGTTTGGATCTTCCGTTTCCGACATTTCGCACGTGTACGAGCGTACGCCGCGGAGTACCTCACTTTCTAACGGAGCGGCGGACGGACTGAACCGCATCCTCCAGGACATCAAGGCGGAGAGTCTGCGCGACTTGCTGGGTGAGGGAATCAAGACGGACGGAATCGAATATTCGATGGAACTGGAGATTTCTGTACCGGACAGGGGGAAGATCGCGGTCATGTTTCCCGAGGCGTCTTTTGGCGATATCGAGAGTCTTCGCGCCATTTGCGAGGCAAGAACCGGGGTTGCCGCCGATCGGTGCGCGATCGAGTTGCTTCGGGTACAAATCCGCAAAGCGATGCCGAAGCCGGCGCTGGTGGAAAAACCGTTGCAGGGACCGGATTCTTCGCACGCGATCAAAGGGATGAGAAAAGTTGCGTGGGGTAGTTCGAAGGGCCAAGCGCAGCTTTATGACTGGGACTCGTTGCAGCCGGGGAATCGCGTGGAGGGTTGCGCGGTGCTCGAAGGCGCGAACAGCACTTATTTTGTTCCGGAAGGGTGGACTCTGGTGGTCGACCAATTCGGGAATGCGAAGCTAAACAAGCGTTAGAAGATAAATTTGGAAGCAAGCAGAGACGAAGACGAGGATAACGCGATGGCATCGGAGCAGGAGAGCCGCATCCGAGTGACGGAATACCTGAATTTGGATCTTTCACGAGAACGGTGGATTTGCAATCGCTGTGGGCATGATATCGGTCCGGCGCGGGAGAATTACAAGAAGGGCTGCTTGCTCTACGACCGCGACCCGCGGGAAATTCATCCGCCGCTGGTTTCGGGGGAGTTTAATTTTTCGCCGGACCCGTTGTGGGTGCGAATTGTGGAGATTTATTGTCCGGGTTGCGGCACGCAGATCGAGACGGAATACCTTCCGCCGGGACACCCGATCACCTGGGACATTGAGATGGACCTGGACAGTTTGAAAGAAAGACTGCGGAAAGGCGAATTCGTTATTCGCGCGCAACGTCTTGAGGTTGCAGAGTGAATTCCATTGATATCGACGTGGGCGGAACGTTCACGGATCTGGTGTTGAATTTCGATGGAAAAACCCTGATCAAAAAAGTTCCCACGACGCCTTACGATCTTTCCGTGTGCTTCTCGCGAGTGATCGAAGAGGGGGCCAGCGCGCTCAGTCTGAAGATGGAGGAACTGCTGCCTTCCATCGACATGATCCGGTATTCCACTACGATTGCGATGAATCGCCTGATTGAGAGGAAAGGGCCGCGGCTGGGGCTGATCACCACCGAGGGGCACGAGGATGTGGTGTTGATCGGGCGGGGCGCGCAATGGATTGATGGGACACGCGTGGCCGAGCGGCGGAACCTGGCGATTCAGAAAAAACCGGAGCCGCTGATTCCGCGGGACATGATTGTGGGAGTGAAAGAGCGCATCGACTCGCGTGGAAATGTTATTCGAGTTCTGGATGAAAACGATTTGCGATCGAAGGTTCGCTATCTGGTGAATCGCGGGGCTCGCGGGTTTGTGGTGTCGCTGCTTTGGGGATTTTTGAATGCCGCTCATGAGAAGCGCGTGAAGGAGATTATTCGCGACGAGTACAAGGAATTTCATATTGGCTACTTGCCAGTGGTGCTTGCTGGCCAGGTAGTAGGCAAGCTCGGCGAGTATGAGCGAACGCTCGCGGCAATTCTGGATGCGTACTTGCAGCGCTCGATGCAGATCGAACTTTCGGCGATGTGGGACAAGTTGCGCGAGCGAGGGTACAAAAAGCCATTGCTGATGATTCAGAGCTCGGGTGGGATCGCGGAAGTGTTTCGAACGACGGCGAGCCGGACGTTTAATAGTGGGCCTGTTTCTGGGCTGATGGGCGCGCATCACGTCGCGAAAACGCTGGGGTATCAGAACGTGATCATGACGGACATGGGCGGGACGAGCTTTGACGTCGGGTTGGTGGTGAAGGACAGCGTGCGGAGCTACGATTTCAGGCCGATCATCGATCGATGGATGGTGGGCATCACGATGATCAAGACGCTGTCGATCGGAGCGGGCGGCGGATCGATCGCGTGGCTGAACAAACTCTTGCAGAATCGCATGCAGGTGGGGCCGAAGAGCGCGGGGTCGATGCCGGGGCCGGCATGCTTTAATCGCGGGGGGAAGGAGCCGACCGTAACGGACGCGGATGTGGTGCTCGGATACATCAATCCTGAATATTATTTTGGCGGCAGGATGCGGCTGAATAAGAATGCAGCGGCGCAGGCGATTCGGGACAAGATTGCGAAGCCGCTCGGGATTGAAGTTGAACAGGCAGCGGAGGTGATTCGAAAGATTGTGAATGGAAATATGGCTTCAGCGATTGTGAAAGAAGTTCATTTGCGCGGGTATAGTCCGGAGGATTTTGTTTTGTTCGTTGGCGGAGGGGCGGGGGCAACGCACGTCGAGGGGTACAAGGCGGACGTGAAGAAGGCGGTGGTGTTTCATTTTTCACCTGTTTTTTGCGCGTTTGGATCTTCCACGATGGACATCATGCACGTGTATGAAGCGTCGAAGAAAATTACGTTGCTGGAGCCGGGGACGCAGAAGCCTTCACAGGAGTTTGCTACGTTTAATGGCACGGTTGAGAATTTGATTGAACAGGCGAAGCGCGATCTGGTTGCGGACGGGCTGAATATTCAAGAGGCGAATTTTGTGTTGGAACTCGACATGTTGTATGGAGGGCAGTTCCATGTGAAGCGGACGCTCTCGCCACTGCTGGCGTTGCATGGGGTGGAGGATATTCACGCGCTGTGTGCTGCTTTCGAGAAGGAATTCAGCGAAGCGTTTAGTCCGTTCGTGGTGAATCCGGAAGGGGGAGTTTTCATTGAGAGTTTTATTCTGAAGGCCATCGTGCCGACGAAGAAAGTTGAGTTGCCCAGGATGAAGATGGAGGGAAGCGATCCCAGCGGGGCGCGGAAAGGCGCGAGGTCGGTGTACTGGCCGGAGGCAAAAACATATCAGGATACGCCGATCTACGCCTATGAATCACTGCGACCTGGGAACGTAATTGAAGGGCCCGCGGTGGTTGAAGGGGAATATACGACGCTGGTGGTGCCGGCACCCATGAGGTTTTCCATCGACGAACGCGGTCTCGGGATTCTGGAAGGTTAGGCCAGCGGCAGGAAGCAAGCAGGGAGAATCATGCCCATACCCACGTTAGCCGAAAAATTGCAGTGGCTGAAGCCGGCGAAAGCTTCTTCTTATGAAGAGGAATGCGCGAAGACGCTGCGACAAGGCGACTATGAGATCGGGGTGCAGGTCACGAACGACATCCTCGACGAGGCGATGGAAATCTTTATCCGGTCTTCGCGAAGCTATTTTGGGGTGTCGGGCGATTCCATGGTGGCGATTTTCACGGCGGGCGGAGATTTGATCAACGCGTCCTGCGGCACTTATCTTCACGCCATTATCCAGCCGATCGTCATCAAGTTCGTTCTCAAGTATTACTCGCAGAACCCGGGAATTCATGAAGGCGACATCTGGTACACGAATGACGCACTCTATGGCGGGATTCACAACCCGGACCAAGTGGCGCTGATGCCGGTCTTTCATAAGGGGAAGTTGCTGGCGTGGACGACGGCTGCTTTGCACACAACGGAGACGGGAGCGATTGAGCCGGGGGGAATGCCGGTGAGCGCCAAGTCACGATTTGAGGAGGGGCTGAATATGCCCCCCATGAAGATCGGTGAAAACTATCAGCTTCGGAATGACTTTTTGGAATTTTATTCGGTCTATGGGCTTCGTGCGCCGGCGATGTTTATTTCCGATTTGCGGGCGCGATGCACGACGGCGGACCGGGTGCGCGTGCGGCTGCTGGAAGTCGTTGAGAAACGCGGAGAAGCGTATCTGATTGGCCTGCTCCGAAAAATGCTGGATACCGCGGAGTCCGGGGCCCGGCAGAAAATCAAGTCTTTGCCGGAAGGGAAGTTTCGCGCGGTGGTCTTCAACGATGCTATTGGATGGACTCCGGCGCTGGTGCGGGCGTGTTACCTGACGCTGATTAAGAAAGACGACAAGTTGATTTTCGATTTTGAGGGGACTTCTCCCGAAAATCCGTCTTCATATAATGTTCACACGCAGGCGGTCGTCGGGCACATCGCGAATTTCATGTACGAGTATGTTTTTCATGACCTGCCCATTTGCAGCTCTACCTTTGCTCCTATCGACTTTATTTTTCCGCCCAACATCATTCTCAATCCTGATAAGGCTGCTGCCACAAGCTGCTGCGTTTACATTGGAATGCAGTGCCGCAACGCGACGCACAACAGTTTTGCCAAGATGGCGTTTTCTTGCGCAGGACTTTGGCAACAGATAACGGCGGCTCCGGGCAGCCAGCATACCGCTCAGATTTGCGCGGGCCTCTCGCAGTGGAAACTTGCTGTTTCTGACGTGCTCTCTTTTTCTCTTAACACGCAGGGACAGGGTGGGCGGGCCGCCAACGATGGCATGGACTCCTACGGATTTGCCTGGTGCGCGTTTGGCAGGGCTCCGGATTCGGAACAGGTTGAGAGTGAACTGCCTTTGACCGTCTTGCTCTCGCAGCATTGGCGAGATTCGTGCGGCCACGGCCATCATCGCGGCGGGTCCGGGGCGGTGCAGCAGTGGATGATTCATAAAGTGAGCGACATGGTCTCGTTGTGCATGGGCAATGGGAGCAAGGTTCCACTGGGTCAGCCGCTGTTCGGCGGATACGCCTCGTCGCCGATCCCGGGAATCAGCGTGCGCAAGCCGGCCTTGTTGGAGGACATGAAAAAAGAGAATTCAGAGCTGACCATGGATTTGCGGGACATGCTGGAGAAAAACACGATTCATGGAGATTGGAAATACGAACTCGTCGCGCGCACTCCCAAGGTCTATCAAGAAGGCGATTTGCTATTTGGGTTTAGCGGCGGCGGCCCAGGTTACGGAGATCCATTGGAAAGAGATCCGGAATCCGTGATGGAGGATTTGAAGAAGAACATCATTTCGGATTGGACGGCACGGCACATCTACAAGATCGCCTATGAACCGGAGCGCCGGAAAATCGATGTGGAGAAGACGAAGCAACAACGCCAGGAAGAGAGGAAGGCTCGGTTGGCGCGCGGCGTCTCCTTCGAGCGTTTTCACCAGGAGTGGAATAAGAAAAGTCCGCCGAAGGAGGCGTTGCAATTTTATGGCACCTGGCCGGATGCCAAGCCGACTGGACCAGTCTTCCGGCCATAGTTGATGGAGCGAAGTCCCACTCTCCGGCAGATGGCGAAAGGGTTGCTGAGTGGGATTGTGCCGCAGCGACCGCTCTTTTTGCCGATCGTGTTTGCTCTCGGCGCCAAGGTGGAGAATATGCCACTTGGTGCGTTTCTTGGGAATCCTACAAAAATTTGCAGCGCACTCAGGCAGATGCGAACGCATCTACGCTCCGATGGCGTGGCTTGCTACTTCGACCCCGATCTTGAGGTGGAAGCTCTGGGCGCAACCCTGCGAAAGATATCGGACGATAAGGCACCCACAATTCACTGGCCTCATCGCGGGCTAGTGGGCGAATTGCCGGAAGGCTTGCGCTCGCCGGAAGAAGCAGCGAAGAGTGGGC
>JBGPIX010000305.1:0-6605 GCA_041485085.1 Candidatus Acidiferrum sp.
AGTCCAAAAGGCTTCCACTTGCGGAGGTTGCAGGTTACGCTGAGCGCAGCTAAATTAGGTGCGAGAGTTAGAGCTATACATGAAAAGGCCCGTCCCGGTGGAATCTGCCTCTGCATTCATCGACGAGAAGATCAAGGAACTTGGGGATTGGCGCGGGAAGACGCTCGCGCAAGTCCGCGAAATCATACACGCCGCAGACCCGGAGATCGTCGAAGAGTGGAAGTGGAGCACCCCCGTCTTTTCCCACGGCGGCATCGTCTGCACGGGAGAGACATACAAAAAGGTCGTCAAGATGACTTTTGCCAAGGGAGCTGCGTTGAAGGACGCTTCAGGTCTGTTCAACTCCAGCCTCGACGGGAATATCAGGCGCGCCATCGACATCCACGAAGGCGACAAGGTCGATGAGGCGACCTTGAAGAATCTCATCCGCGCTGCAGTGGCGCTCAATCTCCAGGGCCAGAGCAAACCAAAGCTTAAGCCGAAGCCCCGGCGAGCGAGCAGCAAGCGGGCCGACTAACTTCATCGCAGGTCTCGGCCAAAGGATGCGATGTTCTGGATCGGTTTCTCAGCGGAACTCTCCTCGGCCGCCTAGTCGGCCTGCAAGCGAATCAGTGTCGGGTGCTCAGTGGCTGTTCGGTTTGTTTACACGTGGCGTTCGCTTCCTTTACAACTGCCAAAACCAATCCTTCTCGTGGGCCCATTCCTGTGCGGAATCCCGTGAAATACAAAGATTTTAGCGAGCGAGTGTTCCATGTCGTTTATGGCATGGAGTTTGCTCGGGTCAAAAGCGTGGAGGTGTAGGAATCGACCTAAACAGGAATTTCATGGCGCGAAGTATGCCTGGTTGGCAGATTTTCAAAAATCGCCAGACGGAGGAAAAATGTACTTACGGAAAGCCTTACTGCTTGGTTTTTTCTTAGTTTCCGCAGCATCGAATGCGCGGGCTCAAAGAGAATATGAAGTCACACCTTTTTTCGGCGCCCGCTTTGGCGGCAACATCGACCTGAGTCAGCAGGGCAATCCAAATGTTGATTTGCTAAGAATAAAAAACAGCGAAGATTTTGGCGTGATGGGTGGTGTGACGTTTTGGTCGAATTTTGAGGGCGAATTCATGTGGAATCGGCAACCTACGTCCCTGAGCAGTCACAACCCGAACGACGGCACGTACGCATTCTTAGGTAACATGAATTTGGACATGTACCAGTTCGACGTGCTCTACCAATTCAAGAACTCCGAATCTAAATTGAGACCGTTCGTGGTGGGCGGTTTGGGTTTCTCACATTTCGGAATTCAACCAGCCAATGGCCAGCAAGTCTTGCCGTTTAGCAATCGGTTTTCTTACAATCTGGGAGGGGGCGTTAAGTATTTTTTCAACAAGCACTGGGGCGTTCGTGCGGAGGTACGGTGGTCTCCGTCTCACACGACTCAAGCGCTCACGGAGTATTGCGATCCACTCTTTGGATGTTCTCCAGCGACGGTGGCGAACAAGGCTGAGCAAGGCCAGGCAAATATTGGGGTGATCTTCCGGTTCAAGTGAAGTGGAACGAACATTCGGGCATGTTCTGGAGTGAGCGATGCCTTCCTAAGCCTCCTGCCCGGCTGCGCTGGCAATTTTTTGGTGTAGATATATGAGCCGGACGCGCTATGGCGTGATTGCAGAATCTCGCCTATGGGGCTTCGCCCCAAGCATGGACTTGATTCCCGATCACCCTTAGGCGCCGAATTTTTCGCCGCGAAGGACTTCGACGTCGTCCATGAAGGCAATCATGGCGTAGTGTTCAAAATAATTCCGAGCGATATGCTCAAGAATTTTCTGGGCAACATCGGCCGTAGCGATCACTTCGATTTTCGCGTTTGGCCCTTCCCAGTGACTAGGACGGATGCCCCTTGCCCCTTCCCCATGGACAACTGTGGAGGTGTAACCAGTAGCGCCGAGATCGTGTATTTCCTTTACGATTTGGTGCTCTACGGCATTGTCACCGACAATCGTGATGCGCTTCATAGGAGTTGTTTTCATGTTTGGATTTTTTCTGCAGTTGCCTTTCGGGTGCGCCGTTTTAGAAGACACCAGGGGTTAATGATGTGTGCCGCCTCCGTGAAATCCGCCACCACCGTGGAAGCCGCCGCCATAGAACCCGCCTCCGCGGAAGCCACCCCCGGACGCGCGACCCATTGTTCGTCCCGAATAGCTGCCGGCAAAACCTGACCGGGAACCGTAGTGTACGCCGCGCCCGAGGTTGGCGGGAAGCCCATAGTGAGCGCCGGGGCCCCAAGCATGGTAGTTCGGTCCAAAGTGACGGTAGTACCGGCCGCCATAAAAGTACGGTGCCGCAAAGGCGCAGGCGGGGGAATAGAAACCCCATCCGAAGGGGCTGTAAAAGATCCCGTCGCCGGGAAGAAAAGTGAATGAATTGAACCAGGGATCCCAATACCACTGATCTCCGTACCAGCCATACCCGCTGCCAAAGTAAGTCTGCGCGGCATCAGCGTTGGCTTCGGCAAGATAGGACGACCGCAAACTAGTCCAACGATAGAGATCTTCCGCCTCAGTGGTGCCTTTATCAAACTTCTTTGCTCTAAGAGGCTCATCGCCGGCAAGATCAACTTCGCGCCCGGCCTTGACTTTGATGCGGCGGCCACCATCTTCGATAAAAGCCTTACCATCTAAAACACGAACCAAGTGGCGGTCAGCATCAAAATCGTACAATCCCGTCTTTGTAAGATCAGTAGTCTTGCCATCTTCCACGATGCGAAGATTGTTTTCTTTGTGAATCTCCGCGACCTCCACCGTCGCTTCGCCGCGGTCCAAGACGACCTCGGTATCCAGCAGACCTGGCGAAATTAGCTTTGCCGAGCTCATATCTCCCAGGCGCAAGAAAACTCCAGGAGTTAGTAGAATTTCCGCTTTACCTGACCGCGTTTCCAAAGATTGGCCTGGGGCAACTTCCACCTTGCCCACGGAAGATGCATCTAAGGATTGCGAGCCTATAGTCGCTTGGCCCTCAACGTAGTTGAGTGTTCCAGGTCGCGCCGTTTGTTGAACATCTGCTCGACTTTGGGGCGCCCAGTTGACTATGGCGAATGCGAGACATCCTGCTACTTTTAGTTTTAGTTTCATGGCCCAATAACCTCAGCCTTCCCGAAAAACACATTTGTAATAGGGCAATCCTGATGCCGATTCGTGTGTAGCTTTTGACTGTGCTAAGTGGCCCCTTTTGTGAGAATTACAAGAGATTAGCCAGGAGAAGAAGAATTGAGCCTTCAGATTTGGGAAGAAAGCGAACACGCGTGTAAAGAAAACGAACAGAACTGAGTATGATGTTAAGAAATTTGCTCGCTCTTCGGTCGACTACCTATCGCCAGAAGTCACTCCTCTATTTTGTGTTCCTCGATCTTGTTGTAGAGCAACCGACGGTTGATCTGGAGCCGGTTTGCCGCATCGGACTTATTCCCAGCGGATTCCTTGATCGCCTTTTCGATCAATCGTCTCTCTAACTCCGCAATAGACTTATGGAAAGGCAAGGAGAGGAGCTCGATTTCCAATTGTTTCGGGTCACCTGTGCCGTTGCCAGAGGTCTTGGATGGAAAGTGTTCTGGCATCAAGACACGGCCACGGGCCATGAGAATAGCTCGCTCCACCATGTTTTCCAGTTCTCTTACGTTGCCTGGATAGAAGTAGTTTTGAAGCATTAGCACTGCTTCGTCACTGAAACCGACGGCGGGGAGTCCATTCTTGTTGCTGTAAGTTCGAAGAAAATGCTCCGCCAGGGGAACGATGTCAGACCGGCGCTCGCGCAACGGTGGAATAGAAATTCGGACCACGTTTAATCGATAAAATAGATCTTCACGAAAAACTCTTTCCTGAACGGACGCTTCGAGATCACGATTTGTTGCTGCAATAACACGGAAATTGCCGCGAATTGTTTCCGCACCGCCCACTCTCTCAAAAGTGCGTTCCTGGAGAACACGCAGCAGCTTTGACTGAAGGCCCGGCGAAAGTTCTCCGATTTCGTCGAGAAAGATCGTGCCTTCTTCCGCCATCTCGAATCGGCCGGTCTTTCGGCCTATGGCCCCGGTGAACGCGCCGCGCTCGTGACCAAACAACTCCGACTCCAGAAGATTTTCAGGTATCGCGGCACAATTGACGACGACGAATGGCTTGTCTTTTCGCTGGCTGTAATTGTGAATGGCTTCGGCAACCAATTCCTTGCCGGTTCCGGATTCGCCGCAGATCAATACCGTCGAATCCGTTTCAGCGACTTTTCCGATCATGATGAAGACGTCCAGCATGGGTCCGCTGGAACCGATGAGTCTGCCTGTTCCTGTCGTTTGGCCTGGCCCTCCCTGGGCACGCAAGCGAATGACCTCTCGATTCAAGGAAGAATGGTCCAGGGCTCTCTCCGCCGCCAGGACAATTTCATCCAGATCAAACGGTTTCGTCACAAAGTCGTAGGCGCCCAGACGCACAGCCTCGATTGCGCTATGGCTTGAACCGTATGCCGTAATGACGATGACGGGAATGGAGGCCAAGCGGGGTTGACTGCGCAAGTGCTGAAGAAATTCCTCTCCCCCCATTTGTGGCATCTTCCAATCACTGAAGATCAGGTCGGGAGTCGAGTCTTGCAGAAGGTTGACGGCTGAAGCGCCGTCATCGGCCTCCAAAACGGAATATCCACGAGTGCTCAGAATCTGGGCGAGCGTCTTGCGTAAGTTAGCTTCGTCGTCGACGATGAGAATCGTGGCGCTCATTTGGCTTCAACCCCAGGAACAATCCTGCACGAACTTAAGAGGGACATGCCGGAATGGTGATTCTCACGTTCGTTCCACGACCTTCCTCACTGTCCACTCGAATGTTCCCTCCATGAGCCTGCACGAGTTCGTGGCAAATGGACAGACCCAGTCCGGTACCGGTCGGCTTGGTGGTGAAAAACGGATCGAAAACATGACTGATAATAGACGACTTCATGCCTCTCCCCGTATCTCGAAACTCGACGCACACCCCGCTTCCTTTATCTGTCTTATCTAGTTGAGATGCCAGCGTCACGGAAAGCGTTCCACCCCCTTCGGACATCGCCTCGATGGCATTCTGGATGACATTGTCGAATACTTGAGCCATGCGGTCCTTGTCTATCTGCAATGAGATATCCTTCCGCGGCAGTTCCGTGGTCAGCGTTATGCCACGCTTCCGGGCCCAGTCCCGGAAGGACTCCATCCGCTCTTCAACTAGATTTCTCAAATCCGCTGACTCCAGGTGGAGTTGAACGGGCCTTGCAAAACTCAGTAGACGGTTGACCATGCCGTTGAGACGTTCTATTTCCTCGAGGGCGACGGAGCACGATTCCTTAACATGCGGGTTGTCGGTGTCGCGGCGACACATTTGGACTCTGAGTCGAATTGTGGCAAGGGGATTTCGTACTTCGTGCGCTACTCCCGCGACCAATCTGCCCAGGCTGGCAAGGCGCTCCGCGTGCCTCAACTGGCTCTCGATCTGCTTTTCCCTCTGAATATTTTCCTTGAGCGCAACTCCCAAGCGGTTGATGGCTTGGGCGATTCGTTGAATCTCTTCTGGATCGCTTTCGCAATCAATCTGTGAGGCCAGGTTTCCTTCGAGACTCTGCAATCCACCTTCGATCTTTCGAACTCCGCCTTGCAAGTTGCGGATCACCAATAGCGTCAGGAGAACGCTCGCCAAAGCAGCCATGCCTAGTCCAACGGTAGTCAGATAAGCTCGGAATCGATTCGCTCCCGGGAGAACACCAAGCCGTTTGACAGTCCACGCGCTGCCAACAATAGAATAGCCGTCGCGAATAGGAACCGCTTCGACCAAAACAATATTCGCACCGTTTGAGATGACCTGCTCCGCGGGTTGACGTGTTTCCGCGGCGGTTTTAGCAACCTCAAGAACAACCCTCTGCTCATCTTCTGAAGCACTTGCATTTTCCGAATTCCCGGGAGAATCATCCGGCATGGCAAACGAGTCTCCGAAGATCGTGTCCCCTGCTTTGGAATAGAACCCGCCCTTCACACCATCGACGTTTTGTAACACCACCCGACTCAAAAGCGCGAGGACTTCGCGTGAGGATGCCGTCGCTGGATTGTTCAATGGCGGCGGTTCCTTGTTCTGTCGCGAAAATTCCGCTTTATCGTCATATTCACGGGCTAAATTTTGCGTGATCGCGATGAGCTGCTTTTTCTCGCTACTCAAGACCGCGGATTTTGTGTATCGGAGGGTGGCAATGACCGCAAACAGCACACAAAGAAAGAGAACAAAGACAAGCGTCCCCAGCAGCGTGATCTGCCAGCGAAAGCTCAGTTTCGAGAGCGGGAGTCTCGACACCAGCGTGTCACCCCTTTCCACTCGTTCTATCATAGCAATTCCATAGCACGGCTGTTCTAACGGGAATGCCTAATTAAACTTGCGGTGAACGATCGGCGGGGATCGTGTCGTGTGGAGAATCTGCCGTGTGGGCCACATACCAATTTCGACAGATGTGTTCTGCGGAATGGGCTGCATCCACTGCCGCTTCAGCGAGTTCGGCCGCATCCTCGTGTGATCCGTGCTGGAACATTCGGCGGGCCTGTTGGTAGAACGCGTCGCCCCACGC
>JBGPIX010000306.1:0-6573 GCA_041485085.1 Candidatus Acidiferrum sp.
CGGCAGCCTTCTCGGCAGCTTGAATTCCGGCCGTGATGTTCGATTCCCAATCAGCGTGAGGCACTTTAGAGGCTTTCGCCGCTTTGTAGTACAGCAGCGCGTCGGAAGGCCGGTTGAGCTGCTTGAGCGCGAGGCGCCCAGCGGAGAGAAGCGCCAGGAGTGCTTGCTTTTCCGTTGGGTAGGCCTTGGCCAGGTGCTCGTACTCGGTTACGGCACGCTCGTATTGCTGCTGCCCCTCGATAAGACGGCATAGCTCCAGCCATGTCGTTGCAGGTATGCGGTCCCCGCCGGCGTTGGTATATTCCTGGTAATCCAGCAAAGCAGCTTCTGAGTCCTGCGCTTTGAGGTGCAACTGGCACAGTTTAATCGTGGTTTCAAGGTGCGCCTGAATGTCGTTCTTGCGCCAATAGAGCTGACGCAAAACAGAGTGAGCGTCGATAGCGTCTGGTTTCGCCGCTAGGTGCTTCTTCAGAACGGCAATGCCTTCGTCGAATTGTCCCTTCTCCATAAACTCGGTTCCCTGCACGACGGCTGGATCCGCAGTCCATCCAATTTTGTTTTCGATAATCGTGTTTGCTTCGTGCTCCAGACTTGTGCGGCTGATAACAAGAGCAGCCAAGGTGCCGAAGACAAACCCTCCGACGTGAGCCCAGTGAGCCACTCCGGAAGCTTGGCCAAAAAGACTGCCGTAGAAAATCTCCATAAGCAGCCACAGAGGAAGCAGCCAATAAGCCGGTGCTGTAAATCGAATCCGAAAGATCAACATGTACCAAAGCATGTGAATCTTGAGCTTGGGAAAACGCACCAAAAAACCGCCCATGAGCGCCGCCACAGCGCCCGAGGCCTCAAGAGCAGCACCGAGGCTCGACGGATTGGAAATGGTGTGAACCAGAGACGCAGCGACTCCAGCAAGAAGATAGAAAATGGGGTAAATGACGCGGCCCCACTTATCTTCGAGGATGAAGCCGGCCAGCCACAGGAACCACATATTGCCGCTAAGATGGAACCAACCTATATGCAGAAACATAGAGGTTAGATATGAAATCGGTTTTGGATGGGCGGGTACGAACGCGTAGTTCTCCAAGATCGAAGCGTTCTGCACTTCCGTAAAGCGTTGCGCCAGCGTATCCATTTCCGACTGCAGCTCTTGCGGGTAGGAGGATGTGCATCCGCACTTCGATGCGTTCCGGTTCTTGCGCTTCGATCTTCCAGTGAGTGCCAAGGAACACCAGCACGTTCAGCGCGATCAGCGCAAAGGTGACGACCGGCCAGCGGCGGCCCTCCATGTTTTCATGGCGCAACGGGATCAGCATCGGTCATCCCTTCCGATCGAAAAAACAGAGAGGAATAGCTCTGCTCAGTGTAGGAGCCGCCTCCGCACCGGCGTAACTGGCCTTTGGGACAGGATATAGCCAAATGATAAACGCTACTGGGATAGGTGAATCGGGGCAGCCTCCGGCAAGGCGACTCATCGGGAGTTTCGATTTCCGCTGACCGTAACGACCTAAGTTACCAGTAGGACTATGGCTTTACGAATTCGACTGGAAACGAACCACTGAACTGAGTGCAGCACAAGAAAGGCGAGAGAGATAGCCGCAGCAACGCGGAAATCGTCTCTGAAGTTTCCAAGCACCATCGGGCCGACGGGACGGTTGTTCTCTGGGGTCCAGTATGCATTTTGGATTTGAAGAAAAAAGCTGAGACCAAATAAATAGGACATAGCAGTAATAATTTGCCGCAAGTTTGCGGACCGATAATTAAGTTGAGCCAAATCGTTCTGGACAGAATTGTCGGTGCGCACGGCTCGTAGCGAGCGGAGGCGTAACAAAGCGAATGACGCGAAATACGTCGTGTAGATGCAAACTAATAGCAGAAGGAGTAGAAAAAGCCTAAAAAGGGGACTCAGGGGCTGTAAAACACTGGACCACTCAGGGAAATACTGGCCGACTTTTATCAGCACGTTCATTAGACACCAAGCAGTTGTAGTTGGTTCCGTGAAGACCATCTCGGTCATAGCTAGACTATCAGGGCCTGCTAATCGCGGTAACCGAAGACTGACCCTCTACCCCTGGCAAGGTCGAGTTGACACCTTTGAAAGTGGCGTCTATCGTTCGAGAGTCGATGATGAGGGATTGCGGATGAAAATTCTTGTGCTGGGCGGCGGGGGACGCGAACACGCGCTGGTGTGGAAACTCAGAGAGAGCCCGCTCGTGGAAAAAATCTGGTGCGCGCCCGGAAACGGCGGCATTGCAACGGAAGCGGAGTGCGTCGCGATCGACGCAGGTGACGTCGGCGCGATCGTTGCGTTTGCCGAAAAAGTTCATCCCGATCTGACCATCGTGGGACCAGAGTTGCCTCTGGTGAACGGGCTGACAGATGCGTTCCGGCAGCGGAATTGGCCCATTGTAGGGCCTTCGCAACAAGCGGCGCAGCTCGAAGGAAGCAAGATTTTCTCGAAGGAATTCTTGGTGCGGCACGGCATTCCCACCGCAAAGATGTACGGCACGTATGAGTCTTCCGCAGATGCGTACAAGGCGCTGAATTCCGTGGCTTGGCCGGTAGTGATCAAGGCGGATGGATTGTGCGCCGGCAAAGGTGTGCTTCTGGCGCCAGATTTCGCGGCGGCGAAATATTTTGTGGAACGCGTGATGGAAAAGAATGAACTGGGGCCAGGTGGAAAGCGAATCCTTCTCGAGGAGACGCTGGAAGGCGAAGAGCTATCGTTCATCATTCTCACCGATGGAAACCGGTACGCTCCACTCGTACCGACGCGCGATCACAAGCGCGTGTTCGATGGAAACCAGGGCCCCAACACAGGTGGGATGGGAGCTTACTCCACTGACGAGTTGTTGCCGGATGCGCTTCGCGAAACCATCCGATCAACAATCGTTGAGCCTACGCTACGTGGTCAAGCTGCTGACGGCATTCGCTATCAAGGTTTCTTGTACATCGGTCTGATGCTGACGAAATCCGGACCAAAGGTACTGGAGTTTAATTGTCGGCTGGGAGATCCCGAAGCTCAAGCGATTCTGGCACGGATGGACTTTGATTTGGCCGAAGTCCTAAATGACGTGGCCGCAGGGCGTCTCGACCCGTCAAAACTGCGCTGGAAGCCAGGGGCAAGTGCCTGCGTGGTTCTGACATCAGGCGGGTATCCCGGAAAATTTGAAAGTGGCAAGCGCATCGATGGCTTAACCGCTATAGAGAAAATTAATGGTGTGAAGGTTCTTCATGCCGGAACGAAGCTCATGGGAGAGTCGATCATCACCAACGGTGGGAGAGTGCTTGGCGTGACGGCAGCCGCCGCTACTCTCGAAAATGCGTTGGCTTCTGCGTACCTAGGTGCCTCGAAAATTCACTTCGAGGGAATGCACTACCGGAAGGACATTGGAGCTCACGCCATCCACCTGAGAGCCGCGGTGGATTAAGAGCCATGGCGAGAGTGCAAAATCTTTTTCGCGCGCCGAAGAAACGACTCCCGATGGAGGAGCTATCCGAAGTCCATGCAGTGGGGGACACCGGCTTTGAGGGCTGCGCCCACGCGCGGTCCGGAAGCAAGCGCCAAGTCTTGCTGGTGGACCGCGAGACTCTGGAAGCTATGGATCTGCGGCCGGGGATTCTCCGCGAGAACATCACCACGGATGGGTTGAATGTGAATAGCCTGCAGGTTGGCCAATTACTGCGCGTCGGCGAAGCACGCCTGGAAGTCAGCGCGGTGTGCACGCCTTGCGATCAGATGGAGGCGATTCGGCCGGGACTCCGCAAAGAGCTTTGGGGCCGGCGCGGAATGTTGTGCCGCGTTTTGGGCGGCGGAGTGATTCGTCGCGGCGATTCCATCGAAAAACTTTCCTGAAAGGCTAAGGCTTGGGAATTCGCCGGAGCGTGGGAGCGTCGGGCGGACGGTTCTTGTCTTCCTGCACTTTTTCAACGGGCTCTTCCGGCGGGACCATCCATTCGAATCCGTGATGCTCATCCATGGTTCCAAGGACAAACTGTGCACCGTTGGCGATTAAGGGCAGCAACGCGCGCATAAAATCCGCGGAATCGACGGGTGCGGCCTTCTGCGCCTGGCCTCGATAAATGTTTTCCAGCACTTTGGCAAAGCGCGGCTCCCCTGAACCAAGATGCGTGATATGCGGGTCGTTGCCGTGAATCAGCTCCGATAATGTGGGACCCTTCGCATCTGGCGGGTAACGGCTTTCCACGATAGTGCGAGGCGCATGCTTTTCTGGTGGGTACAGCTGGGTGAAGCGCGGCCGCTGAACACGCGTCTGCCAATAGTCCCCGCGCGTGGCGACTTGCTCCTGCTCCATTCGGTACTCGACTACCCACACTTCAGGGCCATAGTCATTGGGAGCGTAGCCGATGATCACGATCTGAAAGATCGGATCATCGGGGGAGAAATCGAGTTTGTGGTGGAGTTGAGAAACGAGGGGCCGGAGTTTTTCCAAGAAAGCGATGCCGATTGTTTCCAAGTCCGTTTCACCCTCGCCGGGAGCGGCTTGGTAACGAGGATCGGCCCGGGCAACACGCTGAAAATTGCGGTCCAGCCGAATGGGCTTGGGATCGGCTGGAATGCGCCATTCCGAAGCGCCGAAGAGGATGCCGATATGCGTTGCATCGAGGTCCATCACACGCGGTGGCACGGAGTTGCGCTCAACCGGCTGATCGATCGCCGCGAAAACGATGACGTCCCTGGCCACGTGAACGATGGCCCGGCCGCCGGCCAGATTGGCGACGATTTCATCTTCGTGCTGTTCCTGGGCTAGAGCGTCAAACGGAAACGCGCAGAGAACCCCAAACAAGACCAAGAGCGTGAGTCTCCGCGAAATAGCCGAGTGGAGGCATGGAAAAAGCTTCTGATTGTGCCCCGAAACGACACCTCGGGACTCCGCCCGCAATGAAAGTTTTGCTAGAAGATTCACGCTACACGGCCTGTCAGAGCATCAGAAACCACTGGCCTCACACTACCACACCTGGAAGTTAGAGACGGAAGTCCGATGTCACGCGCGGCCCAAGATCTTGCTTGACTCGGTAACTAGCTTCGCGTAGCAATGAAGCCTTCCGAACCATGGCGACCAAAATTCGCGGCATCGAAGGCATGAAGCACGGCGAGCTGGACTTTGAAATCCAGCGCGGGGCGAAGTTCGTATTGTTTCAGTATTGTCTTTCCGTGGTCGTCCTCACGTTTCGCAGGCCTTCGGATATTTACTTTCTGCGGCAAGGTGAAAATGCCGTGGTCAAAGGCCTGCCGTTCACGTTGCT
The DNA here is from genome assembly GCA_041485085.1 of Candidatus Acidiferrum sp. Taxonomy (GTDB): domain Bacteria; phylum Acidobacteriota; class Terriglobia; order Acidiferrales; family UBA7541; genus Acidiferrum. Next base: position 5,266 of record JBGPIX010000306.1, read on the forward strand.
GTCGCTCGTTGCCGGCTGGTGGGGCATCCCGTGGGGGCCGATCTACACCATTCAGTCCGTCTACAATAATTCACGCGGGGGCAAGGACGTCACGCAGGCGGTGGTCAATTCACTGCGGGCGCAAGCCGCGCCAGTGCAAGCCGCTCCCCCGATTCCACCCCAGAGCTGACGCCTCGGAGTTCCGCGCAACCGCCACATCGAGTAAACTATGCGCTAGATAATTTCGATCGCGGACGGAGCATGGCACTGAGAAAATCGAAAAGTATCAAGCACAATGGAAAGTCGCTGGCCGAAATCCTGGAAGCGCACGAGCGTTTTTTCAGCGGCAAAGACGGCGGAGTTCGAGCCGACCTGACCGGCGCGGACCTTTCGAACGCTGATCTGACCGGAGTAAATCTCTCCGGCGCAATTTTACGAAACGTAAGTTTCGAAGGATCGGACCTGCGCAAAGCGAGACTTCCCGGCGCTGATCTTTCGGGAGCGAATTTGCAGAAAGCCGATTTGCGGAATACGGACATGACGGAAGCGATTCTTCCTGGCGCGAACTTGACGGAAGCTCAGGCGAGCGGCGTGGAATTTTTTCGCTGCGACCTTTCGAATGTAAATTTTCAGCGCGCCCGTTTGCGAAATGTGAATTTCCGACTGGCCCGCGTAACCGGCGCTAGATTTTCCGGAGCCGATATGGGCGTGGCGATTTTGAGAGAGACGGATTTGACCGGCGCGGATCTTTCCGGAGTCGACCTCACCACCACGCTGATGCCGAAAGGCTTTGCGGCGGCGCAAGCGGCGAAGAAAAGCGCCTAAGGCTGCATTCGAACGCCAGCGCATGGCGATAGACGGCTATTTGCCAGCGCAAGCCGCCAAGAAAAGCGCTCAAAGCCAATTTTCATGGCCCGACGATAGCAATCCACGATTTGACGTGGTAGCCTCTCGCGGAAGAAAACGAACCCCTTCGTGAGTCCTTTGGCCACCCCCGCCACCCAACTCGACCGCTCGACCGTGCGCGAACGCGTGCTGGAAGTAATCCGCGGGCTGCTCGAAGAATTGGGCAGCCAGGGCGCGTTGCCGATGCTCAATGCCACCTCGCAGCTCGATCGCGAATTGGGACTTGGCAGTCTGGAACGTGTAGAACTTCTGGCGCGTCTGGAGACGGCATTCGAATTGCGTTTGCCGGATCGCGTCGCTTCCGAAGCCAACACGCCAGAAGATCTTGCTCGCGCGATTCTGGCTGCTCCCGGAACGAATGTGGAATTCGAGGAAGTCGATTCCGCGTTGCGGGCCTCGGTGACGGTGCAAAAACTTCACCGC
>JBGPIX010000307.1:0-6570 GCA_041485085.1 Candidatus Acidiferrum sp.
ACCAGCGAGCGGCGCCGCTCTTCCGTAAAGTAGATCATCACGTTCATGCAAAAAATCAGGTCCATGCGGCCGACGTACACCGCCGACGCAAGGTTCATCTGCGTAAACGAAATCATCTTGCGGAGCCGCGGCTTGATTTCATACCCGCCGCTCACCTCGGTAAAGTGATTAGCCAGCTGCCTCTCGCTCACACTGCCGATACTGCGTCCTTTGTAGATCCCGCGGTCGGCGTGTTTCAGAGCGAGCCGTCCGACATCCGTCGCAAGAATCTCCACGTTCCAGGAATCCGCGAACGACAGCGAATCCGCGATGGTGATGCCGATCGAATAAGGCTCTTCGCCCGTCGAACAACCGGCGCTCCAAATTCTCAGCGTGCGGGGATTCTTCCAAAATTTTTTTGTGTGCAGCTCCGGCAAGACCCGCTTCTCAAATGCTTCATACACGCCGGGATACCGGAAAAAACTCGTTTCCTGTGTCAGCAGCCGCTCGAGCAAGGCCTCGTATTCGACGTTGGATTTGCGCATTAGGCGCAGCAGTTCCGTGCCGCGTTCCATGCCTTTTGCGCGCAGGTGCTCGCGCACACGCGTGGAGAAGAAGCGCTCTCGCGATTCATCGAAGCAAATTCCCGTGCGCTCTTCGATCAACATGCGAATCTCGCTCAACTCGTGTTCGCTCAGCCCCTGCCCATGTCCCTGGCGTTCGCTCATCAGTCTCCCGTTTTCTGGGCCGCACTCTTACCCCCGCCCACTGGCGGAGAAGAGTCTCACTTCCTAACGAACAGCGCCTGCCGGGACGGGCCGCTCGGATTCTTCATGCACTGCCGCTGCTTTGGATGACGCGCGGAATTGCGCCAGCGCTTCGTTCAATTGATCCGACAATTTAACGAGTTGGCTCACCGTTGCCACCGTGCCTCGTGTTCCTTGCGACGTCTGTCGCGTAATGCTGGAAATGATCTGCATGGCGTGCGCTACACCTTCCGTTCCGCGTACCTGCTGTTTCGATGCCAGCGAGATTTCCTGTACGAGTTCCGCCGACTGGCGCACGACGTTTGAAATGGCATCCAGCGCGCGACCTGCCTGATCGGCGAGGGTTGCGCCGCTTTCCACTTCCTTGGTGCCTTCTTCCATAACGACCACGGCTTCGTTCGTCTCCGCCTGAATGGCCTTGATGAGTGCGGCGATGTCCTTCGTCGCGCTGCGGCTGTGTTCGGCGAGCTTGCGGACTTCATCAGCGACGACCGCGAAGCCTCGTCCCGCTTCACCCGCGCGGGCCGCCTCAATGGCCGCGTTCAAGGCCAGCAAGTTGGTCTGTTCCGTGATGTCGTTAATCACGTTGATGATTTCCGAAATTTCCAGGGAGCGGTCGCCGAGAGACTTGATCTTCTTGGCGGTTGCTTGCACCGATGCGCGGATGCGCTGCATGCCTTCGAGCGTATCGCGCACGGCGCGGTTGCCCTGTTCGGCGGCGTCCAGCGCGCGGCGAGCTGCTTCCGCGCTCGCTTCAGCGTTGTTCGAAACCTGTTTCATGGAGACCGTCAGCTCTTCGACGGCGCTGGACGTGTTGGTAATTTCCTGGTCCTGCTGGGTTGCGCCAGCTTGCATTTCGTCGGCGGCCACCAGAATGTTGTTGGAGCACGCGGTCACTTCCATGGCCGCTTTGCGCACGCGCTCGAGAACCTTGGTGAAGTTGTCGAGCATGTAGTTGATCGAGTCCGTCACGTTGCCGAGGGCGTCGTTGGTCACCTTGCCGCGCTGCGCCAAATCGCCGCGCGCGACTTGGTTGATGACGCTCAGCAATTCCGTGATGCTGCGCTGCAACGCGTCGTTCGCGTCCTGGTTGCTCGTGGCTTTGGAGACTCTGGCGACCGCGCGATTCAGGTTTTCCGCGATGTAGCCCAATTCATCATTCGAATTGACTTCGGCCCGTGCGCGCGGATCGCCTGCGGCCATGCGTTCGGAAAATTCCGCGAGGGCTTGCACCGGCCCCAGCAGCGCGCCGAACCGCCACGCGAGAATCACCGCCGTCGCCAGCGCGAGGATGATGGCGAACAGCACGGTTCCTCCGGCGGGCGAGCCGAAGTCGAACAAGGACGCCTCTCCGGCCTTCTTACCGGCGCTGAAGGCCAGTCCGAGAACGACGAAGCCGACCACTCCGTTCAGCAGGACCAGCGTCCAGATTGTGGAACTCAGTCGCGATTTCATGCCACCCTCCAAATCTCTTCCGCGGAGCCCGCGCCTTCGATCGGCGTCGTCTCCACAAAACTCAAATACTGGGCCCCGGAAAAACCTCGAGCAGCCGGCGCAAATCAATCACCAGCGCCAGGCGGTCGTCATGCCGCAACATTCCGATGCAATGCGGCACGTTCTCCGGCGCTTGCTCGAGCAAATCGTCGGTGTTCACTGAATAGGTTCCGATGACTTCGTCGGATGCGATCCCGATGCGCAGATCCTCGTGATGGTTCTCGGAGCGCAAAGAAGCGACCACCACGTGCTTGGGCAGCAAACCCGGGCGGCGTCCCTCCGTAATCGCAATGTCGATCAACGGCACGATAGCTCCGCGCAAATTGAATATTCCAACCAGGTAAGCCGGGCCAAGCGGCAGCTTGGTCAGCAGCGGCCAATCCAAGACTTCCTCGACATCCAGAACCGGCAGGCAGAATCGCTCGCGCCCGCTGCGGAAGACGCAGTATTGCGATTCCGGGGGCCGCTCTTCGATCGGCCCAAGAGCTTCGAGCAAATCGCCGGTATCGGCGTCCGCCGGAAGGGGCTCAAGATGAAAATCTTCACTCATCGCCTGTTCTCTCGCTCCGAAACTCTCATGCGAACCGCCGTACCGCGCGAAGAAGATCTTCGCGTGTGAATGGCTTCGTGATGTATCCGTCCGCGCCCTGCTGTTGGCCCCAAAACTTATCGCTGGCCGAGTCCTTCGAAGTCACCATAATCACGGGTATCGAGTTGAACTCCGCGCTGCCCTTGAGATCCCGGCAGACTTGGAAGCCGTTACGTCCCGGCATAACGATGTCTAGCAGGATCACGCTGGGCCGCTCATTGGTAATGGTTTCCTCGACGCGCCTGGGGTCGTGCAGCGCAATCGGCCAATAACCTTCTTTTTCCAGCAAGCCTTGCATCAGCTTGACCTCAGCGGGTGAATCATCAACGATTAGGACTTTTTTGTGCACAGCCGTACTCTCTCCGTACTTGTCCACAGAGCAGAGGTGCACGTCAGCGGCCAGCTTTAGCATTCCGCATGCTCCTGTGTCGTTTTTGGTTAAATGCTGATAAATGAGCAGGTTGCAGCGATATCCGAGGACCTCAGCGGCGTCGCGAGATCGGCGCTGCCGTCTCTAACGTCTCAGCTTGAGAAGCATTCTCAGCTTCCTTCATCTCGCTCGCAAGCGATGAGAAACGCTGCATCACCTCATTGATTCGCAACGCCATGCTGTGCATGGTCTTGATCTGTGCCAGCGACTGCGAGGAAAGCTGACCGGGTTCCAGCAGCAGCAATTCGGCATTTCCCAGCATGGAAGTCAGGGCGTTGTTCACGCTGTGCTTCATCTCCAGCATATAGCGCCCCAGCGTGGCGTGGTTCTCGTTCTTGGCTGCGTTTCGCTCTGCCTGCCGAGCGATCTGCAACGCTTTCGCTCGCCGCAACGATTCGCCGGCTACGAGCAGCAGCGTTTGCGCCCAATCTTCGCGAAGCGGGATATGCACCAGCCGCGGATACTTGGTGCGCAACTGCCCGAATTCCTGAGAATCTGCCGGAACGCAAAGAATGACCGCGGTTGCCGGTTCGAGGGACCGCAACACACTGGTGATTTTTCCCTCACGCACGGGTCCGACCACGACCAAATCGTGCGCGGGTGCATCCTGTTCGCGCCAGGAATCACTATTAAGAACCGCGATGTTCGGGACCAGCCGTTCGGCCTGCCAGCAAGCCGTCAGCAACCGGGCGAACTCGGTTTCATCGGTCAGGATAACTACGTTGGCGTTTCGCAATGAAAAACGGCTCCCTGAAATTTTTGTCCGGCATCACACCGGACCGCTTCGCCATCAGTTACAGCTTTTCTGCTTCGTCCAGAGCCGAAAGCAGGCGTTTCGTGCTGATCCCGAGATTGACGGCTGCTTCCGTATCCTTCGCTTGCTTGGCCACATCCACGCGTTCCTGCAATCGCGTCACTTCCACACGGGCCATGTTCATTGCGCGGTCCAGCGCCGTGGCATTCCCGGTCTCCTTGGCGGATTCCATCGCTGCGGTGACCAGCACGCGGGCCACCACGGCTCGCCGCAAATCTTCCGCTGCCGGCCCGTCCTCGCTCACGAACGCGGTTACTTCCCAGGACGACATCAGAATTCGTGCTCCGCCGATCTTGACGGTGGTCATCGATCTTCCACGTGAAGGAGGCGTGGCGATCAGTTGCTCCCAGATCTGCTCCATGCAGTTTTCAAAATCCAGAACTACCACGGAATCCGAGTCCGCCGCCGCGGGTGCCGCAGGCGCGGCGGGCCGCTCCTTCGTTTTTCCGTTGGCAGCGGGAGCAGGAGATTGCGTCGCGGCCTTCTTCGACGCCGGGATAGGTTTTGCTGCCTGCGCGCCTGTCTGCAGAGAAGCGGCTTCACCCGGCTTTCCGAGCGCCTTTTCAAGCGCGAGTTCCACGTCTGTGCGCAGCCCGAGCAGCTTGTCAAAAGCCTGGCTGACAGAGCGTTCCGTGTATTCCTTCTGGAATGGCTGTTTCCACTCGTCGGCTGTCGCAGATATCTTCGCAAGGGGTTCCGTTGCCGAGAGCCCTAAATGGTGGCAGTCGATAATCCTCGCGCCGGCAGCTTGTAACTGTCCGAGTCCCGCTCGGATAGCGATCAAATCCGCGTGCATCAGCTCGATCAACGTCCGGCGGAGCAGGAAATTGAAACGGATGAAGGCGACCAGGGCTGCGGGATCGTAAAACATCCCTCCGGCTGTTTCTTTGACTTTGCGGCCTTGTTCGATGAAATTTGTTTTCAGGATTTCCCGCAGGCTGCGGAAAGTTCGCAGCGCCTCGATCATCTGTTCCAGGGGCGCGCACCATGCCAGCGGGTCTGGGTCCACGTCTCCGAGTACCGGCTGCATCACATGGGCGACATCCACCGGCTCGATTTGCTTGTGATAAATCTTTGCCGGGGCGCAGAGCGCAAAATACTGTACCAGCAGGAAGTCAATCTTGTCCCGGTCAACATTGGACTTCTTCGGTTTGCGCAGGTGGCGCTGAATCAGTGCGCGTAGCCCGGTTTCGCTGGCGTTCAGCGTGGTCATCTGCAAGAGGTGGCGGAGTTGATGCACCTGGACGCGCTGGTCCATCGAATCCAGCCACTCGTGCACTTGGCTGAAAGTCTCCAGGTCCGGTTTCTCGGGCAGGTTCCGCTTCGCTTGCGTGAAGGGGATTTCGAATTCGAGCTGTTTCGCGAGCGCCAGATAAATCGGGAACACCGAGCGCGCTTCTTTCCATTGCGCTTGTCGCGGGCTCTCCGATCGAGCTGGAGCGGGGATATTCAGCGTTGTCATCGTTTTGCTCACGGCTGTGTCACCACCCAGTCGCAGGGGCCTCGTAAGAATCGGACGGCCACCGCTTTGCGTCCTTCGTGATACTGCACGCCGACGACGGTTGCTTCCGCCGGCCATCCCTCACCACTTGCTTCGATGCGCACGCGATCGTCAAACTCCAGGGGCAAGGTCGAAAGAAAAATGGCGTGTTCCGGCCCGCCAAATTCGACAACCACGGACTCGCGAAGCCTGGTCCTGCCTCCGCGCGACGCGGTCACTTGCACTGGAATTCGAACGGGCCTGGCCTGCGGAAAGAATCGTGCCAACTGCTCGGCGCAGTCTTGCTCGTTCGCAATCAGTGTCAGACCGCCGGATTTTTGCACTTCGCCTCGCGTCCTGCCGGTCAGGATTCACATGCTCTCTTGCGGCGGGACACACTACGCACCGCGAGAGACGCAGACTTCCGAGGACAGAGATGCACGCTGGACGCCAAAGAATTAGAAACGCGAGGCGATTGCAAGTTACAGAAATCGTGAGGCTTAGGATTTTCTCGGTGCGCTTCGTTGGCTCACTCGTCTCACCGTGAAACGATTTCGTCTCACTGCGTGACGCGTATCGTGCTGCAGGAATATTCGGGCTGAGACGTTTCTCGACCTACTAGGCTGCTTCTTGCGGGTTCGCTGCACCGCCGGTCGAACCCGACTTTATGGCAATGTTGTAGCGCTTCAATTTTCGATACAGCGTCGCGCGGCTGATACCCAGCATCTTTCCCGCCAGGGCCTTGTCGCCGTTCGCCTGTTCAAAAACCCGCAGGATGGTCATTCGTTCCATCTCCGCCAGAGCCGTGGTCGACATGGCCGTGGTGTCGTGCGACGCTACGATTCCCGACTCAGTCTGCTCGCTGCGAATAGCGGGCGGCAGATCGGCAACATCGATGGTCTTCCCGTCGCCCAGCGTCACTGCGCGCGCGATGCAGTTCTCCAGTTCACGCACGTTTCCCGGCCAGTCGTAGTGCAGCAAACTCTTCATCGCCGCCGCCGTCACCTGAATGTGCGA
>JBGPIX010000308.1:0-6447 GCA_041485085.1 Candidatus Acidiferrum sp.
CAGCTGGCGGGATTGCCGTTGACGACGGCGGCGGGTGACAAGCCCGCGGCCACGCCGGCGGCGGCAAGCGCGGCGAGCGATCCAGTGCTGAAAGCGATGCAAACGGAGATTGCGCGAGCGACGACAGAGTTGGGAAAGACGGAGCAGCCGCCTTACTACCTCAGCTATACGGTGTATGACCAGGACTACGTGGTGCTGGTGGGGGCTTACGGGAGTTTGCTGACGAACGCGGCGGGGCAGCGGCGGTACGCGGACGTGAACATGCGCGTGGGTAAACCGGAATTGGACAACACGCACGGACAGAGCCGGCCGAGCGGGGTGAATTCGGGGAGCCTGCCGCTGGGAAATGATGAGGACGCCATCGCGCGAGTGCTGTGGGAATTGACGGATCGCGAGTACAAGCGCGCTGTGCCGTCACTGCTGAACGTTCGAACGAATACGGCGGTGCGCGCGGAGGAAGAGGATAAGTCGCCGGACTTTTCGAAGGAGAAGCCGCAGACGCACATCGGAGAAGCGGAGGCGGCGCCGGCTTTCGACCACGCGGCGTGGGAAGGCGAGATCAGGAGACTTTCAGGAGTGTTCCGGAAATACTCCGAGGTGTACACCGCGACGGTGATGATTCAGGTGCAGCGGACGAACTCGCGGATGGTATCGAGCGAGGGGAGCGCGATCGTGTCACCGAGTTCTTCCACGCGGCTGATCATGGAAGCGCAGACGCGGGCCGAAGATGGCATGGATTTGCTGCGTGTGGAAACGTTTCAGGCACCAGCGGCGAGCGGGTTACCGAGCGAAACGGAGCTGACGGCCAAGATCGAGAAAATGGCCAACGATTTGATCGCCTTGCGCAAGGCTCCGGTGGCGGAGCCCTACGATGGACCGGCGATATTGAGCGGACGCGCGGCGGCGGTGTTTTTCCATGAAGTGCTGGGGCACAGACTGGAAGGCCACCGGCAACGCGATGAAGAGGAAGGGCAAACGTTTACGAAGAAGATTGGGCAGGAGGTGTTGCCGAAATTCCTGAGCGTGACGGACGACCCGACAACGCACGAGATGGCGGGGATGAAGCTGGCGGGAGCGTATGACTTCGATAATGAAGGCGAACCGTCGCGGAAAGTGGAAGTAATCAAGGATGGAGTGCTGAAGAATTTTCTGATGTCACGGATGCCGATCAAGAATTTCGAACAATCGAATGGACACGGGCGAAACCAGCCGGGACGGATGCCGACGGGGCGCCAAGGGAATTTAATTGTGACCTCGACACAAACGGTGCCGGAAGCGGAGATGCGGCAAAAGCTGATCGATGAAGTGAAGAAACAGGGCAAGCCCTACGGGCTGTACTTCGACGATATTCAGGGCGGATTCACATTGACGACGCGAGCGTTGCCCCAGGCGTTTCAAGTGCTTCCGGTGCTGGTGTACAAGGTTTATGCGGACGGGCGGCCGGATGAATTGGTGCGCGGCGTGGACATCGTGGGAACGCCGCTGGCGGCGCTGACGAGGATTTTGACTACCGGAGACCAGCCAAAGGTGTTCAACGGCGTGTGCGGAGCGGAGAGCGGGCAGGTGCCGGTGGCCGCGGTTGCGCCGTCGATGCTGTTTTCCGAGATGGAAGTGCAGAAGCGGGCGCACGAGCATGAGCGTCCGCCTCTTTTGCCGCCGCCGGGATTTGAGGATACGGGTGCGGCCAAAGATGCACCAATGAAGGCGGAGGTGAAGCCATGAAGATTGTTCACCTGCCGACAAGTTTGCTTCGGTGCAAGAGATTGACGGGAATGGCGATGGTGGCTTTGCTGGCGATGAACGCGATGCCAAGCCGGGCGGCATCGGAGGGAGCGAGACCGACTCCGGATGCGGCGATGGTTGCGGCTCACGCAGCGGCGAAGGGCGACGGGCTGCTGGAGGCGTTGCTGACGGAATTGGACCGGTCGAAGGCCCAGCTCAAGATGGATCAAGTGCAAGCGCCGTATTTCGTCGAATATCGCGTGAGCGATGTCGAGGATGTTGGCGCCGAGGCGGCTTTCGGCGCGTTGCGCGATAACCAGCACCTGCATTTCCGAATCCTGCGAGTGGTGGTGCGCATCGGCGATTACAAGCAAGACAGTCATTTCGGCAGAAGCCAGGGGGAATCCACCATCCTGCCGCTGGACAACGATCCGATTGCACTGCGGCACCAGATATGGCTGGCGACAGACGACGCGTACAAAGCAGCAGGACAGGGACTGGCGGAAAAGCAGGCGGCGCTGAAGCAGTTCAGCGCGGACCTAAATCCCGTGGATGACTTCGCGAAGGCGCCGCAAATGATTGCCGTCGAGCCGACGGTATCGCTGAAAGTCGACGAGGCCGGTTGGAAGAAAACGCTGGAGGAAGTGACGAGTTTGTACAAGCAGTATCCGGACGTGCAGTCGGTGACGGCGTCGGCGAGATTCACGGCGGCCAACGAGTACCTGGTGAATTCCGAAGGCACGGTGACGCGTAGTGGTAAGACGACGTACAGCGTGGTGCTGAGCGGATCCGCACAAGCGGCCGATGGCATGCGGCTGGGGCGGAGCCCGGCGTTTATGGTGGCGCGCGCGGAAGAATTGCCGACGCGCGAGAAGCTGATGGGCGAAACGAAGAAGATGCTGGATACGTTGGTGGCGCTGCGCCAAGCGCCGATCGTCGAGGAGGAGTATCGCGGGCCGATTTTGTTCGCGGCGGATGCGGCGGACGATATTGTGGCGTCGCTGATCGGGCAGAACGTGCTGGGGCAGAAGCCGCAACTTGGGAAACCAAACCGGACGACGGGGGCATTTGCGACGAGTTACAAGACGCGCGTGCTGCCGAATTTTCTGTCGGTGGTGGATGATCCAACAATGAAGGAGTTTCAGGGAAAGAGCTTGGTGGGAAGTTACGCGGTGGACAGCGAGGGCGTGAAAGCGCAGCCGGTGAGCCTCGTCGAGAATGGAACGCTGACAAATTATTTGATCGGGCGAGTGCCGATTCGCGACTTCCCTGCTTCGAATGGCCACGGACGGGCCGCGCCGGGAGCGCCACCGGGGCCAAGCCTGGGCGTGCTGCTGGTGAAGAGCTCCGACGCGCAACCGGCGGAAGAGCTGAAGAAAAAAGTGATTCAGATGGTGGCGGATCAAGGCAAGCCTTACGGGTATCGGGTGGAGACGCTCGGGCCGGGCAATTCGCCGCGTCTGCTCTATCGCGTGTACGCCAAGGATGGGCATGAAGAGTTGGTGCGAGGCGCAGTGTTCAGCGAGCTCGACATTCGCGCGCTGCGAAGCGATTTGATTGCAGTGGGAAATGACCCGCTGGTGAGCAATCGAGCCGGTGGGGCGCCGACGACGATTATCAGCCCGTCGTTGCTGTTCGATGAACTGGAAGTGAAGCGGGCAGATACGAGTAAGGATAAGCTGCCGGACTATCCGGCGCCGCCATTGAAGAAGTGACTGGTGACTCGTGACTGGTGAGAACCGGGCGGGGATTAGAGAGTCTACCGTATGACGCTGAGAGAACGACTGGAATGGCTGAGCCGGATGACGCTGCTGGTGTTTATTTTGGCGTCGGCGGCGTTTCTGAGCGCGATTACGGCGATGCGGATCGCGATTCATGGGCGCGAAGTGACGATGCCGAATCTGGTAGGGAAAAATGTTTCGGAGGCGAGCCAGATGCTGCAGTCACGCGGGCTGGTGCTGCGCGTGGCGGACCGGATCTACAGCGACCAGCCGATTAATGTGGTGGTGCGGCAGACGCCGACTTCCGGCTTGCTGATGAAAGTGTCGCAGCAGGCGCATGTGGTGCTGAGCCTGGGACAGCGGCAATTGCAAATTCCGCTGTTGGAGGGGAATTCGCTGCGGGCTTCGCGAATTGAACTGCTGCGGACGGGATTGCAGGTGGGGGAAGTTTCCGGCGTGACGATGGCGGACCAGCCGGTGGATGCGGTGGTGATTCAAAATCCGAAGCCGGGCGCAGGAGCGGCGACGCCGCGAGTGGACGTGCTAGTTTCGCAAGGGCCGCGTGAGATGGCATATGTGATGCCGCACCTTACCGGGCTAAATGAGATTGAAGCGCAGCGCCGTTTGGACGCGGCGCAGATGCGGCGCAAGGTGAACTATGTGACGGCGCCGCAATGGCCGCACGGTTCGGTGATTGACCAGTCGCCGATGAGCGGGACGCGAATTGCAGCGTCTTCGACGATCGAATTGACAGTGGCGAATTGAAAGGGCCGGCCCCTTGGGCCGCGTTCCCCTCCAGTTGCTCCTCCCTGCCGTAAAGTCTTGCCACAACTCAAGCGGTCTCGTGTGCGAAGACGCCAAGGATTTCTTTTCCGGTTGGAAAAAGGGCGAGGCACCACTAGGATAGCTGCGCGCTCGGTTGGCCTCAAACGACGCGACGGAGAGAAATCAAATGAGAAGGATTGCTAACTTAAGTTTATATCCCGCGTGTTCGCAGCGGCTGGCATTGGCTGCGCTGGCTTTGCTGGCGCTGCTCGCGTTCGTGGGAACGGCGAACGGGCAGACTGGGAATGAACCGGCGCTGCCGTACACGCCGAGCTTGCAATTGAGTTCGATGGACAAGTCCATCGATCCGTGCGTGAACTTTTATCAGTACGCGTGCGGAGGGTGGCGGCAGAAAAATCCCATCCCGGCGGATCAGACCGGGTGGAGTGTTTACGGGAAGCTTTATCAGGACAATCTTAATTTTCTGCGCGGAATTCTGGAACAGGCAGCGAGCAATTCGAATCAGCGGGATACGGTGACGCAAAAAATCGGGGACTTTTACGCTTCCTGCACCGACGAGGCAGGGATTGAGAAAAATGGGCTGGAACCCATCAAGGCGGAGTTGGAGGCGATTGCGCGTTTGAATTCGGTGCACGAACTCGCGCCTCTTGTGGCGCGCCTGCAGATGGCGACCGGGGGGTACAGGTCGATTCTGTTCCGGGGCGGTTCGGACCAGGATCCGGACGATTCCGAGCAGGTGATTGCATCGCTGGATCAGGGCGGGCTGGGACTGCCGGACCGGGACTATTACACGAAAGAGGATGCGAAATCGAAAGAGACGCGCGAGCGTTACGTGCAGCACGTGCAGAAGGTATTCGAGCTGCTGGGAGACAGCGCGGAGACAGCGAAGAAAAACGCCGAGACTTTGATGCGCATGGAAACGGCGCTGGCGAAGGCTTCGATGACGCGAGTGGAACGGCGCGATCCATACAAGCTGAAGAACAAAATGAAGATTCCCGGACTGGAAGAGCTGACGCCGAATTTTGATTGGAAAACTTACTACACTGCGCTGCAATATCCCAAGATTGAAATTCTGAATGTGGGAGATCCGGCATTTTTCAAGCAGGTGAACGCATCGCTGGAAAGCGAGCCGCTGGCCAATTGGAAGACCTATTTGCGGTTTCATGTGGCGGATAGCTCCTCGCCGTTTCTATCCGCGAAATTCGTGCAAGAGAATTTTGAGTTTTACCGGAAGTATTTGCGCGGAGTGAAAGAGCAGCAACCGCAATGGAAGCGCTGCGTGCAGTACACCGATTACATGCTGGGCGAAGCGCTGGGGCAGGCTTACGTGCGGAAAGTATTCTCGCCCGAGCTGAAACAGAGCACGCTGGACATGGTGCGGCGCATCGAAGATGCCATGGCCAAGCGAATTCAGGAACTGGATTGGATGAGCGCGGAGACGAAACAGCAGGCACTAGTAAAGCTGAAGGGGATTCGCAACAAGATCGGGTATCCGGATAAATGGCGTGACTACAGCCCGGTGAAGATCACGCGGACGGAATTCCTCGGGAACGTGCAGCGGGCCACGGAGTTTGAGCACCGCCGGGAGATCGCAAAGATCGGCAAGCCGGTGGACCGGGGAGAGTGGCTGATTTCGCCGGCGACGGTGGACGCTTACTACAATCCGCAAATGAACGACATCAACTTCCCTGCCGGAGTGCTGCAGCCGCCGCTTTACGACGCGAAGGTGGACGACGCGCCGAATTACGGAGACACGGGCGGAACGATCGGGCACGAATTGACGCACGGATTTGACGATGAGGGCAGCCAGTTTGACGCCAAGGGCAATTTGAAGAACTGGTGGAAGGAAGAGGACCGCAAGAAGTTCGACGAACGGACGAAGTGCGTGAGCGACCAGTATTCGAGTTACGTGGTGGTCGAGGACGTGCACATCAACGGCGAGCTGACCAAGGGAGAAGACGTGGCCGACCTGGGCGGGGAGATTTTGGCTTACATCGCGTGGGAAGCGGCCAATGCTGGAAAGAACTTGCAGCCGGTAGACGGGTTGACGCCGGAGCAGAGGTTTTTCATCGGGTTTGCGCAATGGGATTGCGCGAATGAGCGGCCCGAAGATCAGCGAGTGCGGGCGCAGACGGACCCGCATTCGCCGCCGGAATACCGTATCAACGGAGTGGTGGTGAACATGCCGGAGTTTGCGAAGGCGTTTTCTTGCCGCGCG
>JBGPIX010000309.1:0-6423 GCA_041485085.1 Candidatus Acidiferrum sp.
AAACTCACCTGGGACAACGCCGCGCTGGTTAGCCCGAAAACCGGCGAGAAATTCAGCCTGACGCACGATATCGGAGCGCGTGGCGGCGAGCACGGCAAGGTATATTCGAACGTCATCGACATTTCACTTTCGAACAGCAAAGTCACCGCTGCCGCGTGGAGAGTTCCCGGCCAGGCCGATGGTGTCGTAGTCCTTCCGCTCGGATACGGCCGCAAGAAAGCGGGCTACACCGGCACGAACAAAGGCTTCAACGCCTATGTCGTGCGTACCTCCGACGCGCTATGGATGGCCTCCGCTCCCGCCAGCGCGATCAAGAAAACCGGCGAAGATTATCCGCTAGCCTGCACCCAGTATCACTTCAGCATGGAAGGCCGGCAGATTCTGGCGACCGGCACGCTCGAGGAATATCGCAAGAATCCGAATTTTGCCAATGCCGAGACACCCAAGAACGAACTGTCTCTCTACAACGGTGAAGCAGAGTTTCCGTACACGCGTGACAAGTGGGCGATGGCCATCGACTTGAACAAATGCAATGGCTGCAACGCCTGCGTGGTCGCTTGCCAGTCGGAGAACAACATTCCTGTGGTCGGCAAGGATCAGGTGATGCGCGGCCGCGAAATGCATTGGATCCGCATCGACCGCTACTACGAGAAGTCCGTCAAGTCCGCGACCAACGACCCATCCAGCTACGATGACTCGCTCTTCAATCCGCCCACATTTTTCCAGCCAGTTCCTTGCCAGCAGTGCGAGAACGCGCCTTGCGAGCAGGTTTGTCCCGTCGGCGCCACGGTGCACAGCGCCGAAGGCCTGAACGACATGGTCTATAACCGCTGCGTCGGCACGCGCTACTGCTCGAACAACTGTCCTTACAAAGTGCGCCGCTTCAATTTCCTGCGCTTCCAGGATTGGGAGACGCCGCAACTCAAGCTTTTGCGCAATCCGGAAGTCACGGTGCGCAGCCGCGGCGTCATGGAAAAGTGCACCTATTGCGTGCAGCGCATCAACAACGCGCGCATCGAATCGGAGAAGTTGAATGCTCCGATCCACGACGGCGCCATCGTCACCGCGTGCGAACAAGCTTGCCCCACCGAAGCCATTGTGTTCGGCAACGCCAATGACAAGGACAGCCGCGTCGCCAAGCTCAAAGCGCAGCAGCGCAATTACACGCTCCTCGGCGAACTGAATGCGCGGCCGCGCACCACGTACCTCGCGGCGGTGCGCAATCCGAATCCCGAATTGGAGTCGGCATGAGCGCCGGTCAACCGCCAATGGATTCTCCTGAAATCCGCCGGCTGACCCCTGTAATCGGGCCCGGGCACACCTACGGATCGGTCACGGACAAAATCAGCGCGATTGTTCTGACGCGTCCGACTTCCCTCGGTTGGTACATCGGATTTCTGATTGCCTTCAGCGTCATGGGCATGATGACGGTCGCCATCGGCTGGCTGATCATCAAGGGCACCGGCATCTGGGGCATCAATATCCCCATCGGCTGGGGTTTTGCGATTGTCAATTTCGTCTGGTGGATTGGTATCGGCCACGCCGGAACGCTGATCTCCGCGATCTTGTTCCTCTTGAATCAGAAGTGGCGCACTTCCATCAACCGTTTTGCGGAAGCCATGACGCTATTCGCCGTGGCTTGCGCGGGCATTTTCCCTCTGATCCACACCGGCCGCCCGTGGATGGCGTTTTACATGTTCCCGTACCCCAGCACCATGGGGCTTTGGCCGCAGTTCCGCAGCCCGCTGATCTGGGACGTGTTTGCGGTTTCGACTTACGGCACGGTTTCGCTGATGTTCTGGTTTGTGGGTCTCATCCCGGACCTGGCAACGTTACGCGACCGCTCCGTCAAGAAGCCCATGAAAATTATTTACGGGATGCTTTCGATGGGCTGGCGCGGTTCGGCTCGCCACTGGCATCGCTATCAGTCGGCCTATTTGCTTCTCGCTGGGCTCGCTACGCCGCTGGTTCTTTCGGTGCACACCGTGGTGAGTTTTGACTTTGCGATCGCCATCGTTCCCGGCTGGCATACCACGATTTTTCCGCCGTACTTCGTTGCCGGCGCCATCTATTCGGGTTTCGCCATGGTTTTGACCATCGCGATTCCACTGCGCAAGGCTTATGGCCTCGAAGATTTCATCACCATGCGTCACCTGGACAACATGGCCAAAGTCATGCTGGCCACCGGGCTCATCGTTGCCTATGGCTACTTCATTGAATTCTTCATGGCCTCTTATAGCGGCAACAAGTTTGATGTTTTCCTGGTCCAGCAGCGCCTGCACGGCCCCTATGCGCCGTTTTACTTCGCGCTGATACTCTGCAACATCCTGATTCCGCAGTTGCTCTGGTCCTTCAAGATGCGCCACAACGTCGTGGTTCTTTTCCTCATGTCCATCGTCGTGAATATCGGCATGTGGCTGGAGCGCTTCGTCATTGTGGTCATCAGCTTGACGCGCGACTTCGTGCCTTCCGCCTGGGGCCGCTATAGCCCGACGTTCTGGGATTGGGCCACTTTTATCGGCACCATGGGCATGTTCGTCACTCTGATCTTCCTGTTCGTGCGCGTTCTCCCGGCGATTTCCATCGCGGAGATGCGCGAACTGGTGGCGGAAACTTCCGAGGACGAGAAATAATGCATCTGCACCGCTCCCATATCTACGGCGTGATGGGTGAGTTTGGCGACCCAGCAGAGCTCATTCATGCCGTGGAGAAAATTCGAGCGGCAGGCTATCGCCGCGTCAATGCGTACTCGCCATTTCCCGTGGAAGGCCTTTCCGAGGCGCTGGGACTGAAGCGCAACATGGTCTCGACCATTTGCCTCCTCGGCGGCCTGGCTGGCGGGATTGGCGGTTTTCTCTTCCAGTACTGGGTCGCGACAAGCGCTTATCCCCTAAACATCGGCGGGCGCCCGCTGAATAGCTGGCCGGCCTTCATTCCCGTCACTTTTGAGTTGACGATTCTCGGTGCCTCGCTCGCCGCGGTTCTCGGCATGCTCGCCTTGAACAAGTTGCCCCAGCCGCATCACCCGGTTTTCAATGTGCCGCGCTTCACGCATGCGTCGTCGGACCGTTTTTTTGTTTGCATTGAATCGAAGGATCCCAAGTTCCATCTGGAGGAATGCGCGCGTCTCCTCCAGGAAGTTCACGCGCACCACATCACCGAGGTGTCCGATGACTAACACCTCGCGAATACTTGTCTCTGTTTGTGCCGCCGCGTGCCTGGCTTTCGGCGCCGGTTGCGAATATCTCAAACAGGACATGGCCAATCAGCCGAAGGAAAGGCCCCTTGCGCCTTCGCCATTCTTTGAAGACGGCCGCTCGGAGCGTCCGCTGGTTGAAAATACCGTGGAGCGCGGTGCGCTCGCCAATGACGCGCTCTTCGTGCCGAAAGATTCGAACACTTTTCCGCTGCCCGTGGACGCGAAGCTTCTCGATCGCGGCGAAGAGCGGTACAAAATTTTTTGTACTCCCTGCCACGGTTTGCAGGGTGACGGCAACGGCATGGTGGCCATGCGCGGCATGAAGCAACCGCCCACCTATCACCAGGACCGCCTGCGCCAGGCGCCCAACGGCTATTTCTACGACAACATCACCAACGGGTTCGGACAGATGCTCGGCTATTCAGCGCAAATTCCTCCGCGCGATCGCTGGGCCATCATCGCGTACATCCGCGCGCTGCAATTGAGCCGCAATGCCAAGGTCGCCGACTTGCCCGCGGAGCTTCGCGAGAAGCTCAATCAAAGCGAAGCACCGGCCGCGAAACCAAGTGTCACCAAGGATTCGACAGGAGGCAGCTTCTAATGGCTGCGCAGCAATATCAGGCGCCGGAGAGCGTCAGCCGCCTTCAACAACGGGCGTTCATCGTCGGTGGCATCGCGCTGCTGGTTTCCATTCTCGGCGCCATGCGTACCCCCGAGCTCTTTTATCCGTCTTACTTGATGAGTTTCATGCTGATTCTCGGCTTGACCGTCGGCTCGCTGGGCCTCTTGATGTTGCAGCACCTGACCAGCGGCCACTGGGGCATCATCATCCGCCGATCGCTGGAGTCGGCCACGCGCACGCTGCCGCTCCTGGTCATTGCATTTTTGCCCATCGTGCTATTCGGAATGCGCTATCTCTATTCCGGCCACGGAGACGAAAAGGGCTGGCTTAACGCGCCGCCAACGGGTGAGGGCGCTCTTTCGGACTTTCAGAAAAGCTACCTCACGCCAAACGGCTTTTACACTCGGGCAGTCGTCTATTTTGCTGTTTGGCTCGTGCTGATGTTCATCTTCAATATTTTGTCGAAGCAGCAGGACGCCAACCCCGAAGACCGCGCCTTGCGCCTCCGCTTCAAAATGCTGGCCGGCCCAGGCATCATTCTTTATGTTTTTCTGATGACCTTTGCGTCCTTCGACTGGGTGATGTCCCTCTCGCCCCACTGGGCCTCCACCATTTATGGCTTTTTGTTCGTCGCCGGGCAGTTGATCTCCGCGATGGCCTTCATGATCGCCGTCGTTGTGTTGCTGGCTCGCACCGAACCGTTCGCCAGCGTTTTGCAAAAGCGCCATCTGCACGATTTGGGAAAATTGCTGCTCGCCTTTGTCATGCTGTGGGCGTACTTCGATTTCTCACAGCTCCTAATCATCTGGTCCGGGAACCAGCCGGAAGAAATCACCTTTTATCGCACCCGGCTGTACGGCGGCTGGGGCGTTGTCGCCGTGATCGTCCTGGTGTTCCATTTCGTCGTGCCTTTTTTCCTGCTTCTCTCGCAGGATGTGAAGCGCAACGCGAAAGTGCTCCCGAAGATCGCCATGTGGCTCATCTTCATGCGTCTCGTGGATCTCTTCTGGATGACGCGTCCGGAATTCACTTCTCGCGCCATGCCTACCTGGCTGGACGTTGTTTTGCCCCTCGGGCTTGGAGGATTGTGGCTCGGCTTCTTTGCATTTAATTTGAAGCAGTGCCCGATTCTCCCGCTGGGCGACCCGAAATTGGCGGAGGCCATTGAGCACCATGAGCACTGAGTCCCACAACACGGGCCAGGAGCCGCGCCACACCGACGTCTCGTTCGAAGAACGAGACATCAAAACCGGCGTCATCTACGGTTATCTTTTTGCCCTAGGCATTGCGGTCGTGGCGTCGCTGCTGATTTGCGTATACATTCTGCGCTTCACGCTGAATCACGCGGCCTCTACGGACACGCCTCCTCCGCCGTCTCGCGAGGCTCTTGGGAAAGACTATCGAGCGTTGCCTCCGGAGCCGCGGTTGCAGGGTGTTCCCGGCCATCAAACCGATCCGCAGGCCGATATGCGACAGAAGATTCAAGAAGACTCCGAGGCCAATGAAAAGCTGGAGTGGATCGACAGGTCCAGCGGAATCGCGCAGATTCCCGTCAAGGACGCCATGAAGATCGTTGCCGAAAAAGGTTTGCCCGCAGGGCCTGTCCCGGCGGTGGAGAAGAAGAAATAACGCAATGAATAAAGTTCGCCATTTCGTTGGAATGACAGCGCTCTTGCTCGCGGCCTGTACTCTGCACGCGCAAGCGGTCCCCAGCAACACCGGCCCCTCGGCTGCGACCATGCCACGGGCTTTGCAGAACGTAGGCTTCGAGCCACCCCTCAACGGGCCCATACCGTTGGACCTGTCGTTCCGCGACGAAACCGGCCGCAACGTTCAGCTTCGCGAATATTTCGGGCAACAAAAGCCGGTAGTCCTCGCCTTCGTCTACTACGGCTGCCCCATGCTTTGCGATCAGGTCGAACAGGGCGTCGTCGGCTCCTTGCGGATGCTTTCTTTCAATCCCGGGCGCGACTACGAGGTGGTTTTCGTTAGCTTCGATTCCCGAGAGACCCCGGAGATGGCTGCGGAAAAGAAAAAGAAAGCTCTTGTCCATTTCCGACGTCCGGAAACGGATTCCGGCTGGCATTTCCTCACCGGTTCCAAGGAATCCATTGAATCCGTTACCAGAGCCGCGAATTTCCGCTACACCTTCGATGCCAAGTCCAATCTCTTCGCTCACGCCAGCGGCGTCATGCTGCTTACGCCGGACGGCCACATCTCGCGCTACTTCTACGGCGTCGAATTTCCCGGCCGCGACATGCGCCTCGGGCTCGTGGACGCCTCCGCGGGAAAGATCGGCACGCCCATCGATCACGTTTTGCTGTTTTGCTACCACTACGACCCCAGTGCCGCCGTTTACAGCGCCTCGATACTCAAGCTCATCCGGCTCGGCGGGGTCCTCACAATTCTCTGCATTGTCGGAGGAATTCTGATTTCCCGCCGCCGCGAAACGCTAGCGGCGGCACGGAATTTGCGCCAGCCGCATTCCCCTGGCCTGGAACGAGGAGCTCACTAAGCCGTGCAGTCGCAATTGCCAATTTATCCGGAGCAAGCGTCCAACTTTGCGCCGCAAGTGGACTCGTTGATGCTCTTCATCACCCTG
>JBGPIX010000310.1:0-6421 GCA_041485085.1 Candidatus Acidiferrum sp.
AAAATTTGTGTAGAACTGGTGCTCGCCGCGCGAACTGAGATAAGTAAGGGACAGGTTGGCGGTTTTAGTCAGTTGGCGCTCGAGGGTCACGCCGGCTTGCATGGTGTACGGACTCCGCAGATTGGGATTCAGCTTATAGACCGTCTGTGGCGAAGGAGTGGAAGACGGAATCTGGGACGGCGGAACGGTCTGAGCCGGATTGAAAAAATCCGGATTCTGAACCAGATACTGCTGCTGGATGAGGCCATTCTGGAGTTGCTGTTGCAACACCAGGTCCGAGGAGAAACGGTCGTAGAACATTCCGAAACCCAAGCGGAGGACGGTTTTGGGAGATTTGTTTTTTCCGTTGGCGTCGATTCCCCAGGCGAGGCCCAGGCGAGGCGCGAAGTCGGCGCGATCGCCAAGATTGTTTTGCGTTTCGTAACGGAGGCCCGAACTAAGAGTCACATTAGTCTTGATGCGCCAGTCGTCCTGGAAAAAGAGGCCTCCATCCACCCAAGTTTCGTTGGCAACGGCACTGCCCGCGGTGTTTGAGTTCACGGAATAGAAACTGGCGCCGCCTCCGTTGGCGATGATCGTGGCCATCGAAACGCCCTGAGCCAAGCAATTCAAAGTAATTTGATAGGCGAGTAACCCGGAAATCTGGCTAGTGCCGGCCGGGATGACTGATGCGCATGGGGCAGTCCCACCTGGGTTGCTCCGCGAGCCGAAGGAATACAAGCCATTGAATTTTGCATCGGAAACGTAGTCTTCCTTGGTGACGCGCAAGCGGCCGCCGTATTTGATCGAATGTTTCCCGAACGTCATGTAGGTGATGTTTTGAATTTCGTAGCGATCTTGCGTGTCATTGTACAAACCAGTGCTGCTCCCGCCGCCTATGAAAGCACCCTGGATCTGGATGGTGGGAGCGCCATTGAGTGGATTCTGATTGTTCTCCTCGCGAACAAGCTGAAAACGCGTTTCATTGATGGTACGGGCGCTGAGGGTCTGCGTGTCGCTCATCTGAAAAGTGTGCTCAGTTTCGAGGGAGTTGAAGCCAACGGTTGGCAGGCTGAAGGTTCCCACGCCGTCGCCATTTTCGCTATTGCGCCAATACTGGTAGCGCGCGGTTAGAGTGTTTCCAGGTGTAAGTTGATAATCAAAACGCTGGCTGAAATTGGTCCGGGTGCGCGGGTTCGGCGTAGCGTCATTGAATTGCGTGATTTGAAACGTCGTGGGGTCGACGAACGGCGTATCGACGACATTCAGTTCGTGGAGATTGCGCCGTTCGATGTTGGTAAAGAAGGAAGCCTTCTTGCCCAAGGACCCGCCGATATTGCCGCTGAACTGGGTGGAGTAATACCCCGGTTGCTGAGCGGAGCCTTCGAATGGATTGCGCGTATTGAAGGCAGCCGTATTGCCGGTCAAGAAAAGCTGGCCATGCAGCTGATCCGTTCCGGGCTTGGTCAAAATCTCGATTCGGCCGTAGCCCAACTTATCGTATTCGGAAGAGAACGGATTCTGATTGATGCGAATCTCGCGGATGGAAGCCTTTGGCGGGAGCTGGCCGGCGGTGAATCCGTCGATGTAGATCTGGCCGCCATTCGGACCGGCAGAGGGGCCCGCGAGGGCCTGTAGTTCGGATTGCAGCTCATCGGGATCATCGGAGAGTGCTTCCAGGTCTTTGCCCTTCATGACCACGGTTCCGGCGTTATTGGAGGGATCCACATCGACTCTTGTCGAGTTGTCCGTCACTTCCACTTTTTCCTCCTCGACCTGAATGAGGAGCCCGATGTTCAACTTTTGTGTCTGGCCATCGAGGATCTGGACGTTTTCCTGGGTAAAAAGTGCGAAGCCCTTGGCAACGGCCTTCAGGGTATAAGTCCCTGGAAGCACTCCCTTGAACTCGTAGAAGCCTTCCCGATTGGTGGTGGCGTCCAATGACGCGCCGCTGGCGTTGGTCAAACGGACGGAAGCTTTGGCAATTGTTCCGCCGGAGGGGTCGGTAACCACGCCGCTCAGTCCACCGGACGAAGTCTGCGCGAGCAAATTGTTTTTCAGCGGGAGAATTAAAAAGAGAAAAAACAAAGTCAAAAGGACCATTCGAACGTACCGAAAGACCATCAGATCTCCAGAGCAAGAGTATTTTGGTGCAGGACCGAGCAGCATTACGGTGTGGCCGCTTCCCCGCCGCCGGTGCTGAGGCTCCAAGGCGAAAGGATGGTGGAAGCGCTGCTCTTGGGAGAAGCCTCGAGAATGGGCTCGACCCCGCCAAGCAGAGTAATCACGGTGGATACGCCGTTCGGGCCGCCTTCGGTAGCGACGATCATGACGGCGTCGCCCTTTTGCAAGTCCGCCAGCGCCGCAGCGGGCATACGGCTTATCATCTGCTGCAAGTCGGTAGTACCACCACCGCCGGACCGCCCCATTCCTCCAGCGCCGCCGGCTGCTGAGTTGCCGGATGACGAACCGTTGGGTCTCGGTGTCTGATCCGCAGGGGCGCTGGCCGCGGGAGCAGCAGTCCCCGGAGCCGGCGCAGCGGTCGATGCATCCGGTGGAGTGCCCTTCAGGCGTGCGGCGATACGCTGTGCCATCGGCGGAGGCAGCTTGCGCAACTGCGATTCAGTGGTGATCCTCAGCGTGATGGGTTTCTTCGAAACCAAATCCTGGACGGTGACGGTGCCGGCGGAGGCGTCGAGCGCGGAAATGGTACCGGCGATATTTCGAAACGTGCCGGAGACGATTTCATCGGCGGTGAATTCCGTGCCATCGGCGTTGCGAGTGCCGCGGGCACGAAGCTGGTCGCCAGGCCTGATCTGATCGAGCGGAGCTGGTTTCGCATCATCAAACTTCACGGAATCGGGAGCGTACCTGCGCAGAACGGTATCTTTCGAAAGATGGATCGCGACACTCTTTTTTTCGCCAACGGCAGGCAGCGAGACGCTGATGGTATTGCTGGCAGCGTCGACGCTGCTCACGAGTCCCCCGGTGCCATGTTTCTGCCACTCTTCGCGCTCCCGGGACTGCTTATCGGCGATGTCCGCCTTCTTCATGGCAATGATGGAAGCGGCGAGGACGGATTTGCCGTCGTCGGCAAGCTTGCCGCGCACCAGAATGCGATCGCCGGGCTGTACGTCGGTCAACTGAATAGGAGTGGCGTCTTTCAAGTCTTTTTGCCCGGGAGCAATTCGAACGAACTTGGTGGCGTCTTGAACCTGAACGGTCACGTCGGCGCCTGCGTCCGTTGTCAACGTTATGGTATTCCCGGAAATCGCCTTGATAGTTCCGACGGGCCGGGCCACGGCGGGTGCTTGGGCGGACGGCTGTTGCCCCGCTTGGGTGGTGCGAGCCGCGGCGGGAGCAGCTCCAGCGCTGAAACTCACGAAAATCGTCATCGCTATGAAAGCCTGTTTACACACAAGCTTGTTCCAAGACGCCATCTCGATGCCTCGCTCCCTGTTTCTGTTGGCTAAGTCCACTGAAGGACATTTGCACCAACCCGGACACGCACACTGGTAGTGAAGATCAACCATTAGACGTAATTGAGAGTGAATTCCGTTTCAGCGCCGGGCTTTTTTCGTGAGGGCACAAACCGTAAGTCCCTGAAATAGGTCTCACTTAGGCGTCATGAAGTGGCGGAGGCGTGTGGTAGTCGAAACCACCATTCGACCCGCGAAGGACCGAATCACCGGCTTTGAAGGCCGGGAAAGTCACCGGACTCTTTTCGCCTCCGGGAACAGTATAGCGTGGGATGAGTGACTCGTGATTGGTGACTCGTGATTGGTAGAAAAGTTCGAGCCGGATAGAGTTGCGATACACGCGCTTCAGGTGCAGGTATAGTGACGTTGATGCGAGGAAAAATCAGGCGCGCTGGGAGGCCATTGCGGCGGCCTGCTGGGTGCGGATCAGGGCGGCGACGAGATCGTAGAGGGCGGGGCTGGTGCAAACTTCGTAATAAGGGTGGGTGGTCGGTCCGCCGATTTTGCCGTCGGGGAGCAGCTGGCGCGCGAAAGCTTTGCGCAGAACGAGCAGTTCGACAGACTCGCCGAGGGGCACTTCGCCGTAATACAGGGTGACGTTTTGTTTTCCCCAGGGCATGTCGAGCTTGGTTTCGATGGATTCCAGCGAGATTTCCTCGGAGAGCTTTTGAAAGCCTTCGTCGTTGAGCTCGATGCCGTTGTGGTTGTAGCGGACCAAGAATTCGTCCAACTCTTCCGCCGAGGCGCCCTCCATGGTATTCAAAAACTGAAAAACGGAAAAGTGGGTCTTCTGCCCGGCGAGCATGCGCTTGGCCAGCTTGGCGCAACCGGAAAGACGATCGGAGAGATTCAGCGCTTTTGAAATCATGATGCGCGAATCGCCATCGGTCCAGTAGGTGGGAGCAGAGCCCTGGAAAGCAACCCCGAGGCCAAGTTCGAGAGCAGGCAGGTCCGTCGAGGACGCGCGCTCGTTGTAGGAGTTGCAGACGGAAAGAATCTGGCGGGAAAGAATGCAAGCCTTAGCCACCGGCCGGGCATAGGCCACGGTGGATTCCGTTTCAAAAATAGCCAGAATGATGGCGTCGCCTTCGATAAAAACCTTCTTCGCCCCATAGCGGTCGAGGAGTTTCTTGACGGGCTCGTGCAAGTTGAGACTGAAATGCGAAGCGGGGCTCAGTCCGCGCGAAAGCAAATCCTGGGTCATGCGCGTGGAGCCGCGCACGTC
Organism: Candidatus Acidiferrum sp.; assembly: GCA_041485085.1. Taxonomy (GTDB): domain Bacteria; phylum Acidobacteriota; class Terriglobia; order Acidiferrales; family UBA7541; genus Acidiferrum. The sequence goes on from JBGPIX010000310.1 coordinate 4,684, forward strand.
GGACTTGATGATAACGTGGGAAACAACGTTGTCCTGCTCCGGCCGGGCTTCCTCGGGAAGAACGCACTCGTACAGCCGATTGTTCAAGCGGGAGAGTTCGCGCGCCTTCTCAGTGGTGACCAGGTTGACGCGCTCCATGCAGGTGGTCAGATGATCGGCGTCCCGCAGATCCCTTCGCAGGCGCAGGAAGTCATTGGCAAATTTGAGAACGAACGCCTGCATCTCTTCGCGGGAATAGCGGCGAATTTTCTTGGAGAGTTCCTCGATAACCTTAAGGGACAATTTCTTTGCGGGCACCTGCTTGATGACCTGCTCCACTTGCTTCAATTCCTCTTTCGAAACGAGAGCTTTACGTAGCTGCTGCAAGTGGACGGGCGGGCAGTAATCGGAAGCGATGGGCCGGATTTCATAGCTGGCAAGGACGTGGTAGAGAATTTCGTGCTGTTCGAGACGGTCGAGGAGTTGCGCGAGCAAACGCGCGCGCGTCGGCGCTTCCGCCTCGCTGGCGGAACTTGCCTCGAAGAGCCGCTTCGCGTTTTCCGGCTCGTTGAGATACTCACCGAGCTTGCCGGCGTGGTCCTTTACGAAGAAATCGAGTTTCTGGCGCGCCGCATCAATCTGCGGCCCCATTTCCTCCAGCTTGCATTCCTGATGCTTGAGGCGCAGCTCCAGGTCATTCAGAGACGCCTTCAAATCGGCCGGGTCACCTGAACTCAGGAACTTGGTGAGAAAACTATCGCCGCGATCGAGACGCTTGCGGGTGACTTCACGCTGCTCCTCGAGATTGGCGATATCCGCGCGAATCGACTGCACGGTTTCCAGAAGCGTGGTGTGCGACTGAATTGCTTCCGTGTGCGCCGGGTCATGACTGAGGGTAACGCCGGCCTCGCGGATGAATTCCTGGAAGAGAGTGTCCATGGCCTCAAAGCGATCGGGGTCACGGACGTAGTTGCCCAGCAAGACGTAATGTTCGAGAAAGAAAACGTCGTCTTTGCCGCCGTCGAGGAAAATCAGGCGATTCTTGCAAAGCTCGTAGTAGGAAGCGAAATCGTCGCCGAACAGGGCGCGGCGGGCTTTGGCGATGACTGCGTCTTCCACGTCAGCGACAATCTGCGCCACCTGTTGTCCCACGCGGCGGATGACTCCGCGCCGGGCGGACTGCAACTCGGACAAACGCGCCTTGATGACGTGCGCTTGCTGGCTGCGCTCAAAATGTTCGCCGCGCTTGCGGATCCATTCCTTGCCTTCGAGGATCAAGTTGGCAAATTGGTTGCCGATTTCGAAGGTTAAAAATTTCAGCAAACCCAGCCGGAAGAGCACGTCGATCTCTATGTTTTTGTGATACTTGGCCTGCGTGAGCGAACTTTGCAGCAGCTCGGAGAGCAACTTGCGGAAAGCGGCGCTGTCCGGTCCACGCGTGGCGCGCAGCTCAATTCCCGGTAAATAGGTGGTGCTGGTGTACTGGCGAATGACGTCGAAGAGATAGTCGCGGGCGGCCTGAACGAACTTGGGGCTCAAGAAAACGTCGTGGTGGATGTTATCCACGCCGATCGCCAGCGACCCCATGGGGAGCGTGACGTTGTAACTCTTGAGTTCGGTCCGGGCCTCTTCAACGGCGCTGGGCGTTAGAAGTTCGTTGGGCATCTACGTAGCCGAATACGGCTATTTTTACGTTAGCAGCCGCGGGAGTGGGGGGCAATGGTTCCAGACGCTTCCGTAACCAGAGAGTAAGGACAGG
>JBGPIX010000311.1:0-6376 GCA_041485085.1 Candidatus Acidiferrum sp.
CCATCTGGAATTCATCAACGCCGGCCATCCCTCCCCCATCCTCATTCGCCGCGGTGTCGCCGAAGAGGCCTTTACCGAAGGATCCTATCCTGTCGGACTCGTGCCCGAAGCCGAATACACTTCGGTTTGCCTGAAGCTCGAGCCCGGCGACACGTTGGTTCTTTTCAGCGACGGCGTCACCGAGGCCGCGGATCCCGATGAACAGATGTTCGGCACCACGCGTCTCAAAGAATTGCTTACCGGTCAGCCCGAGTGCCCTCTCGAGCAGATTCAGAAATGCGTGCTCGAAGCCGTCGAAAACTTCGCCCGCGGCGCCCACCAGGCCGACGATTTAACGCTTCTCATCGTCCGCTACCGCGCCACTGCTGCCGCTGCCACCACCGACACCGATGTTCCGCTATCCGCCTCGTCTTCGTCCTCCGCGTCCGCCGCATCCAATTAAAAGCAGCTATCGCGCTCGCCATGGAATTTTCTCGGTCAACTCTGGAGTTCAAAAACGAAGGGCAAAGGTCATAGTCATTGGCCTTCGCCCGGTTTCGATTCCGCGGATTTTTCGACGTTTGCCGAAGTGTTGAGATTTTTCCCGGCTTCGGTCTTACGCGCCGAGGTCCTTGAGGTCGTCCTTAGCCTGCTGCTCGGCGTTCTTGGTTGCGCCCTTGGCATCCGCACTGGGATTCAGCTCATGGATAGCCTTGTTGAGGCCCTGGGCTTTATCGCCAATCGAGCCCTTGCACCCGGACAGGTCCGCGTTAGTGTGCACGCCCGTTACTTTCGCGCGCAAGCAGTTGAATTCCACTCCAAGATTGTGGCTGGCGTGAAGCGCAGCGAGGCATTCATTCAGTGCCGTGAACGGCGCACAGGAATCCGTGGTGTTCGCATCAGCCGCCAGAATCCCCTGGGCCTGAAGTTTCGGCGTCAGCTTCTTTTCGATGTCGCTGCGGCTGCCGCTCGCATCCGCGGAATTCTTGGAATCCTTGTCTTTTTTGACCCACTTGATGGGATTCAGAGAGTGCGAACTCTTCGAGCCCGACGAGTTCGAACTTCCCTGTGCTGCGCCAGAGGCGCCTGCGCCCGCTGGGCCTTGCGCCCCAGCGCGCTCCGCGCCAACGGTCAGAAAAAGAGCGGCGTTTGCAATCAAGACTGCTCCAACCAAGAATGATTTTTTCATCGTGTCTCCTCAGTGAAAATCTTTGGTCAAGGCTGGGGGGGCCGCCTCACTCTCAGTAGGCCACAGCGAGTAAGCGAGCGCGTGCCTCCGAAAGGCGGGTACTCCCCCAATCAGTCACGCTGGCCATTGGTACAGGCTTCTCTGGCTGATTAATAGACCGGCGCTCGGCACGCGGGGCGTGGTCAGGATTTGACCTTGAGGAAGAGGCCGTAGACCGCAAATCCCAGTCCACCAAGGAAGAGCAGGGGCGTAAGGTATTGCGTCACCAGCGGCATCATTGGCGCGGGCAAGGGAATCTGAAAAACAGGAGCACCATATCCGCCAGCAAAATAATGAATCACGGCTCCGAGCAGCATATAAAGAAGGCCGCGCCGGATCTGACTGCCTCCGTCGGACCCCGTGCGGCGCAGCACCTGCACCGTCGGAACGGCCTCGCGGCAGAAGGGACACTGCGTCAGACGCGCCGCCATCTGCTTGCCGCAATAGGCGCAGCGCTGCGTTTCTCCGGCCGTTTTTCCCATGGCGCTCATACTGTTCCCACTTGCCTCTCATCTAGGCTAGAGTCGCACTCACTCAGCCGTCAAGGGACATCGTGCCGAATAGTAAAGCCGGGATTCGAAAGTGGCGTTAAGGAGTTGGACAAGGCTCATCTCTGCGCCTAGTTGTCGGCCGCGCACCCGGCGAGATGCTCTGCGGACCGCAAATGAGCTCGATCCAAGATGTCCCTGTGGGCAGGTGCCTTTTTGCGAACTGAAGAATTGGCCGCCGGGTTCCCGTCTTACTGATCCGTGTTACAAAAAAAGTGTCTTATACGCAAGTTCAAGTGAATTCGTATGCTCGCGGGGCAGAGTTCCCGCAAGCCAAGGAGAATCGATGGCATTCCCCTCCCAAAGAACGATTCGGGCCCTCCTTGCCCTGGTTTTTGTATTCCTCACGGCCTGCGCAGCAACCGCGCCGGCTTTGGCACAAGAGAAAAAGGTCGCACAAAAGAACGGCGTGGACATCTCAAAAATGGGAGCCTACCGCGCCCTGGCACAACACATGTACGCCGACTTCCAAAAGGGCGACTTGGCAGCTGCCGCGGAACTTGGGACGATTCTGGAAAGACTCTGGGACAAAGCCGAAGAGTATGGCGGCGATACCGCTCTCGCAAAAACCAACCGCCAGCTCTTCGATGAAATCGACAAAGCCATGGATCAGTTCATCACCCCGATCACCGAAGCGAAGGGCAAACCGCCCGACGCAGCCCGAGTGAAGGCCGCTTTCAGCGCCTACATGGAAAAATTGAAGCTGGCTGATTAACCTGACGGTCGAAGATTGTTGAGCCAAGAGAGGCCCAATCCTGGGCCTCTTTTTGTTTCCTCGAAGCTCTTTCGGCAGAAAGTAGGGGCCCTGTCGAGCGCTTCCTTCGTCCATCTACAGTTCGCGCAGAGCCGACGCCACAGGCATGCTTGCGGCGCGCATCGCCGGCAGTAATCCGCCGATGATACCCATTACCAACGCGAATACGATTCCCTTCGCGAGCAGTTCGGTGGTGATCTTGAACGCAAAGGCAACGTGCGAAAATGTCTGCAAGTTCATGGCGCCAGTGGTGAGACCGTTCAGAGGCAGCACCGCAATGCAGCCGACCAGCCCGCCGACAAAAGCGATGAGCAACGCCTCGATGACGAACGAGAGCACCACGGAGGGTCCGCCAAATCCGAGTGCGCGCATGGTGGCAATCTCCCGCCCGCGTTCCGCCACAGCGGAATACATGGTGTTGAGCGCGCCAAAAACGGCGCCAATCGCCATGACCCCCGCGACTAGGCCGCCCAGCACGGTGATCAACGTGGTCAAGCGATTCGACTGCTTCGAGTAGTAGTCAATCTCACGCGTCACGTCCACGTTGAGGCGCGGATCGGCAGTGGCTGCGTCCTTCAATTCCTGAAATGCGGACGCCGAAGTGAGATGCACGGTTATGGATTGGAAAAAAATATCGGGGCGGTTGAAGGCCGGCCCGATCAAGTGTGCGTCGCCCCAGACGTCCGAGTCAAAAGAGCTGTCGCCTGCGTCGAAAATTCCGACAATCTTCCAGTGCACGCTGCCCAGGGCGATGGTATTCCCAAGAGTCAGCCCGGAATAGGAAGCGTTGGCATTTTTCCCGACTACAATTTCGTTGAGCCCCGGCGTAAACATTCGCCCCTCAACGATCTTAATATTTCTTCGAATCTCCAAAACATTCTTGGAGACGCCGCGAATTTCAACATTGGCGTCGGTTCCCGTCGAAATGAGAGGTATTGGAGCCACCAGCACCACCTCGGGTGTCACGAGCGGGCTACCGTCCGCCCCTCTCGCGATTCCCGGCTTGTCCTGGATGATCTTGACGGTGTCGATGGTCACGCCGCCGGTCATTTCGGATGTAGCCCCGGCACGCATAATGATGGCGTTGTCTTCGGAACCGGAAGAAACCAGCGTGGCTTTGAACCCGCGGGCCAGCGACAACATCGCTACGAACACCCCGACGGTCCCCGCGATTCCCACCACCGCGACAATCGCCGAGCTCCAACGCGCTTTTACGCTCCGGAAATTGTAAATGACCGGGATAGCCAAGTCACACCCTCCTCAACGCTTCCACAACGCGCATCCGCATCGCGCTGATGCCCGGCAAAAGCCCACTGGCCAGGCCAACTGCCACGGCTAAAACGACGCCCATCCCCAGCGATGCCGCTGACAGCAGCAACGGCGGCAGCAGACCGTTCAAACTGGCAGCCACCACTGGAATTGCAAGCATCGCAAGTCCCAGTCCAATCAGTCCGCCACACAACGCAATCACCAGCGATTCCGCAAGCACGAAGAACAGCACGAAACGGTCGGAGTACCCTATGGCCTTCAGCACCGCGAGTTCACCGGTGCGCTCGCGGATGGATATCGCCATGGTGTTTCCGGTGATGAGCAGCAGCGTGAAAAACACCACGCTTCCGATGGTGGTAATAAGAAGCTGGATGTTCCCGAGTTGCTTGGCGAAACCGGCTTGAAAAGCCGATTCCGTTTCCGTCTTGGTTTCGTAGGACGAGTTCGCAAAGCCGTCATCAATGGCTTTGCCCACCCCTACCGCTTCGTCCGGCGAGTCCAACTTCAGGACCCACCACCCGGCCTGCCCCTTGATTTGGTCCGGAACATTCTCATAGAAATAGTCCCACTGGAGCCAGAACTGGCTTTCGTCGCCGCCTTCCTTGTCATTCGTATAGATTCCATCGAGATTGAATTCCCAGGTTTTGGTGGAGCCATACAGCGCATTTTGCAATGGAATGCGATCGCCCACTTTCCAGTGAAAGCGGTTGGCGAGGTTCCGGCCGGCAATGGCGCCCTGACGGTCGCCCACGAATTTCTTCCATTGGTCGTCGGGAACGCGCATCTCGGTCATGACCTGCCGCTGATTCTCCGGGTCGATGACGAATTGCGGGAAGAAATTCTTTTCGTCCTGGTACACGCCGCCAAACCAATTGTTGTGGGTCACATATTTGACGCCCTTGATTTGCCGAATCTTGTCACCATAGGACAGCGGCATGGTGTTGATGAGGCCGACGCGGTTAATCACCACCAGGCGGTCCGCGCCTGCCAGTTCGGTGCCGCGGCTGAACGCCCCCCTGACAACGGCAAGAAATGTGAACAGGAACAGGGCGATAGCAAATGAGCCGACCGTCAGCAACAGGCGAATCTTTTTGCGAAAGAGATTGGCAAAAATCAGTCGGCTGAATTTCATGCCGTACCTCCCGCCATGACTGGCTGCGCCGCTTTACCCCCCTCAACGAGCACGCCTTTCTCCAGGTGCAGGGTCGTGTGCGCCCGTGCCGCCACCACCGGATCGTGCGTGACCATCAAAATCGTCTTGCTGTACTTCCCCACTAGTTCATCGATCAGCGCCATCACTTCGTCCGCACTCTTCCGGTCCAGATCGCCTGTCGGCTCGTCGCAGAGTAGAAACGTCGGGTCGGAAACAATCGCGCGCGCAATGGTGACGCGCTGTTCCTGACCTCCGGAGAGCTGTCGCGGGTAGTGGTGCATCCGATCCGTGAGACCGACGACGCCAAGAGCCGTCTCGACATGTTTGCGACGCTCGGACTTGGAGAGCTTGGTCAAAAGCAGCGGAAGCTCGACGTTTTGATAGGCCGTAAGCACAGGAATCAGGTTGTACATCTGGAAGATGAACCCCACGTGCCGCGCGCGCCACTGCGTCAGTTTGCTGGCGGACATGTGCGTGACTTCATCCCCGTCCACCGTAATGCTGCCCGCCGAAGGCACGTCGAGCCCACCGAGCAAATTGAGCAGAGTTGTCTTGCCGGATCCGCTCGGCCCCATAAACGCGACAAAGTCGCCCTTGTCCACGTCCAGATTCAGGCCCTGCAGCACCTGAATTTTTTCGCCGCCGCGGCTGTATGTCTTGTTCAGTCCGCGCACTCTGATGAGACTCGAAGAATCGCCACGGCCATCCACACGAATCATGCTTTTCTCCTACTGCCGGATTTCGACTTTGTCACCATCACGCAAACTCTCGGGCCCCTTCACTACTAGTGAATCACCCGGAGTAACACCCGCCAGGATCGCCACGTCTGTACCTCGATCCATGCCTAGGCTCACCGCCCGGCGCTCCACTTTCCCATCGCGGATTAGAAATACAAACGAAGAGTTCGAATCAGAGCGCACGGCTCCTTTTGGAATGAAGGCCACCGCTTGCGGCCCTTTCTCTTTGCCTTTGTCCTTTGCCGCAGGCTGCTCGTTTTCCAGGAATGCAACTTTCACTCCCATGTCTGGCAAAACAAAATTGTATTTCTCCAGGTCGATGATGGTGATGCGGACTTTGACCGTAGCCTTTTGACGGTCTGCGGTCGGAATTACGGTGCGAACTTTGGAAGGAATCTGTTTATCTGGATAGGCGTCCAGCGTTGCGGTGACTAGCTGGCCATTTTCAACCCGCGCGATATACGACTCGTTGACGTCCACTTCAATTTCGTTCGAATGCATATCCACAATCGTGGCGATGCCCGTCCGCGTAAACCCGCCCCCGGCGGAATTTGGGGACACCATTTCGCCAACCTGAGCATCCTTGGAGACGACGATCCCCGCAAACGGTGCGCGAATCGTGCAATTGTCCACCGCCTGCTGGGCCACCCCGATGCGCGCCTCGGACGCCGCCACTTGCTGTTTGGCAAGCGCAATTTTGGCTTTCAG
>JBGPIX010000312.1:0-6359 GCA_041485085.1 Candidatus Acidiferrum sp.
CCATCGGGAAAGTACTCCTTCCGCGCCTCCGTTGATCACGCCCAAGTGGGCTTTATGAAGGGCTGCGCCCGCATCGCCGCGGAGCTTTTTCCTCGAATCAACAACCAACCCGACGAAGACGAGGGAGCCGACAAAAAGAAGACTCCCGCCCCCACTATCACCAACTTCAAGCCTCCCATCGCTGTCGCCTACTTGAATTCAGCAGGTGCTGTTGTCCTGAGCCGGGGCACGGCGAAAAAGATCGCAGCCGCCGAGGGCGCCGAACTGGCCCTTTCCCACGATGGCAAGAAACTTCTCTACACGCGCTCCGATTCGAAGACCGGGCCCGATCGCACCATCGTTCTTTACGATTTTGATTCAGGCAAATCCCTGGACCTGGTGCACGGCCTCGTCCGCCAAGCTTTTTGGTCGCCCGATGACTCGCACATTGCCTTCCTCAAGGCCCAGGATCGCTCCTGGCAAGTTTGGACTTTTCCGGCAGGCAACCCGGAATCAGCCGCCTCCTTCTCTCCGCAGCCTGTTAGCGCTCTGCACGGTTGGAACGACAACCACACCATCCTGGCGACAGACATGCTTAATGCTTACTGGCTGAGCGATGAGACCCTGCCGCAAGCCGTGGCCCTCAAGGACATCTACGGTCCCACTTTTCAGATCATGAGTTCGGACACGATTCGCGTGAGCCCCATCAATTCGGACTTGCTGCTTATTTCTGCTGACTATCTGTCGGCGCCGACTGGAGCTCCAGTTGACCCCATGGGCTTGGCTGCGGGTTTCTTCCTCTACGAACTACGTTCAAAGCGCCGCGCGACGCTCTGCGCGCCCGAGCAGTGGGGCCGAGCGGCGGAATGGTCGCGCGACAGCCTCCAAGTTTTCTTCAACGGAATGGATTCCTCGCATCGTCCGATCGTTAATAGAATCTTTTGGGATAGCACCGGTCTGCAGCGCTTGCTCCTAGGTAGCAACTACGTCGTGGGACAGTAGCGCTCTCACGCAAGTCGGGCGCAAGGGCGGCCCTACCCTTGCCCGATAAGGCGCAACCACTTGATTTCTTGCCCGTCACCGACAGACTGGCGTATATTAAGTATTGTGAGTACTAGTCCTACTCCCGTCCCTCAGCAGGTCGGCATTCTCGTCCTTGACAACGATGCCACAGGTGGAACTGCGGTCAAGCAGATCCTGGATTCCGAGGGGTGGCGCGTTCGCATCGTTCCCGACATCCAGTTGCTTCTGGCCGAGCTAAAAACCGGGGAATGGTCTCTGGTGATCGCCAACGTCGCCCTGACCGGAGTCGAAGGTCCTGTTTTCGTCACTCTCCGCGAGCTTGCCAGCGTCTCTTCCGACGATGGTGGCCGCGTGCGTGTTCTGTACCTCATTCCGGAAATGGCCAGCGGCCAGTATGTTGCCCATCTGGAAAGTGCGCGACTTCCCTATGTGCTTCGCCCCTACCATCTTCACGACTTCCTCGAGAAGGTCAGCGACTTGCTTGTCGAAGTGAAAGCCATCGAAGGTCCGATCCGCCAAGTCCGCCATGAATTCGGCGCTCTGCGCAAGAAGAAGAAACAAGCGGGCCGTACCAATTCCATGTTCGCTTCGCGCGACTCTTTCTCTTACTCCGACGAGGAACTCGCCGAATACGAACGCGCGGAATCCGAATCCTCCAAGTCCCGGCGTAATAAGCCCCGCACCAATCTCGGCGGCTCCGACCGCTAAAGAGGCAAGCACATTTTCTGTTCTCAGTTGTCAGTCCTCAGTTCTTAGTCCTAAGTTGTTAGTTCTAACCTGTTTTTTCTTGGTTCTTGACTCGTGGCTCTTGGTCCTTCGCCCTGAATCATTGGTTCCCGATTGCTACTGAGCCGTCTTGCACTCAAGATCCTCTTGCAGCGGTATTCGCCCTCTCGTCGGCTCCTTCTTCCTTACCAAGAACTAAAAACTAACAACTTGGAACTTCTCCATGCAAGAAACTCCGCAGTCTCCGTTCTAACTCCGAGTCGTGTCCTCGCTGGTTTGCCCTGACCGGATCGCGGGTCACGCACAGGAGGCTTTCATGGAACGTTCGATTTTCACCGCTCTCATCGGCGGACTTCTTGGTATCACGGCATTTGGCGGACTCGCTCTAGTTGGCTCAGTGCCCGGAACCCCAGCATCCCCAGCGTCTCGACCTGAAGGCGAATGGCGGCTTCTCGATCCCGTCACCTACGAAAACATCTCCGTTTTTCCTGTCGTCAGTTCTTATAGCCAGGACACCAGTTCGTTCCTCACCCTTGAGGAAGGCCTCGCCACCGGCGAAGTAGCCGTGCGCGAGCAAGGTTCTGAAACCATGGTTCGGGGCCGTGACGGCCGTCTCGTCTACACCCCCCAGCCCAGCAGTGGCGCTTCCGTGAACCGCCTTGTGCTGATCAATCGCAGTCGTCGCCCGTTGTTGCTCCTCGCAGGCGAACTCGTTAGCGGCGGCAAGCAAGATCGGGTCATTGGCAAGGACCGCATCGTTCCCCCAGGCGCTCCTCCGCTGCCTCTTGACGTCTTCTGCGTGGAGCATGGCCGTTGGACAGGCAGCTCACAATTCGCTGCTGCGCTCACTATCGTTCATCCCAGCGTGCGCGAACGTGCCGCCGTTGACCAGAAGCAAACTGAAGTGTGGGATGCCGTTAGAAACGGCACGAACCTCGCGGCCCCATCTGCGGCTCCACCCGCGAGAATCTCGCAGAACAGTATCCAAGGCGCTATCGCCGGCAACGGCCGAACGGAAGCCTACGAGAAAATCTACGAGTCGCGCGCCGTCGGCGTATCCATTGATGATTTTGTTGACGAAGTGCAGCGCCGGTTCGCGAGCGCAACTTCCGGCCTGAAAGGCGAACGTGTCGTGGGTGTCGTGGTGGCCTATGGCGGTGACGTGGCCTGGAGCGACATCTTTGCTTCCGGCGATCTCTTCGATCACTACTGGCATAAACTTTTGCGCAGCTATGCGGTCGAAGCCCTCACTCGCCCGAGCTACCGCATGGCCGCTTCGCGTGACAATGCCAGCGAGTTCTTGCGCCGATTGAATGGCCGCGAAGTTCAGGAGACTGAGCCCGGCGTCTATCGCTGGCGCGAAATCAAGGAAGGCCAGTTCGCACAAATCGAACTCGACGCCCTGCAACCTAAATCCATTACCCTGCACCGCCTGCTCTTGCATCGCACCAGTTGACGCGAGCAAGGTATCCGCACTTGTAGGGGCGCCAGCCGCCGCCGGCGTCCCTACTTGGCGGATACAAAACGCCGAACGGAACTGCGATCCGGCGTTTCGCCGAGCAGCTGTTTCACATTTCTTTTCAAACTCGGGTGCAACACGTCTCCCGCAATTTCCGCCAGCGGCACCAGCACAAACCTTCGCAGATGCATCCGCGGGTGCGGCACTTGCAATTCTGGCGTATGAATCGTCTCGGAGTCGTAAAGCAAGATGTCCATATCCATCAGCCGTGGCCCCTTCGCCACCAGCTTCTTGCTCCCCATTCGCAATTCGATTCCACGCAGCGCTCGCAACAGATCCAGCGCCGGAACCTGCGTCACTCCTTCAACCGCGCAATTCAAAAACCACTCCTGCTCCAGAAAATCCACTGGCTCTGTCTCGTAAAACGACGACACCCGCGTCACGCGCACACCCGCGCCCGGCAGCGCCGCAATCGCCACGCGCAAATTCTCTTCTCGGTTCCCTACGTTAGATCCCAGCGAAAGATAAACCGTCGTTTCAGCCATGCTCGGTCATCCGCGGGGCCTACTTCACCGTTTCCGCACCCGCCTTCGCACATTGGCCATCCTGCGCGCTCGTTCCGCCAGAGACGCCAATCGCGCCAACGATTTTTCCATCCATCAGCAGCGGAATTCCACCCTCGATAGGAACCGCACCCTTCAGACCCAGAACCCGCAGACCGTCTCCCCCAGCCGCCACCGCGTCCTGGAACGCTTTCGTCGGCCGCTTGAAGAGAGCCGCCGAGCGCGCCTTATCAATGGCCACTTCGGCGCTGCCGATTTGTGTGTTATCCATCTTCTCGTAGTAAACCAGCGTGCCCGCCGGGCCGACGATCGCCACAGCCATGGTCCAATTGTTTTTCGCGGCTTCGGCCAATGCCGGTGCGGCCGCCTTCCTGGCATTTTCCAGGCTGATGGCCGGTCCATACGGATTCGGCATCTGCGCCACGGCACTTCCAAGCGCACCGAGCACAACTAGCAAAAGAACAAGAATCTTCGCCAAGCTTTTCTGTGACATATTCGCTCCTCCTCAGATTTCAACTTCTAAGCACGTTCGCACCGCAACATTCTTTTGACCAACTCGAAAATCTTGGTCAATCCTTTTCGCTCACTTGCTTTCCGCCACGCACACGAAATTACCCGCGTTGTTGGTGTCTCCTTTGCCCTTATACTTGGCAATCTGCGGATATGGACACAGCGGCCGAGTCATTTTCGCACCCTTCGGCGGGTCGCCGCCTTCATTCTTAGTCGCGACAATTACTTTGGGCGCAGTGCCCTTTTCCACCCACTGTTCAAGCGCAACCGCTACATTGTGCTGCGCATCCTTGGCGCCCCCGCTCAGCCCGAATGAGTCAGGTCCTGGCCCACCTCCGCAGTGCTGCATTCCCGGCACCATGTAGAGCCGCGCGAACGCAGCCGTCTCCGGCCCGCCCATTTTGCTCAACACCTCGTTGTAATAGTTAATCGTGTTGAGCGCCGAAATCGCGGGGTCATTCCACCCGTGGTAGAGAATCAGCTTTCCGCCCCGCGTTTTAAATGCAGCAAGATTTGCCTCCGTCGCGTTCAAAAATTGTGCGGTCTTGTCATCCGCTGCTTGCTCCGCTTGTTCAACACTCGCATCCTTATAATTCCAGTCCAACTTCTCATAGACCATGTTCGAAAAATATCCGCCGCCAAAGGCAAACATCAGGCTCTTGCCAGGCGCCGATCCCGTAATCCACGTTTCCCATCCTCCGGGCCCTTCCTCTGCTCCCGGCAAATAGCCGGGAAAAATCTTTTGCCCAGTCGCATCGTTCGGACCTTCGTACAATTTTTTCAGTGTGGTCACCTGCGCCGCGGTCAAGCACTTCTCCGAATCGCCTTCTTTGCAAAGCATCATGGCCGGATCGAAGTGACATTTGCTCGGGTCATTCACGATGCCGTCGACCACTCCGTCCTGAGCGTCGCAAGCGGCGTCCACCGCGCGGGCGATCGCTGGCAGCTTGCTTGTGGGGATATAGCTTGCTGGATCAAGCGTCGTCGCCTGCGCATCCGCAAGCGCTTTGGTCAGCAAGTGCGTCCAGAAATTGGCCGGCGCTCCCGCGAGAATGCCATCGTAGTCTTCGGGAAAACGTTGCGCCTCCATCAATGCTTGCCGCCCGCCATTGGAGCAGCCCGCGAAGTACGAGTGTTGCGGATCTTTGCCGTAAAACGCATTGATCAGCGTTTTGGCCACCCGGGTCATCTCGTGGATTCCCCGGTATCCGAAGTCCGTCACCTTTTCGGGATGTCCGAGCGCCCAACTCGCGTCGGTCCCTCCCGCAGCGTGGCCGGTATCTGTACTCACCGCTGCGTAGCCCTGATACACCGCAGTTCCCAGCAGCCGGTAACTAATCTCGCCCGCGAATCCTCCATTGCCATGGCCTTGCAATTTGCCGTTCCATCCGCCGCCATTCTTTCCATTAGCGGGCATCCACACTTCGATCTTGATCGAGGAATCGGCGCTCGGCGTAGCTTCCACCGCCACCCGGCAGAATGCCGGGAGCGTCTTGTAGAAAGAAGGATCCCCCACAATCCAGGGAGTAATATTTGGAGGCGGCGTGAATGCTCCTGCAGCAACCGTTTGCGCCAAGAGGATCTTCGCTCCGGTCAATTCCAGTTGTGCTAAACCTTCACAAGAATGTGTTCCCGGCGGCGCACTCTGCCCGTATGCCCCGCACGACATCAGCACCACGCCAACCGCCGTAAGAACAAACTTCCGCATGACCAATCCTCCGCTTCGGGTTCTAAACGTATTCGCGCCGAGCCGCACGTTAGCCCAAGTCCAAACTCCCGCGCAATCCTTTTCGTGCAGGCTTCAGATTCCCTGCATCGGCGCTGATCCTCCAGACCCGACCGTTGAAGAATTCATGTCCCCTCGTTTAGAATGCGGCCATGCGCAAGGTCGTCCTCGGCCTCGGCATCAGCCTCGACGGCTATATCGCCCGCCCCGATGGCGCGGTCGATTTTCTCTTCATGCCCAAGGACTATTCCATGGGCCCGTTCTTCGCCACCATCGATACCGCCATCATGGGCCGCAAAACCTACGATGACGCACTCAAAATGGGAGGCAGTTTCGGCGACGCAAAAATGAAGAATTACGTCTTCTCCCATTC
>JBGPIX010000313.1:0-6319 GCA_041485085.1 Candidatus Acidiferrum sp.
AAGAGCACGATGGCTGTCGTCAGCCCTTCGCGCAAACCCATTTCCCGCCGTAGCGAGACGGGATCTGAATCGTCCTGTAGATAAAAATCGGGACGCAGGATCATCCCGGAGGTCAGGAAAACGTGCGCGTTGTCGTGGCCCATGGCACGCGCTTGATCGGCGGCTTTTTCCGTGCCGGCGATGACGTATTGCTCCTTGCTCGGCTCAATCCAGAATCGCGGAGGAAAATCAGCGAGGTCGGTGATGATGGTGACAAACGGGCGGCCGGGGTAAACCTTGGTCCAGCTTTCACAAATCTGCCGGTTGAAATGGGGGATTACGGAGATCAGCAGGTCCGCCGGCTTTTCGCTCCAAAACTTCTCTAGCAGATTCACCAGCGGGCGGTGAAACAACCGAATCGTGGCTTGAAGGACGCGGAGAAGCTGCGTGCTGCCGAGCGTCCAGCCATTTTGCAACATGATGTTGTACTGCTGCTGGATGCGGATGCCGGTAAGCTTGCGAAGAACGTCCAGCCGGTCGGTAAGGTCCTGAAACTGAACCAGTTCGAGTTGCCAGTCGCGCTGCTGCTGAGAAATCACCGTCTGCAGAGCGACGGCGGCGTTGCGATGCCCTCCTCCACCATCATGGAAGACGACGTGGATTTTTTTCATTGGTGCGATTGTGCCACGGGTATGGACCGCCTCACGGGGAGCACGCTCCATGCCATGTGGATAAGCAAATAACCTATTTGTGTTCAATGAGTTCCATGAGCACATTCATGGAGATTTCGCCACCTCTTTACAGGCTGTTCATATCGGGAGCGGAGAATTGCATCATGCGCTGCGACCTTCACGTTCACTCGATCGCATCCGGAATGTTCACTGCTCCCGGGCTGGACCGCATTTGCCGGGAGTCCTACAACGATCCCGCGGAAGTCTATGACCGACTGAAGCGGATGAGCATGTCCATCGTTACCATCACCGACCATGACTCGATCGACGGGGCGGAGGTTTTACGACGCCACCCCGACTTCTTCCTGAGCGAGGAGGTCACCGTCCGGATGCCGAGCGGCGCGGAGATGCACATGGGCGTAAACGGCATCACGGAACGCGACCATACCGAGATTCAGCGGCGCAGGAACGATTTCTTAGCACTGCTGATGTACCTCACGGAACGGAAACTTTTTTTCAGCGCCAACCACGTATTCTCCGGGTTGACGGGCCGCCGCGAAGAAGAAGATTTCCACTGGTTTGAATCCTACGTGCCGGCGTTTGAAACGCGAAACGGGCAGATGTGGCCGGAGGCCAACGAGAGTGCCGCGCGGCTGGCGGCGCGACTGGGAAAGATCGCGATTGCCGGCAGCGATTCGCACACCATCGCCGGTGTGGGGCATACCTACACGGAAGTGCCTGGGGCGCGAACGGTGGATGAATTTTTCGCCGGGCTGCGCACGGGCCGCGGAAGAATCCACGGCGCGCACGGAAGCTGCGGCAAACTCACCGCTGACGTCTTCAGCATCGTGCGGTCACTTTTCCACGACAAACCGTGGACGCTGGCGCTGTCGCCGTTTGCCCTGCTTGTGCCGGCTTTTACGGCGGGCCACTGGATGAACGAGATTCGCTTCTGCCGAAAGTGGTCCTCGGTTATGGAAAGCGCTAAGAAGCGCAAGCGAATGCTTTGGGATCTAGATTCAAACTTCGAAGCCAATTGGGCTAGTTGAGGAGCAGGTGAGCAAGTCCTCCAATCTTTCGGTGCGAACGATGCGAAAGTCGCTGCACGCGCGCGCGATTTGCATGCGAGAAATCTTCCTCGCCTATGTGTGCATCCTTCTTATTCAGAGTGCTTGTCTATTTCCGGCCGTCTGGGTGAAGTGACGCGATGGCAGTCGCACGCAACCTCTGGGGATATATCGATCGGCGCGATCATCGGCTGATGCTGCGGATGAATCGCTGGCGCGCCCCGCGCTGGATTCGCATCTGGATGATCGCCGCTACGCGCATGGGCGATGGCTGGATCTGGTACGGGCTGGGTTTGATGCTGCTTGCGTATGGAGGCCCGCAGCGTTTTTCAGCCGTCGGCGCGGCGGGGTCCGCCGCGGTTCTGGGCATTTTTGTATTTAAGGCGCTGAAGAGGCTGAGCCAGCGGCCGAGGCCGTGCCAGATCGAGCCACACTGCTGGTCGAAAGTGCTGCCTCCGGATCAGTTTTCGTTTCCGTCGGGCCATACGATGACAGCATTTTCCATCGCGCTCGTCATCAGTTACTTTTATCCCTCGCTGGAAGGCGTGCTCTTTTTTCTCGCGCTGAGCATTGCGGTGTCCCGCATCGTGCTAGGCATGCACTTTCTGAGTGACGTGCTCGCAGGGATGGTGATGGGCGTTGCTCTGGGATGCGCTTCGATTACGGCGTTTGCCTCGTTTGGCTTTATCTAGAACCTAGCGCCCTACCTACCTCTCGGCCTCTCCCGTCCGGACTTATTCCGCGAAGAATTTGAAACGAGCGAAACGATTCATCACATCGTGCGAGTTTGAAGGCCCAGTCACGGCAAGAACCGCGGTATATTGAGCCAGATGGCCGAAGCCGCCCAAACCTCTTTAATTGTCGTGAGTCCTCAACAATCCCATTCCTATTTGGTTTTCTTGCTACAGGTGTCCCGGCCCGGGCTGTGGAGCACAACAGCCATGTTTTATCTCATGCCGCTCGGCCATGCAGACATCTTGCACTCGGGAAAACTCTGGCTAGGATTATTTTTCGTACTGTTTCCACTCAGTTTCCTACTTTATGGAGTCAATGACATTGTTGACGCCGGAGCCGATGCGCTGAACCCGCGCAAGGGCACCTTCATGTTCGGTTCACGTGGCGCCCGCGAACAGCTTGCCGCTCTAAAATGGCAGATCGCCGTGGCGCAATTCCCTTTCGTGGCGGCATTCTATTTCCTGGTCGGGCCGCGCATTCTGGGATGGTACGCGGTGCTTCTGGTGGCTGTCGGACTTTACAATGCGCCCGGCATCGCCTGGAAAGGCCGCCCGCCCTTCGACGTGCTGATTCAGGCGAGCTACTTGCTTGTCTTCGTGTTGAGCAGCTGGCTGAATAAGGTTGCGCAACTCCCCTGGCAGACTTTCCTGTTTGGCGCGATGTTTGCGATGCACTCGCATATTTTTGGCGAAGTAATGGACATCGAGCCTGACCGCTTGAGCGGACGGCGAACGACGGCGACTCTGATCGGGAGAGTACGCGCCAAGTTCTTGATTGCAGGTTTCATGTGCATTGAAACCAGTCTGGTGTGGACCTATTTTCGAGACTGGATCATCACGGGCTTCCTCGTTTTAGGTGCGCTGTGGTTCTTGATCGATGCGACTTTACTCTGGAAAGACCGGGCCTACACTCCAAGACAGATGCGTCTCTTCCTGTGGGGTTGGAACGCCGCCGCGCTGCTGGGAATGCTCTGGAATTGGACCCACAGTACGCTTACGCATGTCGTCTCCACCACAGGACTTCCGAGATGAACGGGAAATGCCTGCTCGAAATCAGTGTAGAGACTCTCGAAGCGGCGCTGGCGGCAGAGCGCGGAGGGGCGGATCGCATCGAGCTCTGCGGAAATTTATCCATCGGCGGAGTCACGCCGGGTGCGGATCTTCTTCGCGCGGTGCGGGCGAGTCTCCGCATTCCTATTTTTTCCATGGTGCGCCCGCGCGCGGGAGACTTCGTGTATTCGGGCACTGAATTCTTAGAGATGCGGCGCTCGATCGCGGACGCCAAAGAAGCTGGAATGGATGGCGTCGTCCTGGGCGTCTTGACGAAAGAGCATCGCGTCGACGTTGAGCGCACGCGGGAGCTGGTTGAGTTTGCGAAACCGCTGCCGGTGACGTATCACCGGGCGTTCGACGAGGCTGCCGATCTGCGCCAAGCGCTCGAAGACGTGATTCAAACCGGAGCGAAAAGAATCCTGACGTCGGGCGGCGCGAAGAGCGCGCTGGAGGGAGCCGCGGTGCTCGCCGAACTGATCAAAGCCGCGGGGGAACGGATCGTCATTGTGCCGGGCGCAGGAATCAGCGCCGCGAATGCCCTCCAGGTTGTGCAGCGAACGAAGGCACGCGAATTTCACTCCGGACTAAGCACCGTGCTTCCTTACGGGAGCCGCGAGTTCGAGCGGTTTGAAGAGGAAGTGCGCAAGCAGGCAGACCAGCTTTCTCGAACCAGCCCGGTCGAGAACCCGTCAGGTTGAAGGCCCCCTCCCTCCGTTTTTAGTAAGTGTTGCATCTAAAGGACTTAGTATTCAAGGGTGCTCGTGTAAGTGGTTTAGAATCAATACTTGCGGGCACTTCTATAAGTGTTGATTCTAAAGGGACTTACATTGCACCAAAGTTGTGCAACATGGGCTTTCTTCTCGACGTGCACAGCCGTTCCCTGCCGCGAGGGCGGGGGAGCGGACCGAGAAAAAAATTATGGGTGTAAAACAAAAACTGCGGCAGACGAAGCTGCCGCAGTTTGCAGATCACAATTTGACCTAAAAACATTATAGCACGAAGGATGGGGCAATTCCAGGAGAACCATAAAGGTAGTGAGTCGGTTTCCGAATAGGCAACTTGCCTGGAGTTGGCCACGGAGATCGAATGTATGGACTGCATATACCATACACACACTGAGTGAAACGTACGTATTTGAGGATCCGCCTGACCTGACGAACAGATGGCGTCAAGGGCACCATGCAGGACTAGACGTGTTGTGTGGCGTTCTCGCGCTGTAAAGTCTAATGTATGCGAGCACTCATTCGCGTCACAGCGTGGGAACGAGTATCACCTTGGAGGCGCGTCCTTGGCGCACTAATTCGGGTGGGGATTCTAATCGCTTGTTTGACTGTTCTCATCAACCTGCTAGGTCCTCCAATCGGCATTTTCATTACGACGAGGATGGAGGCAAGGAGAGTCCCGGCAGTGAAAATAGCTACGCAGGCGCTCGCTGACTATTCTGTCTCTAATTCACCGGGAACGACGCTCTCGTATTTCGGTTATGAGTTCGAAGTTCCATGGAATACGAGTTTCAAGCAAAAGGCGTCCGTGAAAGGTGGCCTCGCGCAACTTCAGTTTGATTCGGGTCAGAACGTGACTTTCATCGTTCCTGCGAATCAGGGTGGCCTCCTCACGGAGATTGTGCAAGATGACTCCTTAAAAATGCGCGATCTACAGTTGGTCTTTGGCGATCTGATGAACCGTTCAGCGTACGATCAGTATGGGGTACTTTTGAATACGACGCCTCGAAGTATCCGATCGTTTGGGCCGCGAGCGGAGGCAGTTCGCGGAGTTACATTGCTAACCATAAAGGCCATCGCTTTCGGTCCGGGTCTGGAAACAGGGGCGTTCTCGTTCGAGCTACCTGGTAAACGTGGTTTTCAAATCGGTGATCCACAGAAATCGAGGCGCGTGGACCTAGAAGTGTTCGATTCCACAGGGCACCATATTGAGATTCTCTGCGGCACAACAAACGGCAGCGTCCGATTCTCACAGTCAGAACTCAATCGTATACTCACGAGTCTCCATACCACCACAGCTTCTGCACACTTGGCCGCTCTGCAAAACTGAGACGTAGGTCCTGGCAAACGCATTCCTCCAATGATTCGCGATTGAGCACGCCAGATTCCGAGGCGGAATGGCTTAGGCCTTTTGGGCCTGGCGGCGGAGGAAGGTTGGGACGTCCAGATCGTCGGCGGGGACTTCCTGGCTGACTTCGCGGACGTTTTGCTGGACCTGGTGGACGACGTTGGGCAAGGTCTGCTGCACTGGCGCGTCGCTAATTTCGCGCCCGGCCTTCCAGGTCTTCGGCAAAAACGAGGGCTTCTGGTGGATGTTTTTCTTGTTGGCGTCCTTAAAGCCCGCGGCGATGACGGTGATCTTGATGCTGTCCTTCATGTTGTCGTCCTGCACGGCTCCGAAGATGATGTTGGCATTTTCGTGCGCGGCTTTTTGGATGACGCTGGAGGCTTCGTGAACTTCGTGCAGCGTGAGGCTGGAGCTGCCGGAAATGTTGATGAGAATGCCCTGGGCACCCTGGATGGAATTGTCTTCGAGAAGCGGGCTGGCGATGGCGCGGTTCGCGGCATCGACGGCACGATTGGTTCCCGTCGCGACGGCTGTACCCATGACCGCATAGCCCTGGCCGGACATGATGGCTTTCACGTCGGCAAAGTCGCGGTTGATGATGCCGGGCACGGTGATGATGTCCGAGATGCCCTGCACGGCCTGGCGAAGAATGTCGTCAGCGATACGGAAGGCGTCGAAGAAGCTGGTGCCGCGTTCGACGGTTTCCATCAAGCGCTCGTTGGGGATCACGATGACGGTGTCCACC
>JBGPIX010000314.1:0-6308 GCA_041485085.1 Candidatus Acidiferrum sp.
CAATCCGGAGGAAGACTTCGATGAAGAGAAGGCGCGATTGATTGGAGTGCTGGAGAGTTGCAGGCGCGAGAGCATAGCACTCGAATGGGAGGTATTGCAGGAGGGGCGATCTTCGGCGTGCCGCGAGGAGGAGCCGCTCGGGGAAGCGCTGACTCGCAGCGTGCGAACGGTTACGGGCGAGGCGTCGCGTTTTGAGATGTGCCCGGGATTGCTGGAGATTCGCTTCTACGCCGCTCGGGGCGTCACCGCGTATGCGTACGGTCCTGGCCTGCTATCGGTGGCGCACGGGCCGAACGAGTATGTCGACCTGCGAAGAGTGATCGATTGCGCGGCGATCTATGCGCTCACGGCCTGGGACGTATTGCACGCCTGAACGCGACGGTAAAGAATGGCGGCTAGCGCCAGACTTTGGCATAGTATTCGCAACGACCTACACGGGAGTCCCCATGAAGGGCGAGTCGGACCTATCCTACCTATCGGCTTTTTACTACACAGGCGCTTTCCTTCTGCTGGTTACCAGCGTGTTTGCGGCTATAAGCCACAGTTGGGGAATGGCAGCGGCGTGTTTCATTTTGGGAAGCGTTCTCTTTGGTTACCGCATCCTGGCCTCGAAAACGCAGAAATAATCTTGTAAGTCATTGAAATATAGCTAGTTAGATGAACTTCGCAGAGTTGCCAGACACCCTGTGCTTATTTTCCAGGAGTGGTCCCATCGTACTATTCAAGCTTTTGGAAGAATTGCCGATGCTACTTAGGTATGCCAACCCTTTACTTTTGCCAACCCCACGCGAAAAACCAGGGTATGCTTCGCGCCGTTCTATCCGTCAACGAGTGTGAGCACGTGGTCCGCGAGCACGCCGCCACCTATGTCGGCGATCAGTTCCCCAAACTTGCCAACGAGCAAGGGTCGGCGAACGACTTCGCGGTGCTCAACTTCCCACCCAATGAAACTCCAGCAGGCTGGCGCTCGGGCTACTACCGGTTGGATTCCGACCTGACCAAGCTCAACGAGTCGTTGCTGGCACTTTCGCGCTAGTTCCCAAGAGGTTTCTCCTCATCAACTGAAACTATCGAATGGCCTTGCTTGCGGAGCTATTTCCATCCTCCTGAAGAGGCCAAGAGTTGGAGTCCGATTGCGAAAGAATGGATTCCGAGGGGCTCGCAATACACGACTCGTGCGCGGGCCCGGAAATCACCCGGCAAGGCCCAAAGATTCAGCCGTTCATTGAGCTTCCAGGGATTGCTCGAGACCACTCGCGCGCCGTGGGTACTTACGTTTTCGGTGAGACCCTCTTGGGCCGGATGGCGAACGTCCAGACTGCAGAGATCGACTCTTACGGCCAGGGGAATGCGTTTTTCCAGGCGGCGGGCGATAGCTTGCATCAGACACCCCACGGTCTTACGCAAAATGGGCTGGTGGGTGTCGGAGGAGGGAACGACAAACAGATTATACGCCCGTGGGGAGCAGAGTCGGCAAGAATCCGGGTTCAGTCCTAGGGCTTTGGATCGGGTGACTTCCTCCTTCAAGGGTATTGGCGAACTGGATACACGTTAGTACTCATGGTCTATCGACCGCTTCGCGGGCCTCAGAGAAGATCGGCTCAATTCAGAGAATTCTAATCTCAGGCCCCCGCTCTGAAGTGGTTCCCCTGGGTTCCCATTGGAAAGTCGAAGTGGAGGGTTCCTATGAAGCCGTTTAGTTTGTTGAAGATACCGATGATACTGGTAGGCCTAGGCGGTGCATTTCTCCTCGCGCCCGCCTGCAAAGCACAGTCAGAGGTGAGTCCGGATCATTTCGACGGGACGGACACTTGGGAGATTGCTGCCAGGACCCCGGTGAGTGCAAAGGTCAAGCCGGCCCCGGCAACTCGCTCATATCAGGCGCAGAACAAGAAGGCTGGGTCGGGTCCAAGCTTGCAGTTCGCAGCGGCACGCGAAGTGTCGAAATCGTCGCCGCGCAGCGCCGTGGCGGTTCAAGACAAGCGCAAAGTGACAGCCCGCAAGTCAGACAAGAAATAGCTGCTACAGCTTTTGCAACTAAAAGGAATTTGGAGCGAACGGTTTTTGTTAGGGTGTAGGACTCGTGGCGCCTAGCTTGCGAGTGGCAGCCAGTTCTGCAAAACATCCTGAGAATTAGGCAGGACTTCCCCGAACTTCAATCCCATTCCGAGATGCGCGACAGAATAAACCACTGTCGCAGGCGCTTCGAACACGTGCGATTCGGTGAGAATCTTCAAGCGGACGGGTGTTCCGTCCACCAGAGGATTTATCGTATCCACGTAGCAGCCGGTGGCGCTGATGTCACTGATGCGCGCAGCCAGTCGCGTGCCTGCGTTCTCCTCCAATACCTCCGCCGAAGCAATGAATGGGAATCTGGGCGCGCGCCGTCGTTCTTGGTCCATGACTTAACCTTTCGGCAAAATGGGTGCGTATTCTACTGCGAATTGGGCCTTCCTGCACGAAATTCCCCTGCGGAACAATGACTTCTCAAACTTCGTCGCCTGTTTGGAGGGCCTCCGCAGCCTGAACCAGTTTGGGATGTTGAACACCAGAAGACAGGCAGCTCAAAATTCAGTGACTTCGACGGAGAAACCCAAGTAACATCGTGCAAGTCCCGGGACAACCTCAGCGTGGGGTGGGAATGCCTCCAGAAGGCGTGCGTCGCAGCAGCCGTATTCCTCGAGAAATCGCGATTCTGTTGGTAGGCAGCGATATGGAGGGCAAGATGTTCTCCGAGCAGACCAAAACGGTCCTGCTCAGCCGCCACGGCGCAGGCATCGTTTCGCAATATGCACTCTACGCAGAGCAAGAACTGATCCTCCGCAGGCTGGATACCAACAAAGAGGCCGAGATTCGCGTCGTTGGTCAGCTCGGCGCTGACGGCAAGATGTACACCTACGGCGTGGCCTTCCTGAACCCGGAAATGGACCTCTGGGGCATCAGGTTCGCCGACATGACGGACTCGGAGAGAGTAGCTAGCCGGGTGCAGCTGCAGTGTAGCAGTTGCAAGTCCCGTGAGATGGTCGAGCAAAGTGATCTTGAATCGGACGTTTACCTGGTGAACGAAGGGATCGTTCGGTCCTGCAAAAAGTGCGGCTCCTCGACGTTTTGGAAGCGAGCGACTGACGATGCCAGCGACGAACTTGTTCCGGTGGGAACAATCTCATCGCTGGAATTTGAGGTGAAAGAGGAGCCTGCTGCGGTACTGCCGGCTGCCGCGCCGGATCCCGTGTCCGCAGCGAAATCCCGTACGCGCATTGAGAACCGGCGCAAGCACGTGCGCACCAAAGTGAACTTCAAAGCCTGCGTCCGGAGTTACACCTTTGGCGACGATATCGTGTCATGCGAAGACATTTCTCGCGGCGGACTGCGATTCAAGAGCCGGAAGGCCTACGTCGCGAAAACGGACATCGAAGTGGCCGCGCCCTACTCACCGGGCACACAATCTATTTTTGTCCGCGCGCAAATCGTGCACGTTGTGGAATTGAAACAAGAGAGACGCTACCGCTGCGGAGTCTGCTACGCCAAATCCTGAGGGCGCGCCGTTAAGGGCGATTCTGGAGTGCTTTCTCCAGGGCCGTAGTCATGCGGACGACCGGACCGTTCCAGAAAATTGCCGCGGGTGCCTGCCCCCACCTCGAGCGTGGTGGAAACAGAATGGCGTCATCCCAGAAAAATCCATTGTCGATGCAGCAATCAGGCTTAGGTTGTGCTGAATTTTCGTCAGCAAGCCTGCGAAGCTCTTTTGCAACGAGATGTTGCGGGTCCCAGAATTGCCTGGCGCGCTGGTCCGGGATTCTACCGAGGGTGCTGCGAACCGGTGAACGCAAATCCGTCGCAAGCATCGGCTCCCACACCACCAGCACCCGGAGCGAAGGATCCGTATTGCGCTGCAAGAGTTGCTCGGCTGCGGAGGCCCCCCGCAGACAAGTCGATCAAGTGGGAGAAAGAAGAAGTACCAGCCGGGGCCCTTCCATAGATTTGTCGAAGGCCGTTTCGAACGAGGCGAAATTCGCGGCCGTCAGAGTGGCGAGAGGTTCTTGACCAGGCGGCGTGGAAGAATTCTGGCTGAGGTACAGCGCGAAAAGAAAAAGCGCCGCCACTAACACACCGATCGCCAATCTTTTCCGCTTCACTTCGTGGCCCCGGAAAAATGATCGGCAATAAATCCAGCGATTTGCTGAGGGAAGACGATCATGGCCACAACAGATACGACGGCAATCCAGAGCAGCACCGCACTCAAGTAACTGCGTTTCACCGAGCACAGCCTCGCACGGCGCTGTTGCCAGAAGCCAATTCCCAATAGCACGATGGAAAGCCCCAAGAACCAGGGCCGGAATCTCTGCACGAATGCACTCGCACCTGCGGCTCCCAGCGCGCCGGCAAATCCCAGAGGAAGGCAGCACCCCATCGTGGCAAGGGAGCTTAGGATTGCGCCCAGAGATGCGGAAATGCCGGAACCCGGCTTGACACCTTCACTACCTTTCAGGGCCTGCGCTGGAACTTCTTCCGAGTTCATTTCTTCCTGGCTCACTTCAGCGAACTCTCAATTTTATTCTTAAACTCCCGGGCCTTGGCAATCGCCGCAGGTTCGTCCACGGTAAGTAGTTTTTTGTCGCGCATGACCACGCGGCCGCCGATGATGACCGTCTCCACGTCGCTGCCCTTCAATGCGTACGCCAATTGCGCATAGACATCGTACATCGGCACTGCGTTCGGCGCGTCCAGCCCGATGAGAATCAAGTCCGCTTTCTTCCCGGCTTCGAGCGAACCAATTTCCTTTTCCATGTGCAGCGCCCGCGCGCCCTCGATGGTGGCCATCTCCACGACAGCCTTCGCGCCCAGCGCCTGCGGGTCCATCTTCGTAATCTTCTGGAGCTTCGCCGCGAGGTCCATTTCTTCCATCAAGTCCAGGTCGTTGTTGCTGCCCGCCGGGCCGTCCGTGCCCAATCCGACGGCAATTCCCGCCGCGCGCTCTTCGATCACGGGAGCAACGCCGCTCGCCAGCATCATGTTGCTGGATGGATTGTGCACGCAGCCCACCTGCCGCTTGGCGAGAATCTTGCGGTCTGCGTCATCCACCCAGATGCAGTGAGCCGCAAGCACGTCCGGCCCGAGAATTCCAAGTTTGTCCAGATACTGCACTGGCGTGATGCCATTTCTGGCGCGGCTATCATCCAGTTCTTTCTTGGTCTCCGCCACATGGATCAGGATCGGAGCGTTGTACTTCCGCGCAAGCGCCGCCGAATCTTTCAAGGTTTTCTCGGAATCTGTGTAGATAGAGTGGGGCGCTACGGCGGCGTGAATCAGCGGGTCGCCCTGCCAACGCTTGAGGAATTTTTCCGTGTATTCGAGCATGGCGGCGTTGTTCTTATTGTCCGGGGCAGGAAAGTCGAGGATGGTTTCGCCAAGCACGCCACGCATTCCGGCGGCCTTCGTTTCCTCGGCGATGGCGTCCTCAAAGTAATACATGTCCGCAAAAGTTGTAACGCCTCCGCGAATCTGCTCCGCCGCTGCCAGCCGTGTGCCCCAGCGCACAAATTCCTCATTCACATTCCTGGCTTCCGCCGGGAAAATGGATTTCGTCAGCCACTCTTCCAGCGTCACGTCATCCTTCAAACCCCGGAGCAAAGTCATCGGCACATGCGTGTGGCCATTGATGAATCCCGGGAGGATTAGCTTGCCGCGCGCGTCGAGCTTTTGTTTGACAATCATTCCCTTCGGTGCAAACTGCAGGAGTGCTCCTGAACCAGAGCCGATGGCGACAATCTCGTCTCCACGAACGGCCAGAAAGCCATCTTCAAGGATGCGGCGACCCGGGTCCATCGTGACGATCGTGCCGCCGGTAATCAGCAAATCCACGGACACCGGCTGCTTGGATGGCTCCTGCGCCCGCGCGGAAAGAGCCAGGCAAAAAGCAATCGCGCAGAATAATACGCGCGTTGAAATCATTTTATGCTTCGTGCCAGGAGTTTTCATTTTCGGCTTTCCTCTTCTTATAGGTGGGAGGAATCGAAGGGTTTGGGGAATAAATCCTTCATCTGGATTGTTTCCGTCTTGCCTTTGAGGTTCGCCATAATCACGGGAACGTCGCCACAGAATTCCCAGATCAACTGGCGGCAGGCACCGCAAGGAGGAGTCAACGTGTCGGTGTCCGTCACGACGGCAATGGCATCGAAGCCGCGCTCGCCTTCGCTGATGGCTTTGAAGATGGCGATGCGCTCGGCACAAACGGTGAGGCCGTAGGTAGCGTTTTCAACGTTGCAGCCGCCAAAAATTCGACCCGAGGTAGCTCGAAGCGCGGCGCC
>JBGPIX010000315.1:0-6305 GCA_041485085.1 Candidatus Acidiferrum sp.
TTCCCTTTCCCAAACCAATCGAAGCATAAGGAGAAAAGTAAGATGAGAACCAAGTCCCTGGCAGGCGTGTTGATCGCGCTGCTCCTGGTGGCCGGAGCGGCGGCGGCATCGGCACAAGAAGTGACGCAGGCGGAGAAGGACAAGGCTTTGCAGTATCTGGAGACCACGAAGAAGGGTGTCCTGGAGGCGACCAAAGGCTTGTCGGAAGCGCAGTGGAACTTCAAGCCGGCGCCAGACCGCTGGTCGGTTGCGCAGGTGATGGAGCACATCGCCGCGGCGGAGGATTTCATCCGCGGGATGGTGAAGGAAAAGATCATGATGGCGCCGGCAGGCGAATCTGGACGCGACGTAAAGAAAACCGACGAAGGCGTGCTGGCGATGGTTCCCGACCGCACCACCAAAATTCAAGCGCCGGAACCGCTGGTGCCGACAAACCGTTTCGGATCTCCAGAAGCCTCGATCAAGCATTTTGTGGAGAGCCGGGCGACCACCGAAGACTTTCTGAAAACCACGACGGGCCTGCGCGATCACGTGGCGGACAGCCCGATGGGAAAGCTGGATGGGTACGAGTTCGTCCTGCTCATCGCGGCACACAGCGAACGGCACACCAAGCAGATCAACGAAGTGAAGGCCGACCCTAACTTCCCAAAGAAGTAAAACGAAAAACTCTTAACACCGAGACCACAGAGAAAACAGGCGCCGCGCGGAGATACATTTGAGTGTCCCTTCGCGGCGCGTCTATTTGGGGCAGGCGTCAGCGGCCGCTGCTGGTTAACGAAGCGTTGCTGGCGCTGGTGACCGGCACGGTGATGGTGTTGTCCATGCGAACGAGCATTCCGGTTTGCGCGGGCAGCTCGAGGTCCTTGCCCTTGCGTGCAACGATATACGCGGCGCTGCCGGCAAGCCCTAAGCCGAAGCCGCGCGCGACATGGCTGAAGACCGCGCCGACGAGAGTGCCTCCACCCGTGCCTATAGTGGCGCCGACGATGTCGCCCTTCACGTCGTGCTTTTCCTGGACGACCTGGCCTTCTTCGATTTTCACATCTTTGCGGCGCTTGCCTTCAGCCTGCCCGCGCGGCTGCTCGATGGTAATGAGGCTCATCTGCACGGGGATGAGCCGGCTATCGACCTCGATGGAGCGAAACGTGATGTTCATGTAAGCCTGGCCGCGAAACATGGAAAAATGCCGGGCTTTTTCCACTGTGCCGATGATGCCGTTCACACGCGTGCCCGCGGGCATCAGCAACTCGGTGCCGAGGTAGACCGGTTCGGCAACGACAGCGACGAACGGGTCTCCGTCCTTCGCCACGGCGCTGCTGATTCCGCTCAAGAGCGTGAGATGAACCTGCGTCCCCTGGATGACCTGCCGCGGTTCGGCGTAGGACGAGGGCGCGGCGGTGCAAATGAGAGCTGCCGCCAATAGAAATGTCAAAGCGATTTTCATGGATTCCTCCTGCGCGCACGTGTGGTGCGGGCTGGCCCCGTATCGTGAGGCGACACTGAGGCGATGCCTCAGTGCGTACCGCTGGCGCGGCGGACCCGGTATCCCAGCCAAGCCGGGACGCGGGGCGGATGGGGAGGAACTCCATCCGAGCCTAGAGTACTCGATTCGTGGACGGTAGGTTTCGGGTTTTTGAGATTGTTTCCTTTATGGCAGCTCTCCTACCCCAACCTGATTGGCACATTGGAGCACGTGAGAGAGTTCCGTGTCTTGCCCGGGACCCTCGGGAGGAGTATCTTCTGCGCAGGTTGTTGCCCCATTCCGACGGAGGAGATGCTCATGAAAAAGAATCTACTGGGTAGTGTGTGTGCAGCGGTACTCGGGCTTGCAGTAGTTGCAACGGGAGTCCACAGCCAGGAAAAGAAAGAGAGCTCGGACACGCACAAGATCGTGCATTTTGGTGATCTGAAATGGACGCCGATTATGAAGGGGTGCGACCTTGCGCCTGTTTCCGGCGATCCCGGCGCCGAAGGGACGCCGTTTGTGCTGCGCATCCGCTGCGCGGACGGAGCAAAGATTCCGGCTCATTGGCACCCGACGGATGAAAACGTAACGGTGCTGAAAGGCACTTTTCTAGTGGCCATGGGCGAAACGTATGACGAGACCAAACTTCAGACCATGAACGTCGGAAATTTTACGGCCGTTCCAAAAGAGATGCGGCATTTCGCGCTGTGCAAGGGCGAAACGATTGTGCAAGTCCACGGCGCGGGCCCCTTCAAAGTGAATTGGGTGAATCCGTCCGAAGTGCCGCCGCCGGATGCTCCGGCAGCTGCTCCAGCAAAGCCGAAACCCTGATCGACGCACGAGTTTCGCGGACGGAAGAAGGAAACAGCACAAACAAAAAAGAAGAAGCCGAGTCCGCGTTCTGGCTGGGCCGGAGACGCTGTGCTAGACTTTTCTCTGCACTCGCGGGAAATGGACGCGAGTGCCGGAGCGTGGAACTTCGGGCTCTGTGCAACGAGGTCCCGCGAACCCCGCCAGGCCCGGAAGGGAGCAACGGTACCGGGATCGCCTCGGGTGCCGCAGATCACCCGGAGTTCCTCTCACTGAAACAGTTTTCAGTAAACAGTTGCCGGTCTTCAGTGGGAGGAATGCCAGGAAACGCGCAAGGTTTTTTCTTTACTAAAGACTGAGAACTGACAACTGAAAACTTCCCATGAGCTACCAGGTCATAGCCCGCAAGTGGCGCCCGCAAACATTCGACGATCTTGTCGGCCAGCAACACGTCACCGAGACCTTGAAAAACGCGATCAAGAATGATCGCGTGGCGCACGCTTATATTTTTTCTGGTGCGCGCGGCGTGGGAAAAACGACTGCCGCTCGAATCCTGGCGAAAGCCCTGAATTGCATAAACGGGCCCACGGCCACGCCTTGCGGAGAGTGCGACTCCTGCAAGGAGATTGCGGCGGGGACTTCCCTGGACGTGATTGAGATCGACGCGGCATCGAACCGCGGCATAGATCAAATCCGCGAATTGCGAGAGATGGTACGCTACGCTCCCGCGGCTTCGCGAAGCAAAGTAGTGATCCTCGACGAAGCGCACATGCTCACAGGCGAAGCGTCCAACGCATTACTGAAAACTCTCGAAGAACCTCCAGACCGCGTGATCTTTGTGATGGCCACAACCCAACCGGAAGACCTGGTGGATACCATCCGGTCGCGGTCGCAACACTTTCATTTTCGCGCCCTGACCTTTGCCGAGATTGCGGGACGCCTGGAAGAAATTGCACAGAAGGAAAATCTGAAAATCGAGCCGGGCGCGATGGCGGTGATTGCGCGCATGGCCGAAGGCAGCTTGCGCGATGCCCTGTCGCTGCTGGAGCAGGCGCGAGCTTATTGCGGCGACACCATTTCAGATAAAGAAGTGCGCGAACTGCTCGGCGTAGTGCCCGATGATGCGCTGGAGGAACTAGTCGGCGCGATTGCGGAAGGCTCGGCGGACCGCGCGCTGGGGCTGGTGCACACCTTCCAGAAGGAAGGGCGCAATCTGCAACACTTCTGCCGCGAGGCGGTCCGGCACATGCGCAATCTGCTGATCGCGCGCACGTGCGGAGCGGATTCGGATCTGATTGCCGCGACGCCGGATCAGCGTCCGGCATTGGCAAAAGCGGCAGCGCTGTTCAGCGAAGAAGACCTAACCCGCTTTTTTCAAATTTTGCTGCAAACAGATGAAGATCTGCGGCGAAAGCCCGATCCGCGCGTGCATCTCGAGATGGGATTGTTGCGGCTAATCAACGCAGCCCGACTGGCGCCCCTCGAAGAATTGCTCGCGGAATTGAAGAGCGGCGCGCCGGGCAGCCTTGCAGGCTCGGGAGCAGCGCGCGGCACAACGGCCAGGACAACCTTTGCATCGGCTCCAAAGAACGCCGCACCAAGTTTTGTTCCGCCAATCTCTCCGCGGCCAAATGTTGAAGCAAGGACGCCGTCCCCTTCCCCGTTTGCAGCGCCGCCTAGTTCCACCGCGGCCACGGCGGTTGCACCGATGGCCGCTGCTCCGGCGGCCGATGTGCCAGGTAAGAAGGAAGAAACGATCGCCGTGGCCAAAACCAATGGCGCCGTCGCGCAAGCAATCGGAATTTCGCAGGAGCATGTTGCGGAAATCAAAGCAGGAATCCAGGCGCAACAAAAATTTCTGGGCGAACTGGTGGAACAGAGCAGTCGTTGGGAACTCGAAGGCGCGGAGCTGCGAATTTATTTCCCGCCGGAAAAGCGGCCGTTCGCGGAGTTGATCGAAGGACGCGAGTCCCTGGAAAAGATCCGTGCCATTTCGAGCAAGGTGCTCGGCCGGGCAGTACGCGTCTGTGCTAAACTGGAAGCAGTTGCAGCAGCAGCCGCGTCGGCGTCGCGCAGTGCATCAAGCTCGCAAGAGTTGCGTGCCCAATTCGAGCGCGATCCGATAGTGCGGTCGATGCTGCAGCGCTTCGGAGGTAAAATTTCCGAAGTGAAACGCAGCCAAGAGGAATCCTGATGGAAGTAAGCGCTCTCCAACAGATGCTCTCCCGATTCCGGCAACTGCAGGAAGACCTGCAGCGGCAGGTGAATTCCGTGACCGTGGAAGCTTCGGCCGGCGGCGGCATGGTCACCGTGAAAATGAACGGCCAGAAGCAGATCGTGGATATCCGCATCGAGCCCGACGTTTTCGCCAACAAAGACCAGGAAATGCTCCAGGACTTGGTTCGCGCCGCGGTAAACGAAGCTTCGCGGCGCGTCGACGAAGAACTCGCCAACCAGATGAAAAATCTCGCCGGCGGCATTCCCGGAATGGCCGGTATGAAAATCCCCGGACTTTTCTAATTTAGAGATATTTTCACTACAAGACCTTCTCCGCGCTCCTGCCAGCAATTGATCCAGCTAAGAATTTGTAAATCCTTCCGCTTCGATCTCTGGACGAAACCGGTGCTAGTGGGCTGAGGTCAGACGCTTGATGCCGGCATCGATGGCGTCCGAGAGCGGACCACTGTGCTTCGGGACCTTTGCGCGAAGCGTCCGGTAGTTCGCGAGGGCTTCTTCCTTTTGGCCGGCGGCTTCCTGGAGTGTGGCGAGGTAGCCCATGCATAGTCTGCCCTCCGAATCATCGAAGTCGAGGCCGTCGAACAGCCAGTGGAACGTGGCGACGTGTTCCGCCGGTGGAATTACATTCAGGAATCGATTGCTGCGCGGATCCTGCGAAAAAACCCTGCCGTAATACTTGGAATAGATTCTATGCACTGTGTCCGCGTCGATTGTGCCGTTTTCCTTCCTGATATCGTTTGCGATGCGAATAAGTTCAGCATCACACTCGCCGTTCGGACAATTCTCTAGCGCGGCAAATTGCAGAAGGCGAACGAAATCGCGCTGCCGACTGGAAACCAGCGCGGACGAGAAGTGCTGCGAGGCTTCGCTCAGCTTTCCGTGATTCCACAGGATCCAGTGCCCCCACATTGCTTCCGCGTATGGATTGTTCTTGTCCTGAGCAGCGGCTTTGGAATACGCGCTAACCGGATCCAATCCGAAAACTCCGTCGCGTGAACGCAGAAAATAGGCCCATCCGATATGCGCGAGCAAATCCGCGGATCTTTGCGAGTCCTTTGTGGATGAGATGCCGCGGCTCAGCACCGGTTCCAGTTTCTCCGAGATATCGGAGAATTTTTCGCCTTCGCGCAAATGAACGTCCTCGAGCCAGGCCATCGCAAGGTTCTCCTGGGCGAGATGGACCTTCGCCGAGTTGAGGTCCACTTGAGAAGCTTGTTCCAGGGAGCGCCAAGCCGCCGCGTAGTCACGGACCTTCAATTCCACGTCCTGGGACTTCAGCAGAAAGTCAATTTGTCGATTGGACTCGATGCGGTCTGAAACCAGCTTGACGATTTGGCGAACGCCAAAGAAAAGCGAAAGTATGGCCGTCAGGGAGCCGACCCATTTCAATACTGTGGAGAACTTGATGGTTTTCACGGCGCGTCCCAAGTTTCACACACTATATCGCAGAATCGGGCAGCAGCTTGATCGGCTAAAAAGAATATCGGAACTTGTTTCCAAGACCAACCTGCCAGACACTCTTCCGGGATAAGAGTACTTGAATGAAAGACTTAGAGCGCGTATTTGATTTTGCATTGACTTAAAACAGAGAGAACTAATGCCCTGCGCTCGAATCTCGGCACAAAATGAACCGAGATGTGTTATACTTCGCTTGCGCTTATTACCTCGGTTGTGTTGTGCGGTCCCTCTGGTGCAGTACTTGATCTGAGAATCCCCGCCTCCAGTTTCCTTCCTACGTTTTACGCGTAATCTAAAACAAGACTGGCAAAGCAAGCCGCCGGCCCGCTCGCAA
>JBGPIX010000316.1:0-6295 GCA_041485085.1 Candidatus Acidiferrum sp.
AATGGCATCGAAGCCGCGCTCGCCTTCGCTGATGGCTTTGAAGATGGCGATGCGCTCGGCACAAACGGTGAGGCCGTAGGTAGCGTTTTCAACGTTGCAGCCGCCAAAAATTCGACCCGAGGTAGCTCGAAGCGCGGCGCCGACGCGAAAATTGGAGTACGGCGCATGCGCGTTTTCCCTCGCCTGCCGGGCCGCCGAAATCAGGCTCTCGTATTCGCTCACGCGATCGCCTCCGCAATGCGCGGAATGACCGCTTTCAGCAAACCGATGAATTGCCCTTTCACGCGCTCCGCAGTCTCCAACACTTCCAGGTGGTTGAGCGGTTGGTCCAGGATCCCCGCTGCCGCATTGGTGACGCAGGAAATGCCCAGCACGCGAATGCCGCTATGGCGCGCGGCAATCACTTCCGGAACCGTGGACATGCCCACCAGATCGGCGCCCGCCGCACGCAAGAAGCGAATCTCCGCTGGCGTCTCATAGCTCGGTCCGGGGAGCCCCGCGTACACGCCTTCATACATCCCAATACCCATGCGGTTTCCTTCCCCGACTGTCATTTCACGAAATCTGCGGTCGTAGGCCGCGGTCATGTCGTGGAAGCGCAAGCCGAAACGCTCATCGTTGGGTCCGGTGAGCGGATTGACGCCCTGCAAATTGATGTGATCGCGGATCACCACTAGCCGGCCTTGCACGAATTCATGCTTGATGCCACCCGCAGCGTTGGTGAGAATCACGGCTCTGACGCCCATGCGCGCGAAAACCCTGATGGGGAAAACCACTTCTTTTGCGGAATAACCTTCGTAAAGATGGACGCGGCCTTGCATCCCAGCAACGGGAATGGCGCCCACTTTCCCGATGACGAGTTTCCCCGCGTGGCCAATGGCGGTCGATTGTGGAAAGTGCGGAATGTTCGCGTAAGGAATCTTGGCGGCATCGTCGAATTCGTCAGCGAAAGCGCCAAGTCCCGAGCCTAGAACCAAGGCAATCTTGGGCCGAAGAGACGTTTGAGAAAAAATGAAGTCCGCAGCTTCGCCAGCGCGCTCGAATTCACCGAGCGCGGAGGTGTCGGAAGAAGAAGTATTCGTTTTCTGAATGTTGGTCTTCGAGTTTCTTTTTGCGGTCACGAAAGAATCCCTACGATGGAAGCCGACATCAAGTTTGCCATAGTGCCGGCGAGCATAGCGCGGATGCCGAATTTTGCGAGTTGGCTGCGCTGTTCCGGTGCGAGCGCGCCTATGCCGCCGATCTGAATGCCGATGGAACTGAAGTTGGCGAAGCCGCAGAGGGCGAAGGTGGCGATGGCAAACGTGCGGGGATCGAGCGAAGCCTTCATTGTGCCAAGCTGGCCAAAGGCGACGAATTCATTGATGACCATGCGCGTGCCGAGAAGATTGCCAATCCTTGCCGCCTCGTGCCAGGGCACACCAATCAGCCAGGCTACCGGTGCGAAGATCCAGCCGAAAACGGTCTGCAAACTTTCCGGAAACCAGGCCATGTGCGGCCAGTTGTGAACGCCACCCATGATGGCGTTGAGCAGCGCAAGCAAAGCGATGAAGGTAATCAGCATTGCGCCGACGTTGAGCGCGAGGTGCAAGCCGTCACTGGTGCCACGTGCGATGGCGCCCAGAAGATTGGTTTCTTTTTCCATGGGCGGCATTTCCACGCGGCCGGCGGTGAGCGGCTGCTCAGTTTCGGGAACGAGCATCTTGGCCATGAGCAGCGTTCCGGGCGCGGTCATGATGACCGCGGTCAACAAGTTCTTGGGATCGGCGCCGCCCACCTGAATGTATCCCGCCATCATGCCACCAGAGATGTGGGCCATGCCGCTGGTCATCACAACCATCAATTCTGATTTGGTGAGTTTGGGAAGAAAGGGCCGAATGGTGAGCGGAGCTTCGGTCTGGCCCATGAAGATGCTGGCGGCAACGTTGAGAGATTCCGCGCCGCTGGCGCCCATCACGCGAGTCATGATCCAAGCGGCAGCACGGATGATGAGTTGCATCACGCCAAGGTGATAGAGAACCGCGAAGAAGGCGGCAATAAACATGATCGTGGGAAGCACCTGGAAAGCAAACGAAAAGCCCAACCGGGAGATTTCCTTCGGTAGTCCAATGTCGCCAAAAACGAAGGCGGAACCGGCATAGGAAAAGCTCAACAGCTTATTTGCGCCGGCGCCCAGAAAACCAAACACCGAACTGCCTACCCCGGATCGGAGAACGAAAAAGCCAAGCGCCAACTGGAGCCCAAGCCCCCAGGCGATGGTCTTGAGCCTGATCGCACGGCGATTCGTGGAGAAGAGCCAAGCAGCTGCCAGAATCACGGCCATGCCGAGTACTCCAGTGAAACGTCCCATGAACACCCTCTCCAGAAGACTGCTTCAAGCACCAATTAGTCGGCGTACCATCGGCCGCTCTTCGCTCGGAGCCTCTTCGCCAAGGTGATAACTCTCCCCGATGAGGCTCTTCGCTTCGGCCAGCTTGGCGTCGCTATTGTAATGAATCGTGGCCAACGGTTCCCCTTTTTCCACGCGATCGCCGATGCGCTTGTGGAATTCGAGGCCCACGCTGTGATCGATCTTGTCTTCCTTCTTTTCACGGCCTCCGCCGAGCATGGCGAGCGCGATGCCAAATCCCTCGCAATTTGTGCTGGTGATAAAGCCGCTCGCGGAACTGAGGATGTGGAAATGCAGATGTGCAGTGGGCAGGCGTTCCGGTTCGTCGATGACGCGTTCATCGCCGCCCTGCAAGCGAATCCCTTGTCGGAATTTTTCGAGGGCCTGACCGGTGGCGATCATCGTTTCAGCGAGGCGACGGCCTTCTTCGACGCTCTTGGTTCGCTCACCGAGATAGAACATCCACGCGGAGAGGTCCAGGCTCAAGTCCCGCAGATCGGCGGGACCGCGGCCTCTCAGCACTTCAATGGACTCGGCAACTTCATTCGAATGTCCAGCCATGCGGCCAAGCGGCTGATCCATGTCGGTGATGAGCGCTACTACTTTTTTGCCCATGCGCTTCCCGGTTTCGACCATGACTTCAGCGAGGCGGACGGAATCTTCCTCTTTCTTCATGAAGGCGCCGGAACCCGTCTTCACGTCAAGCACCAGAGCATCGATACCTTCGGCAAGTTTCTTGCTCATGATGGAAGCACAGATGAGGCCGATATTTTCAACCGTCGAAGTCACGTCCCGCAACGCATAGATCTTCTTGTCGGCGGGAGCAATCTCCGCGGTCTGCCCGATCAAGCCCATGCCGCATTCGCGCAGAACGCGGCGAAATTCCTCGAGCGACAGATTCACGTTGAAGCCCGGAATCGCTTCCAGTTTGTCGAGAGTGCCTCCGGTGTGGCCGAGGCCGCGACCGCTGATCATCGGAACGGTGAGGCCGCCCGCTGCCACTATCGGCGCAAGAATGAGCGAAGTCTTGTCGCCAATCCCGCCGGTGGAATGCTTGTCCACTTTTTTGCCGGGAATATCAGAATGGTTGAGGACTTCTCCGGAGTACAACATCACTTCAGTGAGTGCGGCGAGCTCCGAGCGGTTCATGCCGCGGATCCACACGGCCATCAGCCACGCGGCCATTTGGTAATCGGGGATTTCCCCGCGCGTGTACCCTGAAACCAGAAAATCGATTTCTTCGCGGGAGAGTTCCCCGGAGTCACGTTTCTTGCGGATCAGGTCGACGGCGCGCATGCGTTTCGAAAGTGAACGGCGAGCGTAACATCCGCTTCATGAGGCGTCAACGCGAGCCAACGCTGATGTCAGCAATACGCTAGAGCACCTGCTGCACGTCGGGAGGCAGATTGGTTGTCTGGCCGGAAATCACATGCCAGCCATTAGGCGTATTGACATAGACGTGGATGGCGCGGAGCTGGCTGCTGAGGTGTTGACCATTGAGAATGAACCGGGAGGACCAGAGGCAAGTCGCTACCGCCGTCTCCTGAAAAATGCGGACTTTGATGTCGGAGACGCTGAACGACTCACGCTTGAAGGAAGGCGATTCAATCGTCGCAATCCACTGGTCCCTGTTGACCTGCTGACCATGCGACAGGATGCCTGCAAATTCATCGCTGTACACACGGCGAAAAAAAGTTCCATTGCTCAATTGGATGGCGCGCGCCGCTTCTTTTTCGAGGCTAGTGATCTCCTGCCGCTGCACCTCGGGATCACCCGCCGTCGGCTGACTGACGCATCGCTGGATGCATGCATCTCGCCAGGCATCTTGCCTTTGCTGAGGGGGAGCAAGCAACAAGACGATTGCCAAAGTTACCGCAGGTATGAATTTGAGCATGATGGAAGGCCTCCCTCAAAAAGCGACGGAATTGCGCCGGAGTAACTCAGGAATGAGCTGCCGCCGACGCACTCCATGGTACGTAACGGAGGTTCCGGGTAGCAATCACTTGAATAGTCAGCGTGTTTTGAATGACAGCTTCCAGGCTCGTCCACTCCAGTGGAGGGGTCGGAAATCCGCTGCTTTGGAAGTCTCTGCTAGAATAACCTACCTTCAATTACGGTCATCCAATCGAAGTTTTGATTTCACGGGAGGACGTATGATCGACGTTTCGAATCGGGGCCGCGAAGTAATCAATTCTGGCCTATTTTCACGCCGCAGCTTTCTCGCCAAGACATCCTGTTTCGGAGCCTTTTATGCGGTGGCAAAGCTGATTCCTTTGCCGGCGCTCGCGGCGGAACTGGCGGGCGACTCTCGAGTGTCACCCATGCCGATTGTGGACAAAGGGTTCGCCTTGGTACGCAAGGTGGGCAACGGACTCTATGCCACGATTTCCGATCCGTCGAAAGGCAACACCACCATCTGCAATGGTGGTTTCCTCGCCGGAAAAGACGGCGCGCTGCTGATCGAAGGATTCACGACGCCCGGGGGCGCGGCCTTTCAGATGGACGCGCTGCGGATGGTGAGCCAGGTTCCCGTGAAGGGTGCGCTGGACACGCACTATCATTTTGACCATTCCATGGGGAATTCGTTCTACGGCGCCAATGGTGTGCCACTCTGGGCGCATTCCACAACGGCGAAGCGCATCGTCGATAACTACGTGCCTCTGCAAGGATTGGACAAAGCGACGGCACTGGAACCGTATGAGAAACGCATCAAGGATGCCAAGTCCGATTTGGAACGGGCGCATGCACAAAGCGATCTGAACGCGGTAACGGGACTCTTCCAAATCGCCAATGCCACTATTCTTGGCCTGCCGAATCATCCCATTGATCCCGCAAAGCTGCCCATGCCGATTGACCTCGGCGGTCTGACGGCCGTGATCGAGTCCTATCCCGGGCATTCCGGAACCGACATGATCGTGCGTGTCCCCGAACAGAATGTGGTCTACACCGGCGACCTGCTCTTCAGCGGCTGGTATCCCGTGTGCTTTGACGAAAAAGC
The DNA here is from genome assembly GCA_041485085.1 of Candidatus Acidiferrum sp. Classification (GTDB taxonomy): domain Bacteria; phylum Acidobacteriota; class Terriglobia; order Acidiferrales; family UBA7541; genus Acidiferrum. The sequence continues at coordinate 5,388 of JBGPIX010000316.1, forward strand.
CACCGTCTCAGGCTGGCGCGACACCTTGAAGAAATTTGCCGCCTTCGATAAAGACACGCTCTTTGTCCCCGGTCATGGCCAGATTTGCGGCCAGGAAGGCATTGCTTCGATCCGCGAAGTGTTTGACGACATCGCCGGGCAAGCCGAAAAAATGTACAAGGCGGGCGTCCCAGCCGAGGAAGCGCAGCACCGCTACGTCGTGCCGGACAAGTTCAAGAACTTCCCCGTTTTTGCGTGGGGATTCACAATCGGCCCGGCGATTACCAAACTGTACGCAGAGTGGGGAGTCAAGTAGCTGCCCCTCTCAGATTCTCGTGCAGGGCCCGCCCGCCTGAGGCGGATGGTTCGCTCAATCCGGAAATACGCCTCTAAAATCGTGAATCACGCCGGCAGCGAGCGTTGTTGGAGGCCCTTCTCGCACGCAGAGCAGGGCTTGCATTCCCGCGGACTGCGCCGCTGCAATCTCTTTCACCGCATCGGAAATAAACAGAAACTGGTGCGGCGCATAAGAAAAAGAAGCGGCGATTTTCCTGTAGCTCTCTCCCTCGGTTTTTGCTCCCACCCGGGTGTCGAAAAAAAGGGAGATGTACGCCGTCAAATCACCTGACGCAGTGGTGCGAAACAGATTTTGCTGTGCGAGTACGCTTCCGGACGAGTAGATGCAGATGATTTTCTTCTGCCGCCGCCAGCGTTCGAATGCGAGCGGCACGTCGGGGAAAATTGCCCCGCGCAGCTCCCCGCTCGTGAATCCCTCTTGCCAAATCCTTCCCTCAAGAGACTTCAAGGGTGGGCACTTGCTGTCCCGGACGATCAGCCACTGGGCGTACGCGACGCTCGAACGCAACCGCGCTTCTTCTGGATGGTCCATCCAGCCGGGAGGGTTAAGGCCATCGCGCGCATCTACTTCG
>JBGPIX010000317.1:0-6280 GCA_041485085.1 Candidatus Acidiferrum sp.
CTACCGGCAGGAAGGGCAGAACGTCATGTGCCGGCATTGCGCTTCGGCGATTTACATTCCGTCGATTGGCGATCAGGGAGGCTGCAATCCGATCGGCGTGCCCTCGCACGTGGATGGTGGAGATTTGGTGATCGATATTTCTTCGTTGACGCAAGCCGCAAAGGAGATTCCCCAATAAGGTGCGGCCTTTGGTCGCAGGGGCTGAGCGGACTCCGATTGATGAAGGGTTATCAGTGGTCAGTATTCAGTTTTCAGTATGGGGTTTCAGTGAGGATCTGTTGTTAGTTTCCCCCTAACTGAAAACTGATTACTGAATACTGAGAACTGAAGACAGAAGGTTTTCGCATAACCATGTTTCTGAGAATTGTTGCCGATTCATTTGGACGCCGTCCGCGCCACAAGCTCCTCACTGGGGCGGCGCTGGCGCTGGGCATGGGAGTAGCCACGGCGGCGTTGAGCGTTTCGCTGGATGTAGGCGACCGGCTGGCGAAGGAATTTAGGAGTTTAGGCGCGAATCTTCTCGTGACACCGCAAGCCGACTCGCTGCCGCTTGAAATTGGTGGCGTGGACTATCGTCCCGTGAATGCGGGCGCGTACCTTCCTGAGGCGGACCTGCCAAAGCTGAAAACGATTTTCTGGCGACACAACATTGTAGGTTTCAGTCCGGTTCTCGAAGTTCCGATTGAGGCCTGGTCACCAGCTTCCAAGACTTCCTTCGCTCCGTCCGTTGTGGGAAATGCCACGCTGGTTGGCGCTTGGGCCAGGCACACCGTAGCCGTTCCCGACGGCACTACCTATGTCAGCGGAGTCGAGAAAACAAACCCTTGGTGGAATATCGAAGGAAAATGGTTTGACGAAAGGTCGCGGCAATGTGTTGCGGGAATCAATCTCGCGAAGAAGTTTGGCGTAAAGATCGGCGACGATCTAAACGTTAGTGCGGGAGATCACAGCCACTGGATCACCATGAAAGTAGTGGGTCTTCTTTCATCGGGCGGGCCCGAAGATGAAAGTGTGCTCGCCCCTCTTTCTGTTGCACAGGAACTCGCCAACAAGCCAGGACAATACCGCAAGCTGTACGTAAGCGCGCTGACGAAGCCGGAAGATGCTTTTGCGAAGAGGGACCCCAAGACCATGACGCCGGTGGAATTCGATCGCTGGTACTGCACGCCGTACATTTCGGCCATCGCTCTGCAAATCAGCGAGGAGCTGAAGGGCACGGATGTGCGCGTGATTCGGCGCGTGGCGGAAGGCGAAGGACAGATTCTTACACGCGTGCGCATCCTGCTTTGGCTGGTCACGGGCGCGGCGTTGCTTGCGGCGGCTCTGGCGGTCGGGGCGTCTTCGGCGGCTTCAGTGATCGAACGGCGCACGGAAATTGGCTTGATGAAAGCGCTCGGCGCTGGCTCGGGCACCGTTGGATTCCTGCTGGCAGCAGAACAACTTTTGCTCGCTTTTGTCGGCGGGGGAGCTGGCTATGCGCTTGGGATTGTTCTGGCACGGCTTCTTGGCGAAAAAATATTTGGCGCGGCGCCTGAGCCTTCGCTCATCGTCTTTTTCGTGATCATCGCGCTCGCCGCCGTCGTTACGATTCTTGGCAGTGCTCTGCCGCTGCACCGGGCATCGCGCATCGAACCGGCGCCCATCCTGCGAGGCGAATGATGGCCGACCGTCGCGCAACCAATAGAGCGATGTTCTGGCGCATCATCCGGCGTCTGCTCGGAGCCAACCGCGGCCGCCTCTTCGTCATGATGCTCGCTCTCGGCGCAGGTGCCGCCGTTACGGCGGCCCTTCTTAATCTACAAGTCGACGCCAAACGGCGCCTCACCAAGGAATTTCGAGCTTTCGGCGCAAATATAATCGTTACGCCTGCGGGATCAACTAATCTTGGAGACAATTCGGGAACGATTCAGGAACAGGATGTAGCGCGAAACATTCGAGATGTTGGAAATCCTTCAACCGTAGCCGCACCGTTTCTCTATTTCGTCACCAGCCTCCAGAAGGGCGGAGACAGTTTGCTCCCTGAGCAACGAAAGCAAGTTCAAGTAGTCGGGGCTGGAACAGACCTGGGTGCCGCCCTGCATCTTCTCATTCCAGGTTGGGGAACATCCCAATTGGGCTCCTGGGACGAGGACATTACGGCGAAGGGCCACTGCTTCGTGGGAGTAAAAGTTGCAGAACAACTGCAGATCCATGATGGTGACATGGTCGAGTTATTCTACGGCGCCCATGCCGAGCGGCTCAAGAACATTCGAAATATCTCGACGGGCGGCGATGAAGACAGTCAAGTCTTCATCGAGCTGCGGACCGCTCAACAGCTTACCAACATGAGTGGCCGAGCGAGCCTCATGGAGATCAGCTTTTCAGGCACGCCGCAAGAAATGATGAGATTTCAATCCGCGCTTGCGGCAAAGCTTCCTGACGCCGAGGTCCGCCCGATTAGGCAATTCACGGAAGGCGAAGCGAAGATCTACAGCCGCATCAGCGGGCTGTTGACGGCGACGGTGGGGATCGTGCTGCTTCTCACTGGGCTGTGTGTCATGGCGGCGATGACCAACGTGGCGATGGAGCGCAAGATGGACGTTGGCTTGATGAAGGCCATCGGCGGCTCGATGCGGCGCGTGCTGCGGCTTTTCCTTGCGGAGGCGGCGTTGCTCGGGCTCGCAGGCGGTTTGATCGGCGCGGCTGTGGGGATTTTTCTTTCCATCGGATTGGGCAAAGCGGTCTTTGGCGTGGCGGCGCGGCCGCGCTTGATTGTGTATCCTGTAGCTGTGGCATTGACTGTCATCGTTGCGATTCTTAGTGCCTTCCCGCTGCGGCGGCTGGCCAGCATCCGTCCGGCATCGGTTTTCAGGGGTGAAGCGTGAGTTCCGTCGCTATAGCGCCGCCGCAAACCGCGGCGAAGCAAGTGGTCATCGATAATCTGATCAAGCAGTACGGCAGCCTGCGCGCGCTCGGCGGAGTCAGCTTCGATGTCCATAGCGGCGAATGGGTCGCGCTCATGGGTCCTTCCGGTTCCGGGAAAACCACGCTCATCAATATTCTCGGCGGCCTGGACACGCTCACGTCAGGACATGTGGTTGTTGACGGCGTCGATCTCTCGAAACTGCGCGAAAACGAACTGGTCCGGTATCGCGCGGAAAAAGTCGGCTTCGTTTTCCAGCAATTTCATCTCGTGCCGTATCTTACGGCGTTGGAAAACGTGATGCTGGCTCAGTATTTCCATAGCGTCACGGATGAAGCGCAGGCCGCGGAAGCGCTGAAGCGCGTGGCCCTCGGCGATCGCCTGACGCATCTCCCCGCGCAACTCTCCGGCGGCGAGCAGCAGCGCGTGGCCATCGCGCGCGCGCTGATCAATCAGCCGAAGATTATTCTTGCCGATGAGCCCACAGGCAATCTCGACGAAGCCAACGAAAATATCGTTATCCAGATTTTCCGCGAACTGCATGACGCCGGCCACACTATCCTGATGGTGACACACGACCCGGACATCGCCCGCCAAGCCGACCGCCGCATCGAGCTTGCTCATGGCCACTTGCATTTCGACACGGCGCAACATGGCCCCGGCCATCCGCTCAACTGTCCGCTCGCCGACACGGCGGATTGTTGCACTCCGATTTCCACCGACGACGAAATCCGCTTCGACCATCTCCTCGAACAAATTTGGGTCTGCGGCGAGGAAGGGAAGCCCGCGCAGCCAGAGCACCTTCGCGCGACCGGCACCGCGGGGAAGCTTCCGGTCGTAACCGAAGAGCCTGCGGCACGAGTTCTGTCGCGTATGTCCGATCTGCGCCTCGTGCAAATGCAAAACGGGGAAGTCCAACTCACGCCCGTAGGCAGCCAGCGCGCGCGCGACGTGGTCCGCCGTCACCGCCTCGCCGAGCGCCTCTTCAAGGACACTTTTTCCATCGACGCCGCCGAGGCTCACACGCAAGCCTGCAAGTTCGAACACATCATCAGTCCGGAGCTGGACGAGCGCATTTGCACGTTCCTCGGGCATCCTAAATCTTGCCCGCACGGAAATCCCATTCCTCCGGGCGACTGCTGCAACGGCAAGCCCAAGGGCTAATCGCCAATCCAAAACATGCCGACTCCTCCCGACCCGCGAAAAAAACCCACCAGCGTCAAGATTCACGTTTCGAATGGCACCGGTGTGGATGTCACCTGGGCCGACGGCCATGCCAGCCACTACGAGTTTGCCTATCTGCGCGAAGAATGCCCCTGCGCCACCTGCAACGATGCGCGCGAGAAGAAGGTATCACTCGGCGAGGTCGCTTCCCCCTTCAAATCATCTCCCGCGCTACCCATGTTCAAGCCGAAGCCACGCGCCCAAGCCGCCACGGTGGTAGGCAACTACGCCGTTCAGATCAGCTTCACCGATGGCCATTCCACCGGCATCTACAGCTACGACCATCTCCGCAACATCTGCCCCTGCGCCGAATGCGCCAAAGCCTTCCGCGCCTCCGCGGGTTAGAACTTTTCAAGGATTGCGCGGCCACAAGCTAGACTTAGCGCCCTAAAAATGCGAGCATTTCAATCTGCGATTTAACGACACCCAGACATGAGCAGCACTCCCAATAACCCTGCTGCCGCAGGCAGCCGCGGCAACGGTATTCCGCGCGTTCTTGTCGCCACCACGGCGCTCCTGAGCTTCATTTCCTTCTGGCGCGCCGCGGCTATCGTGCTCAATGATCTCGCCTCTTCTGCGTATTACGCCGGTGGCGAAGCCGAAGGGTACATTGGTAAGGCCGCGCCGTGGTTCATCCTCGGCATCATGCTGTTTTCGTATGCCGTGCGCGCCATCTACGTCGAAAGCTGTAGCATGTTCGTGCGCGGCGGCGTCTATCGCGTCGTCAAGGAAGCGATGGGCGGCACGCTCGCAAAGTTCAGCGTCTCCGCGCTGATGTTCGATTACATTCTGACGGGTCCGATCAGCGGTGTGTCCGCTGGCCAATATATCGTCGGACTTTTTAACGAGACATTTGACTACGTCCACCTGAGTCTGCACATTTCGCCTGGGTTTGGCGCGGCCGTTTTTGCCATCTTCGTCACCGTTTATTTCTGGTGGTACAACATCAAGGGCGTCCACGAGTCCAGCCAGAAAGCCATGCGCATCATGCAGATCACGACCGTCATGGTCGTGATTCTCATCGCCTGGTGCATCTATACGGTCTGGCTCCGCCATCCCGCGCTACCCCCGATTCCTTCTCCGAAAAACCTGAAGCTTGAGCCGAACGCCATGGGCTGGCTCTATGGCGTGCATTTTGTCCATCTCGCCGGAATCATCGCCATCTTCATCGGCCTTGGCCATTCGGTGCTGGCCATGAGCGGCGAAGAATCCCTCGCGCAGGTCTACCGCGAAATCGAGCATCCCAAGCTTCCGAACTTGAAGAAAACCGGGCTGGTCATTTTCATCTACAGCCTGGTGTTCACCTCGCTGGTCTCCTTTTTCGCGGTGATGATCATTCCGGACAACGTTCGCCAGAACTATCTGGAAAATCTCATTGGTGGCCTGGCCATGAATCTAGAAGGGCCGTTTCTGGTCCGGCTGGTCTTCCACGGTTTCGTCGTCGTAGTGGGCACGATGATTCTAGCGGGAGCGGTGAACACCGCAATCGTGGGATCAAATGGAGTGCTCAACCGAGTTTCCGAGGATGGTGTTCTTGCCGATTGGTTCCGCCAGCCGCACCGGAAATTTGGAACGTCCTACCGCATCATCAACATTATCGCGTTGCTGCAGATTCTCACCATCATCATCAGTCGCGGCGACGTCACTTTCCTTGCGAACCTATACGCCTTCGGCGTGATCTGGAGTTTCGCGATGAAGGGCCTTGCGGTGCTCATCTTGCGCTACACGCATCCGGGCGATCGCGAGTACCGGGTGCCGCTGAACTTTACGGTTTTTGGCGTGGAAATCCCCCTTGGCCTTGCATTGATCACCCTCACCTTGCTCGGCATCGCCGTCGTAAACCTGTTCACCAAGAAAGACGCGACCATTGCCGGCGTCACCTTCTCCGTCGTGCTGTTCATCGTTTTTACGATTTCAGAGAAAGTCACGCATCACGCGCGTGGCAATGCCAAGCATGTGGAGATGGACCAGTTCCATCTCGAAATGGAAGGCGAACTGACCCCGGCGTCGGTCGGCGCTCGGCCGGGCAACATCCTTGTGCCCGTCAGCAATATTCACTCCCTCTATCACCTGGGCAATGTGCTCGACCGTGTCAAACCCGGCCGCCGCGACGTCGTCGTGCTACACGTGCGCTTGCTGCGCCGCTCCGCCTCC
>JBGPIX010000318.1:0-6280 GCA_041485085.1 Candidatus Acidiferrum sp.
CACAAAGCCGAACTGGTGGGGCACGACTCGGTGGAAGGAACGGACTGCTTCAAGATCAAGCTGAGCATGAAGAACGGGGACGTGCGCTATTACTACCTCGATGCGGATTCGTATCTGGAGCTAAAGCTGGAAATTCAGACGAGGATTCGCGGAGCGCTGCAGGAGAACGAGTTGTACTACGGGGATTATGAGCAGGTGAACGGGATCTATTATCCGTTTGCTGTGGAGCAGGCGCAGAAGGGCAGCGCTTCGCGCGCGCAGATCACGGTCGAGAAGATCGAACAAAATATACCGTTGGAAGATGGGCATTTCACGATGCCCGTTTCCAAGCCGGAGATGAAGGCGCCGCCGGCTGGGAAGTAAATTTTGAATAGAGGACAGGCAAGAATGCCTGTCCTACTCCGACAAGATTTAGGGCCAAGAGCTGTTGCTGCTACTTTATCGCGAAGGAATCCGACGACATGAGCAAGACAATCCGCTGTTTTGGCGCTGTGATGATGGTGATTCTTGCCACCGTGATGTTTGCCGGGCCTGCTCCCGCGCAAAATGCCAAATTCGACTCCGACACAGTCTCCGGGCTCGGGGCGCGGAACATCGGCTCTGCCGCCATGAGTGGACGCGTGGCGGCGATTGCCGCGGTGAAAGAGGATGGCCGGCTGACCGTGTACGTCGGAGCAGCCAGCGGCGGCGTCTGGAAATCTTCTAATGGCGGCACGACGTTCAAGCCGGTATTCGACAAGGAATCCGCGCAATCCATTGGCGCACTCGCCATTGATCCGCAGGCGCCAAAAACGATTTGGGCCGGAACGGGTGAGGCGTGGACGCGCAACAGCGTGTCGATTGGCAATGGCATCTACAAATCGACGGACGGCGGCGATAGCTGGACCAACATGGGGCTGGCAAATTCCGAGCGCATCGCGAAAATCATCGTTGATCCGAAGAATAGCGAAACTGTTTACGTGTGTGTGCCGGGGAAATTGTGGAGTGACAGCGAGGATCGCGGCATCTACAAAACCACGGATGGCGGCAAGAGCTGGAACAAGATTCTGAAGGGCGCGAATCTTTCTACCGGCTGCTCCATGATCTCCATGAACCCGCAAGACCCGAAGACTCTCTTCGCGGGCATGTGGGATTTTCGCCGGAAGGGGTGGACCTTCCGCTCCGGCGGGGAGAATGCTACGACGGCCAGCGGCAGCGGTTTTTTTCAGACCACGGATGGCGGAACGACGTGGAAGGAATTGGATGAAAAGAGCGCCAAGGGGCTCCCTGCGAAACCCTGGGGACGCGTAGCGGTCACAATCGCGCCGTCAAAGCCAAATGTTGTTTACGCGATGATCGAGTCAACGCGCAGCGCCCTTTTCCGCTCGGATGATGGTGGCAAGACCTGGGAAGAGCGGGACCGCAGCAATTGGATGGTCTGGCGGCCGTTTTACTTTGCCAATTTGATTGTCGATCCGAAAAACGAGAACAGAGTCTACAAGCCGGACCTTACGTTGATCATGAGCGAGGACGGCGGCAAAAGCTTCAGCGGAATCGGGAATGGCGCGCACGGCGATTTCCACGACGTGTGGGTGAATCCGGACAATACGGATCACGTCATCGCTACCGATGACGGCGGCGTCTGGTATTCCTACGATGGCGGCAATACCTGGTGGAAGGGCAATAACCTTCCGGTTTCGCAGTTTTATCACGTGAGCGCGGACAATGCCGATCCTTATCATGTTTTCGGCGGGCTGCAGGACAACAGCGTGTGGGTTGGCGACTCGCAGTATCCAGGCGGAATTACCAACGGCCGCTGGGAAAATCTTTTTGGCGGGGATGGGTTCTGGGTGTTTCCGGATCCCGCCGATCCGAACTATGTTTACGCCGAATCACAGGGCGGCGAGGTCGGCCGCGTGAATCGAACCACGCTCGAGGCCCGGTTGATCAAGCCGCAACCCAATTACGGAGAAGGAAAGCTGCGGTTCAACTGGAACACGCCGATTCACCTGAGTCCCAACGAGAAGGGGACGATTTACATCGGCGCGCAATTCTTGTTCCGTTCGCGCGACCACGGCCAATCGTGGGAGCGCATCTCGCCGGACCTGACCACCAACGATCCGGAGAAGCAGAAGCAGGAAGAATCCGGCGGGGTCACCATCGACAATTCTTACGCCGAGATGCACACGACGATTTATTCCATCAGCGAGTCGCCGCGCGATGGGCAAACCATCTGGGTTGGAACCGATGATGGAAATCTTCAGGTAACGCGCGATGGCGCGAAGACCTGGACCAACGTGGTCGGGAATGTTCCGAATCTGCCGAAGGCTTCGTGGGTTTCATGGGTCGAAGCCAGCCTCTATGACGCGGGCACGGCTTATGCGACTTTCGACCGGCACACTTTTGGGGACATGGATCCGCATGTTTATAGGACCACGGATTACGGGAAGACCTGGACGCCGATCGTGGCCGCCGACAGCGGCGTGCGCGGTTATGCGCATGTGATTAAGGAAGACACGGTCAGGCGCGATCTGCTCTTTCTGGGTACGGAGTTCGGCCTTTGGATTTCTCCCGATGGCGGGAAGCAGTGGGCGCGCTACAAAGGACGCGAATTTCCGACAGTAGCTGTGCGGGACATCGTGGTGCATCCGCGCGAATCGGATCTGGTGATTGCCACGCATGGCCGGGGCATCTGGATCGTGGACGACATCACGCCGCTGCGAAAACTGACTCCGGAAGTGATGGCGCAAGAGGCGGTGTTCCTGCAAGCAAAGCCTTCGCAGCAGCGACTTCCTGCGCAGGGCGGCTGGGCGGAAGGCAGCGCGGTCTTCACCGGACCGAATCCGCCGGACGCGGCGCTGATTACGTACTACCAGAGCAAGCGGCATATTTTTGGAAAGATGAAACTGGAAATTTTTGATGCGCAAGGCAAGCTGGTGGACACACTTCCTCCGAATAGCCGGCGCGGCATCAGCCGAGTGGAATGGCCGATGCGGCTGAAAGCGCCGCACGTTCCACCCGCGGCTAGTGCCGCTTTTGAAGCGGCGCAAGGTCCCCGCGTAATGCCGGGCACTTACACGGTGAAGATGACGCGCGGCAAAGAGAGTTACAGCACGCAACTTGTCGTGGAGCTCGACCCGCGAGCGAAGTTCACGATGGAAGACCGCAAACTGGAATTTGACTCTGCGATGCGCCTCCACCGTTTGCTTGGGGAGATGAGCTTCGACGTTGACCGCATCAACAGCGTCCACGCGGTGCTCCTGGAACGCGGCGCAAAAGCGAAGTCCGACGCCGTCTTCAGCAAACGGCTGCAGGAACTGGCCGGAAAAGTGGAAGCGATGCGAAAGAAAATCGTTGCCACGACCGAGGGCGGCGCCATTACCGGTGAGGAGCGCATTCGTGAAAAGACGACGCAACTCTACGGAGCCATTTTGAACTACGAAGGGCGTCCCGGGGATTATCAGATTGCGCGCATCGATTCGCTCACCAAGGAATTGAATGACGTGGCCGGCGAATTCGAGGCGTTCGTTGCGAAAGAGCTACCGGCGGTTAACAAAACGCTATCGCAGAAAAAATTGGAACCCATCCAGCCCATCGATCGCAAAGCCTGGGACGCCGCCGAAGCGGATTCCGGAGCCGGGGCTCCGGGAGCCGCGAGGTTCTTCCGCGAACGCGATTAGCGGGTATTCTGATCTTTAGGCCAAACCCAAGAAAACCACCGCAGGGCGACCTCAACCCTGGCTGGACTCAAGCACGCGTGCGGACCTTACCGTCATGCGCGCCCAGGCAACGACGATAGCAATCAGAACGACGCCAGAAATAATCATCAGCTCTGTTGAGCCGCTTCCACCATCCGGCGCGATACGGAAGATTCGCTCTATGAAGTCCATGACGTCCTCCCTTTTACATTCCAACGTGTCAAGGAACAGCTATCACCCAAACGCCACGGTTCCGCGTCGCGCAGATGAGCACACGATCCTGCTTGTGGAAGAGCAGGTCCGCAGCCATGGCGTTCGGCAGCCCAGTCGAAAACGACGCCCAGCTTGAGCCGAGGTCCAGAGTCTGATAAACGCCGACATCAGCGGCCACCCAAACCCTCTTGAAATTTGCCGGATCCACTACCACTGCATTGATGGGGATCTTTGGCAGCCCCGCCGTGCAGTCGGCCCAGGTGCTACCGGCGTTGTCCGAGCGATAGACCAAGCCACCGCCAGTTTGTGAGATCGTCACCCAAAACCTTAGGGGATTGCTCGGATCGACGGCGATGCAGCTGATGTAGCGAGGAGCAGGCGAAGTCAACGAGACCTTGCTCCAACTTGCCCCATTCCAACTGACTTTCAACATGCGCCCGGCATTGGTTCCGACCAAGATCGTATTAGCGTCGATCTCTCGCATGGCAGTGGGAACCTCCCGCGCTACCAGTCCAAGAGAAACGGGAGTCCACGGCTGTGCGCCGCTCCTCGTGACCAGGAGAGAAGCGGCCCCGATGGCCACTGTTGACCCAAATACTTCGACCGGCGGGTAAAACAGAGAAGCATACGCTGAAGGAAGCCCTAGATCGGTCCAGGAATTTCCCTTATTAGGCGAGCGCTCGAGCGAGATATAGTAATACGAATGATAAATTACGGCTGGGTTCAACTGATTTACGCCGCAATCACCGCCATCTCCACCGGCGATGGCATCCCATGCTGACGATGCCGACCCCGTATAACGAATCGTTCCGTTGTCTTGGGTTCCCGCCATCAGCCATTTCCATGTGTTCGGGTCACTAGCAAGGTATTCGACCTCGGTGATTCCGAGCCCCTTATTCAGAGCCTTCCAGGTTGCGCCGCCATTTGCTGAACGGAAGATGCCGCCGTCACTTCCCGCATAAATCACTTTCGGATTGTTGGGCGAAAATGTCAGACAATGCTGGTCCGGGTGGATGCTGTGGCTGCCTTGCGTGGTTATGTTGGTACAACTTGCAGTGGAGCCACTGATGGTTACACGGAGCGTGTCGATCGCGCCGAGATAGATTTGGTCTGGATTATTAGGCGTGGCGGCGACGTACCAGTCGTACCAAGCCTGACCTGTCCACGGCTCCTGCGGATCCACTGTTGGCAAACCGGTGATTTTCGTCCAAGCCCCAGCGGCACGCCGCCACAGATAGGGCGTGGTGCCAACGGCACCGAAGACGTAGGCGACGTCTGGTGCCGTCCTCGGGCGATCGACAGCTAGCCGAGTCCAAGCGCCAGCTGGTGACGATGGAAGAGCGACCGAAGCAAACGTATTTCCGGCATTAGTCGATACAAAAGGTCCGTTCACAAACGCGGCGAGAATTTCCGTCGATCCCCCGCTTGGATGGACGCTGACGTCCCAGCACATTCCGGCTTTCTTTAAGCTCCAGGATGCTCCGCTGTCCGTGGACTTGTAGAATCCGGCCGTTGTTGCAGCATACAAAATACTGGGAGTTGCTGGATCGACGACCAGATCATAAAAGCCGACACCGACAAATGGCGCCGATGCCGATACCGCCCAGGTCGTGCCGCCGTCAGTGGATTTGTAAACGCCGGCGCCTAAGTTGTAATAGAAATTTCCTTCGCCGCTCCCGGCATAAACTTTGTTTGGAGAAGCCGGATCAAAGGCGATGGCGCCAATCGCAAGTGAAGGCATCTGATCGGTGCGCGGCGTCCAAGCCGCCCCTGTGTTCTTGCTTTCCCAAATGCCCCCGCCAGCCGCACCCAGCAGCAAGTGTTTGGGATCGCTCGGGTCAACGGCGATGCTTGACACTCGGCCGATCACGTCGATCGTATTTGTTCCGTAGGTCTGCCCCTTCGGAATGCGCGAAGGTCCAATAGCCTGCCAGGACGCCGCCGAGGGCGTGGTCGTGAGCGCTGCTGCCATCTTTGCTTTTGGGCTTGCGGCGCGAACCCTGCGGCTACTTTCGGCGAGTGCGGCGGCAGCCTTGCCAATCGCGGCCGCAAACGGCTTGGCCGCCGGCCTACTTGGCCTGCGGGCTTTCTTGGTCGGTCCGTAAGCCGGTCGAGCGGCTTTGGCCACGGCCAACGCGGTCACGGCTTCGTCGCTGAGCCCCGGATCGCGCTCGCCAAGGTAAGCGAACAATCGCTGCAGCACTTTGCCGCCCGGGAATCTCTTGGCTTTTTTCCGCTGGGTGCTCCGATTCAACTTCGTATCGTATTTGGTTCTCATCGGAAGTTAACTCCTTCGAGGGCGGGCATCTTTTTTCGTGGGCTTTGCAGACTTGCGCTTTTTTTTCGCTGGGGAGAGATCGTTTGGTTGGCGCGCTTCCTCGAACATCCGC
>JBGPIX010000319.1:0-6223 GCA_041485085.1 Candidatus Acidiferrum sp.
GCGGCCGATGCGGCCGGTCTCCTGAAGCCCCATGTTGGTCCAGGTCTTCCCGGCGTCCGTGGACTTATAGATTCCGTTGCCCATCACGTCGCTATCACGGATCACCCAGGCTTCACCGGTTCCCGCCCAAACGACGCTGGGGTCGGACGGCGCAACGGCCAGAGCGCCGATGGCTGCGGCCGGCTGCTTGTCAAAGATAGGCGCCCAACGATTGCCTCCGTCGGTCGACTTCCAAACGCCACCGGATGCCGCCCCGGCGTAATACGTGCTCGGATCTCCCGGCACACCGGCCACCGCCGCAATGCGATTTCCGACCTTTGGGCCGACGAAGCGGAACTTCAACGCGCCCTCCTCCTCGTTGTCGGGTTGCTGTGCATTGGCCGCGACTGCGCACGTAAGAGCTACAATCCAGGCGAAATACAACATCCGCTTGCGAATGAGAACCACGGAGAGCCTCCGATTGATTAGGATTATTACCCTATCCTTGAAGTCCAAGATAATGGCCGCAACGGAACGCCTTGTACTTCAGATGATCTGCCGACCAGCCAATGGCTTATATCACGGACGGCGAGATGCTTCCTACCTGAGAACTGCCAGCCAATCAGGACCGCCTCTAGATGCGGCCGCAGCTCATTCTGAAATTCTTAGCGGGGCGCCTTGATCCTACCTTGCAGGTGAAACGCAAAGAAGTCGTCCACGCGGTGCCAGGCGTCCAGCAGAATATGCGCACGCGTAAAATAGTGGAACTCGCCGGGATACATCATGTAGGAAAGCAATTCACCTTTTCCCTTTTTGAGCGCTTCGTCAATGAGCCAGACGGACTCCAGGTACGGGACGTTTACGTCGGAGGTGCCGTGAAGCACCAGCAGAGGCCGCTCCAGGCGATCAATATGAGAAATCGGTGAGGCATTCGCATAGACTTTCGGATTCTGCTCCGGAGTTCCGATGCGGCTGGCTGTCCAATCGCCGTGGTAGGGATCGGAGTAGTACATCACGTAATCGACTACACCGGCCACGTCCACGCCAGCGCGAAATAACTTTGGTTGATCGGTCATCGCAATCAGGGTGAAGAATCCGCCGTAGCTGAGTCCCCACACGCCGATCCGGTCAGGATCCACATAGGGCAGCGTCTTCAAATAATAGGCCGACATCCACGCGTCTTTGGCATCCTTGCCGCCGACATCCATGGACACGCCATTGCGCCAATCGCGCCCATAGCCGATGCTGCCACGATAGTCGGGGGCAAAAACAACATAACCCTGCTGCAGCAAATACTGGTGAAAGCTGTAGTAGACGGCATAGTTCCGCTGGACGTGCCAGCCATCGTAATTTTGATTCACGCCGTCGCCGTGAATCCAGATGATCGCCGGGTTTTTCTTGCTGCGATCCAGATTTTTCGGCACAAAGAGCCATCCCGGCACCGGCTTGCCATCCGCTCCCGGGAAATGTACGAATTGAGGCTCGACGAATTGCGATTTGTCGATACCGGCGGGCATGGAGTCGGAAAGGCGAACTGGTTTCGAGTTTGCTTTGGCCTCGATCGCGAAGAAGTCCGCGCTGTTGCGTGTGTCGGTGTGCTGGTAGACGAGATATTTGTCATCCGGCGACCAGTGCGGTTCGATGTTGGTGCCGTTTCCTGCGGTGACATACATTACAGTCGCGTGCGACGGATCACTGCCGATGTTGGCGATGCCGAGATGGCGGTCGCCAGGCCGGTCTGCCTCGTTGGCGTCGAACGCAATCCGCGTGCTGTCGTGCGACCACGCCGGGCGCCACGCTTCGAAGTGCCCTTTCGTGATTTGGACGGCCTTCCCGCCCGCTGATGGCATGACGTACAAATGATCCCAGCCGTCTTCATCGCTGAGAAACGCGATCCACTTGCCGTCCGGCGATGGCCAGGGCTGGGCGCCGGCTTCGCCCCAGTCCGGAATGCTCCAAAATTGTTCCTCGATGATGTCATGGATGGAATGCGGTTTCCCGTCGCCAGTATCCACCACATAGATCGAATATTTCTTGAAGTCTTTCGTCTGCCCGTCGAACACGAGATGCGTTGGGTCTATCCATGCCAGGCCGCCGTACTCTCCGGGCGTGCCGATCGCTAGCGGCTGGCCTCCGGCGATTTTCGCGGCGTAAATCTGCCCGGGAACGTATTCCCAAATGCGGTAAATGATCTTCCGCCCGGAATAGCCGGGAGTTTCATCGTGATTGATGGTCTTGAAACCGGCAGTGTAGGCAAGGCTTGCGCCATCCGGAGACCAAATCGGGCGCGTGATGCTTACGTTGTCTTGCGCCACCACGGACTCGCTTGCGTCGGCCAGCGAGCGCACCACAAGATCGCTCTTGTGAACTTCGCCTTCCGCAACCTCAGCGCTGCGACGCACGAATGCGACGCGGGCGCCGTCGGGAGAAGGAACAATGTCGGATTCGTTCGCCGGCGTTGTCCATGCCGGCTTCGGTGCGCCTCCACCGACGGCAACCTGCCAGAGATCGCCATTGTGCGGAAAATAGACGGCCTGGGAATCACGGCTCCAGAAAGCTTCGCCGACTTGCCCTTCCGGAAAGGAAGTCAGCGCAACCGGTTGGCCGTGGCCATCGGCGTTAGAAACATAGAGATTGGAAACGCCGGCGCGATCCCAGGTAAAGACGACATGCTTGCCATCGGGAGACCACAACGGGTCGGTCGGATGCTTGATATCGATCAATTGCTCGATCGTGAGTTTCGCGGATTTCGCGCTGTTCTGTGCCGCGGCGGAAGCCACAAAAATCATCGCTGCTGCGAAGATGACTCCGACCGCCTTTTTCCATCGCTTCATAGCGCCCCCCAGCGTACACAAATCCAAAGTTGAATTCCAAACATGCGACCGGCGGGTGAGCTCGATCATCGGCCCAACCCGCCGGACGGGAAAGTGCTGGCCTCAAACGAGGCCAGCACCGTTAGAACGTGAACCGCAGACCAAACCGCGTCACGAACGGATTGATAGCCAGTGAAGGCAGCAGATAGCTCCCTCCAAACTGTGTTACCTCTGAGATGGTAGTTTGTGCGTTCGTCACATTAAAGAAGTCGATGGTCGGAGTGAGATGCCAGCGGTCATTCAGCACAAACTCGCGGGAAAAGCGAAGATTAAGTTGGTTGACGCTAGGCAGGCGTTGATTCCCCGCAGTTTGTAGAATGACCGTCTCACCTACTAGGGTACCCTGTCCATTAGGCACGTTGAAGGTAAAGGTCGGCTGAATCGGGAAGCCGGTATAGTGCTGGAAGTTGGCGCTGGTACTGAATTTCCAGGGCAGCTGGTAAATGCTATCCACCTTGAAGACATAGGTGGAGTCGAGATTGAGGTAGTTGTCTTTTCTATTGATATCGTTGTTGGGATCGGTGAAGTTGTCGCCGGTCGCTTGATCTGAGAAGCCGCGGCCGAAAACACCTTTCTGACGCTGGACGGTGAAGCCACCCAGAATTTGCCACTTGTGGGATAAGCGCTTGACCGCGGTAAATTCGACAGCGTTGTAGGAGTTATTGTCGAGCTGAGGAATGCCGGTGACAAGGTTACTAAATGCTCCGTATTTTGTTGTGTCTGTGGGCTGAAAACTATACAGAGTCATCGGCTGGTTGGTGAGCGGATTCATGATTGGCTGTCCGCCGAGTGTGGTGATCGGCACATAGTCCGACTGCTGGACCGCAGCGTTCTCACTTCCGTACAGGTTCTTCTTGGTCCGGTAATAATACGTAGCAGCCACACGCAGATCCCGCCACAGCTGTTTTTCGTATGAGGCGCTGATTTCCTCAGAATAGGGACGGCCCATGTTGCGGTTGATTTGCCCGCCGCCGGACGAGGCGACCGGGGTCGCCCCGGTGGGGAGCCATTCGCTGATTTGCGGAATGCCGTCGTTGTTTGCGTCACACTGGGTGCAACCTGAAACGAAAGGTCCCCAGGGGAAAGTCAGGGTAATTAGCCCGTTAGGATTCGCGGTCTCCGCCAGGCCCGTTCCTTGCATGATGTAGTAGAGGCCGTAACCGAAGCGCAAGACCGAAGTGCCTTTGCCCGTAGGATCGAATGCCACCCCTATGCGCGGCGAAACGGTGTTCCAATCGACTAGGTTTCCAGACGCTGGGAACGTAAAGCCAGCCTTGAAGAGTTGCGGAAAGGTGAGGCTAGCAGCTGTCGTTTGCGCCGGGTAGTAGGTAGCGAATCGATCGTAACGCATCCCGAGGTTCAACGTGATGTGGCGCTTTAGGTTCCAGGTGTCCTGCACATAGAAGCTGGTATCTCGAAAATAGTTCTTCTGTGTCGTCGGCGAGTTGTAGGCCACAACCTGGTGGGGAACGGAGAAGGCCGGCTGATTCAAGTTGCTATCACTGTCGTAGACGGCATTAATTCCCCCACTGACCTGGTAAATATAGGAGTTGTAGCTCTTACCCCATTCGAAGCCAAATTGAAAATTGTGATTGCCGCCCCAATTTGCCTTGTACCACGAGCCGCCAGCAGACCATTTCAGCACCCAGGCAGGATTTTGAAATGCGTTGGGAGCTGCGCCGGTCTCGATGGAGTATCCAATGTCTTGTTTGTTGAGGCCTGTCGAGTTGGCCTGATAGGTGAGGGGGAAGATAATCTTATTCCAGCCGACGCGAAAATCGAGCAAGAGGTTATTAGTAACTTGGCTGGTCCAGAGTCCTTGTAAGATGTAGGCAGGTTCAATTTGTTTCCAACTGGCGTCCGCAGTAACAAACTGGTATGCGGTGTCACGGCGGAAGAAACGATTCTGCTCGTTATACAGCCAGATGAAGCTGAATTTGTTCTTGGAATTGACCTGAAAATCGCTGCGCAAATCAGTATTGGTCTGATGATTGATATCCTTCACGGCCGCCCCCGACTGATCTTTCACCGCAAGAATCCTTTGATTCAGGTCGTAACGGCGATAAGAGCCGAACAGCCACCACTTGTTCTTCATGAGTGGGCCACCGAGGCTGGCGGAAGTGTCCCGGGTCATATCAAAAGGCGAGCCTGTGTCCACGGGCGTGCCTTGGAACACCGGTTGCTTTACACCGGCCTGGGTGGCAGCCGTCAAATAGTAAGCTGCAGCCTGCCCGTGCAACTCGTTCGAGCCAGACTTGGTTACCATGTTCATGTACACGCCGCCGATGGGCACAGAAGCCGGAGCATTGTCTGCGACAACCTGAAATTCGTCGAATGAATCGTGGTTGGTATAGAACTGCGTGTAACCTCCATTGGCGCCAGGCCAGTTCAGATCCAAGCCGTTAAAACTATAGATCTGCTCCGCTTGCGTGCTCCCATGAACTTGCATGGCAGATTGCTGGTAGCTGTTGTTCCCCGCTACGTCGAAGGTGCTTGAGGTAACTCCCGGCATCTGGGCGACGGTAGACCACGGGTCGCGGCCGCTCGGAATTTCCTGCAAAAGATTTTGGTCAAAGGTCGTGGACGTTTGGTTGTTTTGCAGGTCGATCACCGGTTCGCCTTCCACTCTGACGACCTGCGTGACCTCACCAACCTGCAGTTTTGAATTAACCGTTGCAGTGAACCCGGCCGTGAGCACGATCCCGGTCTGACTATAGGTGCTAAATCCAGGGGCCGTGACTGTCAGTTCGTACGTGCCGGGAGGAAGCAGGTCGAATAGGTAGCCGCCGCCCGCTTCCGTGCGGGTGCTGCGCGGAGCCAATAGCGCGGCACTCTTAACGGAAACGGCTGCACTCGGCACCGCCGCGCCAGAACTGTCCGTAACCGTGCCGGTAATCTTGCCGGTGGTGGAAACCTGTGCGCGTAGTGCGTAAGGTCCGATCAATGCACAAAGTAACCCGAAGACACAGCTAACTACAATTGAACCGAATCCAGACGCAAAACGGGAAGCGACTTGCTTAGACATGAGGCACCCCACATTTAGAATTGCTGCTGCCCGAGAAGTCTCATTCCCCCACCCCGAGGGACAGAAGTAATGCGGGTAGCATGCAGTCGACGAAGCGTGGATATTGTATACAGCAACTGTGGAGTGTCAACGTCGGAATCTAAATAGATTGAATCAGTCTTACGGTAGTACTAGAACCCTGGACACCACTTTAGAGGGCCCCCCCTTGCGTTCCGTCCTACATTCGGGGCGATTTGCTTGCAGAAATACGCCGCTATCGAAGATATCGAGGTTACGTGGATCGGTGCTGTCGCCGGGTCTGAATCAGTTCTCGCAGGTATTCGCCGGCATCCATGATGTGCTTCCA
>JBGPIX010000320.1:0-6210 GCA_041485085.1 Candidatus Acidiferrum sp.
CCTTTGTCCGCTACCTCTCCATCTTCACAACCCACCGCCCCACGATTCCCATTTTGGTTCACCGTGGAGACCACTCAGGAGAGATTTCGCTCCGCAGTCCGCCCCTCAATCCCACCAAAGCCCAAAAACACCGTCGTCCATCCCTTTACGTTTCAAACACTTGCGAAATGCTCTTCCCGCAACTCCTTTATTTTGAAAACGATCCATTTTGATGGGGGGGTGTACCCCCTCTCCCTCCCGCCTTCGACGTTCCATCGTTTTGACGTTCAGACGAGTCCCGATCTATCCCATCTCTTTTCTTCATCTTACAGACTTACTTACACAACGGCCTCTACTCAACTCTTTTGGAATCAAAACGTTACGCACTCTTTTCATCGCGACGGGGGTGTACCCCCCTCCCGCCACTCTTCTCTGCGCTCCTCTGCGGACTCTGCGTCTCTGCGTTATCGTTTTCCCCTCTTCTGCTATCCTCAGTCGAGTGGGCATTCGCCAGTCCCAAATCCATTCGCATCCCAGATCCCGAGGAGCCTCATGCAGTCGCTTCGGCTGAATCCCATTCTCAATACGGACTCCTACAAGCTCACCCACTGGTGGCAATATCCCCCGGACACGCGCCACATCTATTCCTACCTCGAATCCCGCGGCGGCATGTTCGGCGAAACCATGTTCGCCATGCTGCAATACATCATCAAGTCCAATTTCGCCGGCCAGGTCTTCACACTCGACGATGTCGAAGAAGCCCGCCGCATCGCCCACGCACATTTTTCCGGCCGCGCCAAAACTTTCAATTACGAGGGCTTCAAATCTCTCTATGCCAAGCACGGCGGCCGCCTGCCTCTCCGCATCCGCGCCGTCAAGGAAGGCACCGTCGTCAAGACTCACAACGCGCTCATCACCATCGAAAATACCGACCCGGAATTCTACTGGCTCACCAACTGGGCCGAAACGCTTCTCGTCCAAGTCTGGTATCCCATCACTGTTGCCACGCTCTCCCGCGCGATCAAGCAAGTCATCGGCAAAGCTCTGGTGCGTACCGGCGATCCTTCGCTTCTCCCCTTCAAGCTGCACGACTTCGGTTTCCGCGGCGTTTCTTCCAAGGAATCCGCCGCCATCGGCGGCGCCGCGCATCTGTTGAATTTTCTCGGTACAGACACGCTTGCCGCGATTCAGCTTCTCAACCAGTTTTATTCCGCCGATCTCTCAGCGACCGATCCTGCCAATTGCGCCGCCTACAGCATTCCTGCTTCCGAGCATTCCACGATCACCGCCTGGGGCGAAGCGCACGAGCTCGACGCTTACGCCAACATGCTCGAAAACTGTCCCGAAGGAATCGTCGCGTGCGTCAGCGATTCCTACGATATTTACCATGCCGTCCGCAATCTCTGGGGCGGCGCGCTGCGCGAAAAAGTCCTGCAACGCGCCGGCACCCTGGTGATTCGCCCCGATTCCGGCGAAGCCGTCACCGTCCTCGAAGAACTCTTCAAAATTGTCAGCGAGAAATTCGGGTACGAAGTAAACCGCAAAGGCTGGAAGTCTACCGTGCCGTGCGTGCGTTTCATCCAGGGCGATGGCGTCAACTTCTACACCATTCAGAACATCACCGCGCAACTCACGCGCAAAGGCTGGTCGCAGGACATCTGGAGCTACGGCATGGGTGGCGCGCTGCTGCAACAAATGAATCGCGACACCCTGAAATTTGCCCTGAAATGTTCCGCCATCGACCGCAACGGCCAATGGCACAACGTCTACAAAAATCCCAAAACCGATCCCAGCAAAGCCAGCCGCGGCGGCCGCTTCAATCTCATCCAAAACGGCAAGGAATTCGCCACGGTCGAAGTTGTCGAGGGCGCACCCATCCCCGCCAACAACGCGCTCGAAACGATTCTCGAAGACGGTAAAGTCCTGCGCGATCAAACGCTTGCAGAAGTGCGCTCCATCACTTCGTCCTTCGACACCTATCTCGATGCCGCCTGATCCATTTTCCGAAAACGTAGCGCCGGGCGGAACCTGTCCCGACCTGGTCGGGAGCCCGGCAGCATTCTGGAGTAGAGGTGTATCCAGAAAAATTGATTCACGCGCCACGCAATTTGAAACGTTGAATTTTACCCGTCACGGTTTTCGGCAGCTCGCTGCAGAATTTAACTTCGCGCGGCACTTTGTAAGAAACGAGCCGTGCTTTGACATGCTCGCAAATTTCGCCGGCCAATTTTTCCGAACCTTGGATATTTCCACGCAACACGACATGCGCCACCGAATAAGAAAGTCCACGTTCGTCGGTTGCGCCGACGACCGCTGCTTCGGCAACGTGGGGATGACCGAGGAGCGCGTTCTCCACTTCCGTCGGCGAAACCCACATGCCGGCAACTTTCAGCATGTCATCGGCGCTCCCGCAGTAATGGTAATAACCGTTTGAGTCGCGAAGGAATTTGTCGCCGGTCACTACCCAATCGCCGCGCTTGGTGCGCCCGGTCAGTTCGGGAATCCGCCAGTACTCCGCAAAAGCGCTCCCGCCGCGCACCAATTTCGCCGTCAGGCACTGGTTCTCCGTTTTCATTCACAATTTTCACTTCGTAACCTGGAACGGGGAAACCGCAGCTTCCCGGCTTGCATTTTCCGGGAACGCTGGAAATAAAAACATGGAGCATTTCCGTGGAACCGATGCCGTCGAGAATTTCGAGTTTGAATTGGTGCTTCCAGGCGTTGAAGATTTCCGCGGGCAAAGTTTCTCCGGCCGATACGCACATGCGAACGGAAGAAAAATCCACGCGGCTGCCCGGTCGCTCCATTTCCCGCAAGATCGCGGCGTAAAATGTTGGAACGGCGAAGAAAACAGTCGGCTGGTGACGCGCCACCATCTCAATCACGTGCGCGATGGTGGTGCGCTCCGGATTCAACAAAGTGCGCGCACCTGCTGAAAATGGGAAATACATCCCGTTTCCCAAACCGTAGGCAAAAAACAATTTAGACACGGAGAATGTCAGGTCATCGGATCGCAGGCCAAGAACGTTTTGCGCGTAATTCCGGCTGGTAACCAGCATGTCCGCATGGCGATGCACTGCCGCTTTGGGCGCGCCGCCGCTCCCGGAGGTGTAAAGCATGAATGCCGGATCTTGCGGCGAAGTATCCGCCGCGGCGAGTTGTTCGCTGGCCGCAGCAATCCATGCACTCCACTTTGCGGAAGACACGCCGTGCAAATCTCTTTTCTCTTCACCGACAACGATGATCGGGACTTGCGGAAGGACGCTGGAGGCCGGCAAGAATTCCGCGAGTGCTTCGGAATGGACAATGGCCGCCTGGGGCTCGCAATTCTCAAGGTAGTGAATGTAATCGGAAGATCGCGCAAACGGATTCACGGGGACAGCCACAGCGCCGATTTTTGCAGCGCCAAAAAAGACGGCGACAAACTCCGCGGAGTCCGGCAGAACAATCAAGACGCGATCGCCGCGGGAAACGCCTTGCGCGCGAAGCGCATTGCCCACGCGATTGGCGAGCGCAGCCAGCTGGCCGTAGGTCACTTCGCGTGGCTCGCCAACGATGGCAGTACGCTCGGGGTGCAGCGCGGCCGGGGCATCCAAGAAGTGAGTGGCGATATTGAATTTCGCCGGATTCTCGCCGCGCGGGAATTCTTCTATAGAAGAAGCCATCGTTTCCGGTTCGCAGCAAACTCCAGGCTATTGAGCCGCGGGAGTCGCGCCTGTAATGCGAATCTTGTACCAGGAAGTGCCGGCCGGGTAGAACGCGTCATTGATTTCGGAGTTTTTCTGTTCACCAGGGGCGAGGGCGCCTGGAAGAATACCTTTGTTGACCAGGATGGCTTTGTTGTCTGCGCCGACGTAGGTAGTCTCATACTCGATCTTGCTGTAGGAGTAGGATGGGGATTTATTCTCGATGGTGACGAGCCAAACGGCCATGGTGCCGCTGCGATCTTTGTTCATCGTGGCGCGCTGGATTTTCAAATCATGGACAGGATCGGCATTTCCCTTGGCAACTGCGGGCGCGCCGACAGCGGGTGCTTGCTGATTCGCGCTGCCCTTGGACTTCATGTAGAAAAATCCGCCGACAGCAACCAGGGCCGCGACCACTGCAATGCCGAGCCAGAGTCCCATTGAGGCTTTCGGCTTAACTTCTTCAGGCGTCTCAAACATAGATTCCTCCGATTCCCCTGAGCGCGCGAAGCAACTCCAATTGATCCCTGATGGTATCCAGTTAAAAAGTGCGAACTGTTAAACATGAGGATTCGCGATTGTGCCAGAGAATGGCTCGGCATATCTTCAATGCCAGAACCGCCCTAGAGATAACACCGAACGCTCGGGAAGTCCATTGCCAGTGTGGGGCGGAAGTGGGCCGGGTTTCTGTAAACCGAATTTGCAACAAAGTAGCAAAGAACGATGGTTTCCGAGTAGCCGATCTTGCCCTTGAAATGGAGGCGGTCCGGAAGGCCCGGGGCCGAATCATCTTTTGCCCAAGCGTGCCATCATGATGCGCCTTTGTCGCCGCTTTCCGGTTCAAGCGCGCGAATCCATTGTTTGAGCCGCGCCGCCTCGATCTCGATCATGCCGGGGTCGTGAAAGGTGTGAGCCAGCACCGATACGCCTTGCGTCGCGGACAAAAGATGCACGGCGAGCCCGCGCGAATCGGCTCCCTTGCCAAGCGCCTTGAACTGCGCCTCCATCCAGGCCAGGGCCTCCGCAAACAATACCGTCGATTTCTTCGCAACTGCGCCGCCGTCCTTGTGCAATTCAGAACACAAGGTCCCCACAGGACAGCCAGAGCGGGCCAGTGCCTCGCGGTTCTTGATTTTTATCTCGACGAAACCACACAGCCGCTCTTTGGGAGAATCTGCTTTGTCCAGCTCCTGCAACAATTTCTTGAATCGCGAAACGCGCAGTTCGACGATGGCGTCGCCAATTTCGTCCTTGGTCTTGAAATAGTAGTAGACATTGCCCAGAGGAACCCTGGCCTCCTTGGCGATATCCGCGAGGGCCGCTCTGCCAAACCCGTGCTGATAGGTGACCTTCTCGGCGGCTTGCAGTAGCCGCGTGCGGTTATCTGCTTTCCATTTTGGCATCGCACCGTCCAATAGTCAGTTGACTAGCTTACAGGTTATGTTCGAGACGGTGTCAACGTCAATGGCGAGGCACTCGGGATTCCGGCTTGACACGTGACCTCCAAATGCCAGCAGTTTGTTTAAGCCAATTTGGGTTGTGGAGCGCAAGAGGCTCCTCAAAGTCGTTGACAGCACTGTCTCGCCTGCGTATCGTGTCAGTCAGTCAACTGACTATAAGAAACGCGAGCAGGGCGATGCTAGCCGCCTCATTCAGCCGAATTGCGGATGGCAGACAAATCAGACGTGAAAGAGAGGAACTCAAATGGTCGGAGATTCTGCGGCTGCGCCATTAAGCAAAAGCAACGCTCTATTGGCAATCGCCGTGGGCGGCGGGATTGCCGGGACTTTGGACCTTTTACAAGCTTGCATTCTGTTTGGATGGGACATTCCGCTGGTGATTGCCGGCGGCCTGCTGGGGAGGGAGGCTTTCCATGGCGGCGCCGGCACCTATATTCTGGGTGTCGCATTGCACTTTTTTATCGCTTGCTCCGCTGCGGCTGTTTACTACGGCGCAAGCCGCAAGCTGGTTTTTATGAAGGAACACCCGCTGGTTTGCGGCTTGTTCTTTGGCGCGGCGGTGCAAGAAGTAATGAATCTTGTCGTTTTGCCGCTCTCCGCGCTTCACTCCAGGGGCCCTTACAAACTTAAGGACCTGATTCTGGGGCTGCTGGTGCACATGGTCGTGATCGGGCTGCCGA
The DNA here is from genome assembly GCA_041485085.1 of Candidatus Acidiferrum sp. Lineage (GTDB taxonomy): Bacteria > Acidobacteriota > Terriglobia > Acidiferrales > UBA7541 > Acidiferrum. The sequence continues at coordinate 5,806 of JBGPIX010000320.1, forward strand.
TTTCCTTCAGCGTTCGGAGGTTCGCGAAATAGACGTATGGCCTTACTCGAGAGAACCCACAGAGGAGAATGAATCCATGAAGACAAATCCCAAATCAGCCTTTGCGTTGCCCAATTTCTGGAAATTTGGAGGATGGAAGGTTTGCGGCATCGCGCTGGTTTCCTTTGCAGCCGGATCGCTCCTCACTGCCCGGCTGATGTGCCTGAACCAAGTGAGGGCCGATAGCAATCGCGTCTTCGAACTTATGGTCTATCATGCTGTGCCGGGCAAAGTGCCGGCCCTCGAGTCGATCTTTCGTGACGTTTCAAAGCTACAAGCCAAGCACGATCTCAATGTCGTCGGCTACTGGGTGCCCAACGATGATCCTGCCTGGGCCAACACATTCATCTACCTGGTGGCTCATCC
>JBGPIX010000321.1:0-6196 GCA_041485085.1 Candidatus Acidiferrum sp.
ACCTGCCCGAATACTTCCACGCGTCGCAACTCCCTGGTGCTCATGGCTGTCCTCTTCACGGCACCCTCCTGTGAGAAGGTGACGTCTAGGGGACATTTCTATCGAGGTCTAAAGGGGACACTATCAGGGAGGTTCAACAGGGAAAAGCCAAGGAAAGGAGTTTTTTGGAGATCGAGGGAGATGTCCGTAGCGGATACGAACGACCGTCGGTAGCGGGAGCGGCGAAGTAGAAAAAAGGAAACGCGGCAGCTGGGCTGCCGCGCTTCCTTGACTAGTGTGACAGGTCAAGAAGTGGAATCTGACTTCCATCAGGAGCTGATGCTGCGAACAGCAAATCCGTCAGACCCTATGGTCGTCATTACGAAAAGAGATACGCCAGTTCACAAACTGTTCAGCGCGTTTCAGAAGTCCAGGCGTATGCCAATCTGGATTTGGCGCTGCGCAGTCAGGATGTTGCTGGAAGCCGTCGGGATAAGGAATCGGCTCGTCGAAGGGTTTCCCGTTATTGTTGGATCTTGAAAGACGAGGCATGGTGCAGCACCGCTGCAAGTCACGCCATGAACGGTGCCGGACGACTGGATCGAGAACATCTGCGCGTTCACGCCGGTGACATTCACATGGTTAAAGAGATTGAAGGCATCTCCGCTGAGCGTGAGCTTCCAGGATTCCCAGATTTTGAACTCGCGCGCGATTCGCAGGTCAACGTTGGCAGTTCTCGGCAACTGAAAGGAGTTCGCGCCAAGAAATGGCACGCGGGTCGTGCCACCGTCATCAAGCGAGTTATTAGCAGCACCCTGCGGGGCGACATAAGTTACGCCGCTGATGGTTTGCGAGGGCGCGCTGCCTGAGACCGTCGGAGTCAGGGGAACACCCGAAGAAGCGGTGATTAGCGGTGAAATCGTGAAACCGTTGGCCAAGTATCCGAGCCAACGATTCTCGCCGTGATAATAGTTCGGGCTCCAGATCGCGGCAAAGACGAAGCGGTCGCGAATATCAAAATTGGAGCGGCTATATTCGCCGGCGAGGTCGAACGGGTTCAACACGTTATTGGTGGCGGTAAAAGTCTGCGAACCCTGGCCGAAGTCATTGGCCCGAGACCAAGTGAACGAAGACTGGATTTGGAAGCTCTGGTACATACGGCGATTAAAAGCGACCACCATGGCATTATAGTTGGAGTTCACCGAATTAGTGATGGAGGTCACAGCCTGGACCGTGTTATTCGGGCGCCGGGTGCCGGTCAGAGTGTTGGGTACCCCGAAGAAGGGAACGGCAAACTGTTTGCCGTCGAAGGGCCCTCCGACAACTGTGTAGTTGGTTGTCAAAGTGGGGGCAGCGAGGTTGCCGTCAATGAAGCGGGGCAGGCGGCGGCCAAGGCTGCCGACGTAGGAGACGGTGACAGCTGTATTCTTGCCGATTTGGCGCGCCACTTCGAGATCGAATTCATGGACCAAGGGAAGCCGGGAATTGGCGGCAAACTGGATAATATTCAGCCCCGGCGGCGCCGCCCCGGCAGCAAGCACATTGGGATATAGAGGTGACGTCGTGGATGGATTGATATTGGTCGTGTTCTGGCCGGCAGTTACTCCGGTGTTGGCGATAGCATTGAAGATAGTGGAGTTGATGATTCGGCCGTAGAAGATGCCGTAGCCACCGCGGAGAATCGTTTTGCCGTTGCCGGCGATATCCCAGGCAGCGCCGACGCGCGGCCCGATATCCTTACGGTCGCTTGGGAAAGAGCTGGTCAGAGGAAACGATGGATTGGGAATTTGGGGAGACGGCATTAATTCCGTTTCCCAACGCAGGCCCAGGTTCAGAGTCAAGCGGGGGCGGATTCGCCAGTCGTCTTGGACAAAAAACGCCAGATCATTTGTGTTGAATTTGAACCCGGGAGTTCCGATACCTTGAGTAAAGCTGGTGTAGCACGGGACCGGATTCCCGCCGGCGACGCAAAAAGGCGCATGTGAGGTTTCGTTGGCAACGAAATCGCTGATCCAGTCCACGCGGTTGCCGTAGGTATAGGCCCCGAATCCGGTGAAAAGATTGATCTCGCTATCGTGAACGTGATTGAAGTCAAATCCCAACTTGATCAGATGGGTGCCATGGCTCCAGGCAAAAGTATCTGCCACCTGATTGCGTCTTTCTTCGGGATACTCAGGCCGGTTGAGGAAGTTGGGCATGCCGAACACCCAGTTTCCGACGCCATTGATGGTAATTTGGGGTGAAAAACCCAGTGATGAAACTGGTTCGCCGGTAATCGGAGCTTGGCCGTTCTCGAATTCGAAGTCTCTGCCGTACTGGTAGCGTAGTTCGTTGGTCATGGTCGTGCTGACGGTGGAAATCAGTCGGGCGATGGCCCAATCTTCCTTGACGTAGTCGTTGCCAAAGCTCTCGATTCCACGGTTGACGACAGCGGCGGTCTGGATGCCTTCCGGAGAATTCCAGCGAAGCCGGTTATAGGTGAACGAGGCGTGATGCTTGGAATTGATATTCCAATCGATCTTGGGAAGAAGAATGAGCTGGTCTCCCCTGCGGTTAACCGTGCCCGTCAAATTCGTCTGCAGCGCAAGAGCGTCATTGACAGCTGTGGCATTTCCGGGCAGAACGCCGCGAGTCGTAAGTGTAGTGGTCTCCGCGGCACTCAACGGAGCAAATATGGCGCCGGGGGTTCCCGAGTTGGCGACGGCCGGGAAGGGCCGGAGTTGCTGGTCGGCACTGAAGAACCAGAAAAGCTTGTCTTTAATGAGTGCTCCACCGAGTCCGCCGCCGAACTGATGGCGCTTGTCTTCCGGCAGGAAAGGTACGAGAGTGCCGTTGACGCGGTGTAGTTGAAAAGGATTGATGGCACCCCAATCGCTGCTGCGGTCGAACCAGAAGAGGTCACCGTGAAACTTGTTCGAACCGCTCTTCGTTACGGCGTTGACGACACCGCCGGCGGCGCGCCCATATTCGGCGGAATAGTTGGAAGTATTGACCTGGAATTCCTGGATGCTGGCCTCGCTGGTGGAATAGCTGATGCGCGTGCGGCCGCGCTCTTCGCTGAAGAATGCCTGGTTGTTGTCGGCGCCGTCCACGGTATTGTTATTCAAGAGGCCAGAAATTCCGCGGAAGCTGACGAGGCCGAAACCGCCGTCGGGTACAGCACCTGGCGTGCCGAGCGCGAAGAACGACCACCGGCGTCCATTGATGGGCAGGTTTTCGATCGTCGTTTGATTGATGTTGGTGGAGAAATCCGCCCTGTCCGCGATGATGACGGGAGCTTCGGCGGTTGCCATGACTGTTTCCGATTGGGCCTGGACGCCCAAGGATGCGTCCACTGTGGTTACCCGTCCGACTTCGACCGTGATCTTGGTGGCCTTGAAACCCGCGAAACCTTTCGAGGAAACGTCCAAGGAATAGAGTCCCGGCTGAAGATGAATGAGGAGATAACGGCCACTGCCGTCGGTAGTGGCACTTGAAGCGGCGCTAGTGCCAAGATTCTGCGCATTAACGTTCGCGCCGGGCACCACTGCTCCCGACTGATCGGTGACAAGCCCGCCGATGGCGCCGTCTGTGCTGGACTGCGCGAAAGCGCCGCAAGCAAATAAGACCATGACCATCAGTGCAAGGCAACACCCTACGAAGTAGTTTCCATTCCGATTTATTCTCATTTAAGTTTCTCTCTTTCTCACAATGCCGACGCTTCGCGCAGTCGCGCCAGGACTTGAACCCCCTCCGGGGTGGAGTGGGGGCTCCCCTCATCTTGGGGACAGACCGCAATGGCCACAATCGTCGACGGTAGACAGCAACCAATATCCCGATTTATAACTTATGTTCTATCACAGGAAGCAAACACAATTGAAGCCAGATCCTGTGGAAAACCTTGGCGCGCGCGAAGCAATAATTTCAATGCACGCCAGAACCAACTGCACCATCCTGGACGCCAACTCCATTGCTTGCGGGAGAGTAGTCAATGCGGATTGAGGACGTGTAAACCCTCTATAAATCGCGTGTTACAAGTGCGCCTTGCTCCGCCACACGCGCGTGCGATAGAGTCTCGGAGCCACTGAGGAAGAGAATGCCGAAATGCCAAAAAACCGGACAACAAAGTACCAAGACTCCGCAGGAGCGCGTGCGAGTCTTGATTACAGGCGGACGAATTCAGAGACGCATACGGGCACTGGCGCAGGAAATCCGGAAGGATTTTCGAGGGGAGCCGCTGCATCTGGTGAGTGTGTTGAAGGGCGGAGTATTTTTTCTGACCGACCTGGCGAGAAATATTCCTGGGGAAGTTTCGTTTGATTTTATCGCGGTGTCGAGCTACGGGGAGAAGACGCACTCGTCGGGGCAAGTGCGGTTGACGAGGGACCTGGATTCGAGCATCGAGGGGAAAACGGTCATCGTGGTGGAAGATATTCTGGATACGGGGATGACGCTGCAATACCTGTTGCGCCTTTTCCAACAACGCAAGCCGAAACATTTGCGCGTAGCGGTGCTGCTGGATAAGCCGGAGCGGCGAATCGCGGCGGTTCACGCGGATTACGTGGGATTTTCGATTCCCAATGAATTTGTGGTTGGTTATGGGCTGGATTACGCGGAGCGATACAGAAATTTACCGTACGTTGGCGTTTTGTTGCTTGGGCCCCGCATGAAGAAAAAGCCTGCAGAGGATTGAGAGTAGGCTAAGCGAATCCTTTCTCGCGGAACCAAAAAAGCCAAAAGAACGGCCCGCCTCCCCCACAGGCGTCGGGGTATACGCCAGGCGGACCCTACAAGGCGTCCTATTCCGCAACGGGCGCTTCCGATTGAGGATTGGAAACGGAGAGAATTTACTCCAATGTGCGGTCTTCGCAGGGCTGAGAGTTCGCCCCTGCTATAATAAAGACACGACATGAATGAAACGAATAAACATGCGACGGCGATGGCGTTGAGCGGCGGGGCGGAGATCTCCGCGGAAGTCCTTTCCACACTGGCGGAAATCGGCGAGGAAGTGAACGCCTCGCTGGATCTGGACGAGGTCCTGGCGCGGACGGCGGCGCTGATCAAACGGCACATCGACTATGAAATATTTGGCGTGCTGATGATCGAAGGAGATGGAAGTTATCTCCGGCACCGTTTCTCGATAGGCTACCCGCGCGAGCTGGCGGACAATTTGCGGGTACCGCTGGGGCAGGGAATTACAGGAACGGCAGCGGCGACGGGCCACTCCGTGCGGGTCAGCGATACTTCGAAGGACTCGCGGTACATCAACGCCATCGACAGCGTGCGCTCGGAACTGGCGGTGCCGCTGATGCTGCAGGGAAAATGCGTCGGGGTGCTGGATATTCAGAGCGGCCAGCTCGATTACTTTACCCGCGACCAGCAAAATATATTGACGCTGCTCGGCAGCCGGCTGGCCGTGGCCATTGAAAACGCGCGGCTGTTTCAAAAGGTGAAGACGCAGGCGGATACGCTCCTGTTGTTGAGCGAAGTCGGCAGAGAAACGGGCTCGATACTCGAAGTAGAAGAACTTCTGCGGCGCGCAGCAGAACAGACCAAACGAGTGATTGATTACCAGATTCTGAGCATCATGCTGTACGACGAAGAACAAAAGGTATTTCGCCACCGGGTGGATGTGAAGCATGGCCAGCGAGTGCAAGGAAAACTGCGAGCGACATCGGGCGAAGGAATCGTTGGCGCGGCGGCGATATTGAAAGAGCCGGTTCTCGTGCCGGATGTTACCGCTGATCCGCGCTATTTGATGGTGAATCCAGAGACGCGCTCGGAACTGGCGATTCCCATGATGCATAAAGGAAAAGTGATCGGCGTGCTGGATTTGGAGAGTCCACAGCCGAATTATTTTACAGAGGATCATGTGCAGACGCTTTCGATCCTGGCCTCGAACCTCGCGGTTTCGCTGGAAAATGCGCGGCTTTACGAACAATTGGCGCGCGACGAGGCACGGCTGGAGCGGGATTTGCAGGCAGCGAAGAGAATTCAGGGGGCGCTGCTACGGCCGGTTCCGACGGAAGATTTCGGCTTGGAAATGGCCGCGCGGTATCTTTCGGCGCGAGAAGTGTGCGGGGACCTTTACGAATTTTTGCGTTACGGGCCGCAGCAGCTGGGTATTGCGCTGGGAGACGTGAGCGGCAAGGGAACGGCAGCGGCGCTCTATGGAGCGGTGGCCATCGGAATCATGCGGAGTCTGGCGCCGCAAAAGCTGCAACCGGCGGAAATGCTG